>JBOHUE010000170.1:0-24497 GCA_050734185.1 Candidatus Dormibacteria bacterium | reverse complement strand
GATCTGCTGCTGGTCGTGATTGAAATCGAAGCGATCGCCGTCGAGAAACAGTCCGCCCGGCCGCAGCACCGACGCCAGGCGCCGGTAGAAGGGGAGGAGCTCCGCCAGCTTCAGCCAGTGCAGCGCCGTGGTCGAGACCGCGGCGTCAAACGGCGGGCCGGCGGGCAGCGTGGCTTCCCAGTCGCCACGCAGGTCGGCGTCGACGAAGTGCACCCGGTCGCCCGCGAGCGCTTCGCGGCCGATGCGCAAGAGCACGGGATCGGTGTCGACCGCGACGACCTGCGATTCCGGGAGCCGCTGCAGCACGCGCGCGCTGAGCGATCCGGGGCCGCTGCCCAGGTCGAGCACGCGCGGCCGCTCACCCGCTTGCGCGGCCAGCGCCTCGGTGATGGCAGCGAACCGCTCTTCACGATCGGGGATGTGCCCCTGCTGCTGCGCATCCCAGCGACGCAGCCACTCGGTCGCGGTCGTGCCGGGCGCCGCCATGGTCGACGCAGCGTAGCGCAGCCCTGATTCCCACGATCGTCGCCTGATAAGGTGGCCCGAACCATGAACGAATCCGCGTTGCAGAACGCGCGGCTTGGCATCATCGGCACCGGAGTCATGGCCGAGGCGATGCTGGCCGGCCTGCTGCGCCACGAGCTCATCGACGCGCGCCACGTGCTCGCAAGCCATCCGCGCGCCGTTCGCCGCGAGCAGCTCGAGGCGGCTTATGGCGTGCGCACCACCGACGACAACGCAACCGCCGCACGTGACGCCGACGTGCTTTTGCTTGCGGTGAAGCCGCAGATGCTGCCGTCGGTCAGCGACGAGTTGCGCGGCATCCTGCCGCCGGAGCAATTGGTGATCAGCATCCTCGCCGGCGCCAGCACCGCGGCGCTGGGCGAGGCGCTCGAGCATCCCGCGATCGTGCGCTCGATGCCGAACACACCCGCTCAGATCGGCCAGGGCGTGACGGTGTGGTACGCGACAGAGAGCGTCGATGCCCAGGGCAAGGTGCGCACGCGCGCCATGTTGTCTGCGCTCGGTCGCGAGTTCGAGGTGCACGACGAGCGCCAGGTGGCGATGGCCACCGCCGTGAGCGGCACCGGGCCGACCTACATCTTCCTGTTCATCGAGGCGCTCACCGATGCGGCGGTGCATCTCGGCTTTCCCCGGCACGTCGCACGCGAGCTCGTGCTCGACACGATGCAGGGCTCGGCGGCCTTCGCCCTTGGTTCCGGCAAGCACGTTGCCGAGCTGCGCGACATGGTCACGTCGCCGGGCGGAACGTCGGCGGAGGCGCTGTATCAGCTGGAGCGCGGCCGTCTGCGCACCGTGGTGAGCGACGCCGTGTGGGCGGCCTTCGAGCGCACGCTGCACCTCGAGGCGGTGCTCGAGAAGCGTCCCGGTGCGGAAACGCGCCGGCGGCCGGGGGAGCGCTCGTGAGCGACGAGGCCGTCGTGGTGGGGGAGGGCGAGCAGGACCGCGATCGCGTCCGCTATCACGTGACCGTCGGCGCGCGCGATTTCGAGGTGACGGTGCACGAGGAGGAGGCGGCGCTGATGGCGCCGGGCGTCGATACGAAACGGCTGGTCGAGGAGTCGTTTCGCTATCTGCTCGAGCGTGAGCCGGTCACCTCGATCCTGCCGGCGTTCGACCTCAACATCATCGAGCAGTACTTCCCGGGGTACCGTCGCGATATCGGAGCGCGGCTCCAGCAGTAACCGGGGGTTCAATGCCCGTCGACTTCGCGTCCAGCAGCGGCCCGAGCATTGGCGTCGAGGTGGAGCTCGAGCTCGTCGACCCGGACTCGCGCGAGCTGGTGAGCGGGGCGCAGGCGCTGCTCGCGGAGATGGGCGCGGAGCACGGCGGGCACCATCCGAAGGCGAAGCCCGAGCTGCTGCAGTCGACGATCGAGATCATCACGGGCATCTGTCACACCGCCGGCGATGCGCGCGTTGATCTGACCGCAACGTTGGACGAGCTGCAGGGCCACGTTGCGCGCCATGGGCTCGCGCTCATGTGCTCGGGCACGCACCCGTTCACCGACCCGGCGACACAGGAGATCACGCCGGAACCACGGTACCTCCAGCTGGTCAACGACATGCAGTGGCCGGCTCGGCAGTTGCAGATCTTCGGGATTCACGTGCACATCGGGGTGCGCAGCCCCAACAAGGCGATCGCGATGGTGAACGCGTTGTCGGCATACATCCCGCACTTTCTCGGATTGAGCGCGTCGAGCCCGTACTGGCTGGGCCACGACACGGGAATGTCGTCGTGGCGCTCGAAGATCTTCGAGGGGCTGCCGACCGCGGGACCGCCCTGGCAGCTGTCCGGCTGGCCGGAGTTCGAGAGTCTGATGGAGACCCTGATAGCGGCGAAGACGATCAGCAGCATTCGCGAGGTGTGGTGGGACATCCGGCCGCATCCGGGATTCGGCACCATTGAGATGCGGGTATGCGACGGGATTCCGACGCTGCGCGAGGTATCGGTTGTTGCCGCGCTGACGCAGTGTCTGGTGCATCAGTTCGACACGCAGCTGGATCGCGGCTACTCGCTGCCGGTGCCGCACTCGTGGCTCGTGCGCGAGAACAAGTGGCGCGCGGCGAGGTTCGGGTTGGACGCGTCGATCATCGTGGACGATTCAGGAACGACGGTGCCGCTGCGCACCGCCATCGCGGAGTTGATCGAAGACCTGACGCCGGTCGCCTCGCGGCTTCGCTGTACGACCGAGCTGCAGGCGGCTGTTGACATCGTGCGTCGTGGGTCGAGCAGCGTGCGGCAGCGCGAGATCGTCGCCGCTGGCGGATCGCTGCGGGATGTTGTTGATTCGCTGGTTGCCGAGCTCCGCGACGACGTGCCAAGCGAGCCGCCCGTGCGCGTCGCGAGCGGGTGAGGCGCCGGCTCCATGACGACGCTTTCCGACGTAGCCGATCTTGTGCGCGAGCTCCCCGAGGTGACCGAGGGTGAGCGCCACGGTAACCGAACGTGGTTCGTACGCAAGAAGTCCTTCGCGTGGGAGCGGCCGTTCACCCAAGCGGACATTCGGCGGTTCGGCGACGACCCGATCCCTCCGGGGCCCAACCTCGCCGTGCGAGTCGCGGACCTTGACGACAAGGAGGCCACGCTCGCCGCGCATCCCGGCGTGTTCTTCACCATGGCGCACTTCGACGGCTTCCCCGGGGTCCTCGTTCAGTTGCCGCTCGTGAGTACAGACGATCTCCGCGAGGCGCTCACAGACGCGTGGCTGGCATGTGCGCCACCAACACTCATTGCGTCGTTCACCGGTTCACCGCGGGGACGCCGTTGGCGCGCGTGAGTGACGGCGATGAGTTCCGTTCAGAGCGGCCGTCAAAACGAGCAGGCATCAGCGAAGGAGACACGCAATGGGCAAGCTGGTCGTGACGGAGTTCGTATCGATCGACGGAGTATTCGAGGATCCGGGAGGGTCTGAAGGCCACGAAAACGGCGCGTGGACCTTCGAGTACGACCGCGGCGCCGACGGCGACAAGTTCAAGCTCGACGAGTTGACGGGGGCCGCCGCGCACCTCTTTGGCCGAGTGACCTACGAGGGTTTCGCCAAGGCGTGGCCATCGCGCGAGGGAGCCTTCGCAGATCGGCTCAACAACGATCCCAAGTACGTGGTCTCGACCACGCTGACCGATCCCACGTGGCACAACACGACGGTGATCTCGGGGAACGTGTCAGATGGGATCGCACAACTCAAGGCTGCGACCGACGGCGTCATCTTGGTGGCCGGGAGCGGCACTCTGGTGGCGGCGTTGCTGGCCAACGACCTCGTCGACGAGCTGAGGCTCATGGTCTTTCCGACGATCCTCGGGCGTGGCAGGCGTCTGTTCCCTCAGGGAATCGCACGGCTCCGGTTCCAGCTCGCCGAGTCGACGACCGTTGGGAGCGACGGCGTTCAGACACAGATCTACCGGCGAGCGAGGTAGCCTCAGGCCGTCAGGGCAATTCGGCAGGCGCCCAGCCCTGCTCGACAGGATCGGGAATCGCGGCAGCGCCGAGGCCATCGTCGGGATCGAGGTCGAGCAGGAAGGTGCGGCAACGGTTCGCCTCGTCCACCTCGCCGATCGCGGCAGCGCAGACCAGGAGCATGTACAGGGCGCGCAGGAAGCCGCGGTTGCTGAGGCGCGACCAGTACACGAGCCCCGAACCGCCCCAGGCATTGCGGCGGAGCGCGTCGAGGCCGCGGTGATAGCCGGTTCGGGCGAACGCGTACGCGGTGACCGCGTCGCCACCGCGCCACGCGGCCTGGCTCAGGCGTGCCCAGGCGTCGAGGTATGCCGGAAACCGCGCCGCGACCTGGCGTAGCGCGGCAGGCTCTCCGCCTGCGGCGAGCGCCGCTTCGAGCATCTCGCGGGCTTCGGCCGGGTGCTCTGGCAGGACCGTTTCGTGGCGCGGCGGGCGCTCCGGGTTCGCCGCGATGTCGATCGCTCGGATACGGGCTGGAGGATCAGGGCTCATTTCTGTGTGCATTCTGTCCGACTCGAGCCGCAGGCGACTTCTTGAGGTGCGCTTAAGTGCGGCCTCTTGCGCGTTTCTGCTTATATGTGCGTCATGCTGACCGCCGAGCGCCGTGAAACGATCCTGGGCCGCTTGCAGCAAGAGGGGAGGGTGGTGGCGCTGGTGCTCGCCGCCGACCTGGCCGTGTCGCCCGACACGGTGCGTCGCGACCTCCAGGAACTCGCCGACGCCGGGCTGCTCCGCCGGGTCCACGGTGGCGCGCTGCCTCCCGCCGTCGGTGCCGCCACCTATGGAGCCCGACTGCAACAGGCGCCGGAGGCCAAGGCGGCCATTGCACGAGCCACGTGCCGCCTGCTCCGCGACGGCCAGGTCGTGCTGCTCGACGCCGGCACCACGACACTCGAGGTGGCCCGGCATCTCCCGGCGAACCTCCACCTGACCGTCGTCACCAACAGCCCGGCCATAGCGATGACCCTGGCGGATCACCCCGCGGTCGACGTCTCGGTGCTTGGTGGTCACGTGGACAAGGCAGCGCACGCCATGATCGGCGCGGCAACCGTCGAGGCGCTCCGCGCGGTGCGCGCCGACGTGTTGGTGCTCGGCGTCTGCAGCGTGCACCCCGAGATCGGCATCACCGTGAATCAGCTCGACGAGTCGTACGTGAAGCGCCTGATGATCGAGAACGCCGCAGAGGTGGTGGCGGTGGCCTCCGCGGACAAGCTGGGGACGGCGGGCGCGTTCGTCGTCGCGCCGATCGAAGAGCTCACCCGCCTGGTGATAGAGCAGCCGCCTGCAAGTGTCGACCTCGACGCATATCGCGCTCGCGGCGTCGAGATCGTCATCGTGTGATGCGCTCGCCACGTGCCGCGATCACCGTCGTGTTCTTTGCCGACGGTCTATTGCTCGGTTCGTGGGCGGCCCGGGTCGCGGCGGTGCAACGACAAGCTGGACTCAGCAACGCGCAGCTCGGCGTCGCGCTGTTTGCCGCGTCGCTGGGCGCGCTGCTGGCAATGCCCGGCGCGGGCCGGTTGTGCGGGCGCATCGGAAGCAGAACCGTCGCGGTGGGCGCATTGGCGATCGCCGCCGCGTCGCTCGCGCTGGCTGGGGCGTCGACCGGATTTGCCGCCCTCGCACTCAGTCTTTTCGGATTCGGCGTGGGCTTCGGTTCGGTCAATGTCGCCGCCAACGATCAGGGCATCGCCCTTGAGCGACGTCGCGAGCGCAGCATCCTCTCGTCCTTCCACGCGGCCTTCAGCGCCGGAGGGCTCGCGGGTGCGGGGGTGGGAGCACTCGTTGCCGGAGTCGGTGTGGCGCCGCGCGCGCACCTGGGCGTGGCGGGCGCCCTTGTCATCGTCGCCGCATTGCTGTGCAGAACGAGCCTCATCGAGACGCGATCCGAGGTGACTGCACCACGCCGCGTGCTGGCGCGGCCGCCGGGCCTCGTGCTCGTCTTGGGCATCGCCGCCTTCGGCACATTGCTCGCCGAGGGATCGGTGGCCGATTGGAGTTCTGTCTATCTATCGCGCTCACTGGCCACAAGCGCGGCGCTTGCCGGCGCCGGCTACACCTGCTTCTCGCTGGCGATGTTCGCCAGCCGCGTGCTCGGCGACCGCCTGGTCACCCGGCTCGGCCCGGTGGTCGTGGCGCGCGGCGGCGCGATGGTTGCCGCGCTCGGACTGACGTCGGCGCTGGTTGTGGCTACGCCGCCGGCGGCGCTCGCCGGCTATGCAGCGACGGGCGCGGGCCTCGGCGTCATCGTCCCCGTCCTGTTCCGCGCCGCCGGGTCCGCTCCTGGAATGTCACGGAGCGACGGGGTCGCCACGGTTTCGACGATCGGCTGGCTCGGCTTTCTGGCCGGACCGGCAGCGATCGGGCTCGTCGCGACGGCGACGACGCTTCGTGTGGCGCTCGCCATCGTCGTGGTTGCGCTTGTGACGGTGATCCTGACCGCCGGCGCCGCAGGGCGGACTCGGCGCGAACGTCGTCGTGCGGTGGTCTCAGCGCCCGCTGTTGGGTCGACGGGCGTGCACGCGCGCTGACGTATCGCGGGCACGCCACCAGCAGCATTCGCGGGGTGCGACACCACCGTCGCTCAGAGCGCGAGAATCGCGCGCGCGAAGTCGACGGCCGGCGCATCTCCCATCGCAGCCCCGCTGGCTTTGAGTCCATCGCACTCCGCATCGCCGAGCTGCGCACGGATCGTGCGCTCCGCACTCGCGAGGCGATCTGCGTCCGCGCCGATGAGGGGCCCAGCCCGCTTGGTCGCCTGTAGCGCACCAAGCAGAGTTGCGGCGGGCTCGGCGCGACCGGCGCGCACGAGAGTTTCGATGAGCGTGCGCACCGTCATCCACAGCTGCGTCCACGCACCGCTCCGCTGAAAATGGTCCAGCAGCGGCGGGTAGCGTGCCAGCATATCGCCGGGGTCGCCGACCCTCGCAGCGACAGAAACGGCGGAGAGGCCCGCGACGCCCATGAGAAGACGATTGCCGGCGATCCCCGCGGCGACGACAGCTTCATTGAGTAGGGGGAGCGCCTTCTCCGGCGAGGTCTCTCCGAGGACTTCCCCGCGGACGAAGGTTGCGAACGCGACGTTCGAGGGATTCGCAGTGACGTGCGCGAGCTCCTGCGCCTCACCGGCCACGCCGATTGCCGCCTCGACATCACCTGAGTAGCCGAAACCGAGCGCGAGGTTGCACGATCCGATGACGACATGTTTGGCGTCATCAGCTTGGCGGGCGAGGGCGATGCCCTCTCGATAGAGCCTGATCGCAGCGCGATTGTCGCCGTGGAGGAGGCACACGTCCCCGAGCGTGTCGATCGCATAGCGAGCACGCGCTGGCTCGCCGGTGGCAGCGTCGATTCCCCGCTGGGCAAGCGTGCGCGCGATGTCGCTGTCGCCACGCTGCCAAGCGGCGACGGCGGCGGCCGCGCACACGGTCGAGAAGAGTGGATGATCGCGATCCCGGCTGCGTCCCACCGCCTCCTCGGCCCAGGTGCCAACCTCCGAATGCGCGCTCGACCAGACGTACCAGAACAGTGGCGCGAGCAGCCGCAAACAGCCGCTGAAGTTGTCCCGTTCGACAAGATGTCGAAACGCGGCGCGAAGATTCCCGAGCTCGACGTCGAGTCGTTCGGCCCACGTCTTCTCGTCGGGCCCACAGAGTCCTGCGCCTGCTGCGCCGGCGAACTCTATGAACCACGCGGCGTGCCGACCACGGGCGGCAGGTGAACCGCCGCGGGCGTCGAGAAGGTTCTCGGCGAAGGCGCGCACCGGCTCCAGCATCCGGTAGCGCATCGTCCCGGTGGCCGGGGTCGCAGAGACCAGCGAGCGATCCACGAGGCCGCTGACGCGAACGGCCGCCTCGGCCGCAGCGAGCTCCGCCACAGGCGCAGCCGCCTCCCGAGTGAAGCCGCCGACGAAGACTGCGAGGTTCTCGAAGCAGCGCCGATCGGTATCGTCGAGCAGGTCGTATGACCATGCGACGACGGCCTCCATGGATCGATGACGTGTGTCCCGCCCGCGTCGCTCCGGCATGCGCATCCGAGCCTCGAGGTCACTGAGAATCTCGAGGGGGGTGAAGGCGTTGAGGCTCATCGCCGTGAGCTCGATCGCGAGCGGGAGGCCGTCGAGGTGCCGGCACAGGGCGCACACCGCGACCTCGGCGGCTGGATCCAGCGAGAAGTCCTGACACGCGGCCTGAGCCCGGTCGAGGAAGAGCTCTGCCGCGCTGCCGACGGCGCGGTCCGCGTCCGGTGTGATCAGCGGCGCAACCAGATGGCATCGCTCCGCGGCGACGCCGAGGCGCGCTCGGCTCGTGGCAAGGACGGCCACCGCCGTGGTGTGCGCGATGAGCTCATCGATCACGTCCGCGGCGGTGCCGAGCACGTGCTCGCAGTTGTCGACAAGGAGCAGCGAACGTTGCGTGGACAGCGCCTCCGCCAGCCGCGCAACACCGGCGATGCCTGACCGCCGTTCGATCCCGAGCGATGCCGCGATGGTCTCCACGACGCCGTCCGGGTGGCGCACCGAGGTGAGGTCAACAAACCACGTTCCGTCGGGAAACGCATCCGCCGTCAGTGTGCGAGCAGCCTCGACGGCCAATCGCGTTTTGCCGACGCCCCCGGGACCGACCACAGTGACCAGGCGCCCCGCGGCGAGCATCTCGTGGAGCGCGGCAATGTCGGGGCCCCTTCCAACAAATGAGGTCGCGAACTCCGGCAGAGACCTCTGGCCCGACGGCCGCCTCGGGAGACGGGCCGGCAGAGAATCATCCGCCGCCGACGGCAGTGGCTCGTGGCGCAGGATACGCCGCTCGAGATCTGCGAGCGCTGGCGACGGATCGAGACCGACCTCGTCGCGGAGCGTCCGGCAGAAGTCGCGATAGACGTCGAGCGCCTCTGCCTGGCGCCCGCACACCGTCAGGGCCGTCATGAGCAGCGCTCGCGGCGCCTCGCGGAGCGGCTGGTCGCGCGCGAGCCCTGCCGCCGCGGCGACCGCCTCACCGCCGCGCCCGATTCGCAGCAGTGCCGCCGCACGAGCCTCACTTGCCAGGTTGCGGCGCTCCTCGAGCCGGGCAGCAACTGCTCGGAGATAATTGTGTTCAGCCAACTCGCCGAACGCCTGGCCGCGCCAGAGGCTGAGCCCGGCTTCGAGCTGCTCGAGTGCCGCATAGGGCGCGAGGGCGTCCGCTTCGCGTACACGGCGCTCAAAGAACACGGCATCGACGTCGGAATGCGCGAGCCGGTATCCGCCAGCCACTGTTTCGATCGCCTCCGCAGCGCCGAGGCGCCTGCGGAGCCGCGTTATCTGCGACTGCAGAGCGCCGACAGGATCGACAGGCTGCTCATCTCCCCACATCGCCTCCGCCAAACGTGTGTTGGCGACGGCCGCGGGCGCATTCGATGCCAACAAGGCGAGGAGCAGCGCCGGACGGGTTCCCATGAGCGGTACGACGCGGCCGTCGGACGCAACGACGTCGATCGGCCCCAGAACCCGAACGAGCATAGCGACCTACCGCCCCCACATTCCCAGGCAACAGGCAACGAGCCTACTCGACATCGAGGGCGTGCTGGACGCGGCGGACCCGGCTTCGACGCTCGAGCTGGGGTGCTGTCAATTCTGGCAGCAACGCGCTGACGGAGCTCGCGGGCCCGTTCACGCGTATGGGTTGGCGGGTGACTCCGAGCTGACAGCGTTGTGACAGCGCCCGGGGACATTCTCGCGGCGACATGGAAATGATCACCCCGAACCACAGTGACTACGACGGTGCGCGCTCGGTCTTCAACGCCATGATCGACCGCCGCCCAGCCGTGATTGCCCGCTGCGCGACAGCCGCCGACGTCGCGGGTGCCCTCGACCACTCGCGGCGTCACGGCTACGACGTAGCCGTTCGTGCAGGCGGCCACTCCGTGGCGGGGATGAGCATGAATGACGGCGGACTCGTCGTCGATGTCCGGCCGATGAAGGACATCTGCATCGACCCCCGCACGCGATCAGCTCGGGTCGGCGCAGGGGTGACCTGGGGCGAGCTTGATCGCGCAACGCAGCAGCACGGGCTGGCGACGACAGGAGGGCGGGCGTCGACGACAGGCGTCGCGGGCCTCACTCTCGGCGGCGGATCAGGATGGCTCGAGCGTCGTTTTGGATTGGCGTGCGACAACCTGCGCTCCGTCCGTCTGGTCACCGCGGATGGCCGCCAGATCACGGCGAGCGCGACGGAGAACCCAGACCTGTTCTGGGCGCTGCACGGCGGCGGCGGGAACTTCGGAGTCGCCACGACATTCGAGTTCGAGCTGCATCCCGTGAGACCCCGCGTTCTCGCCGGCCTGCTGCTGTGGCCGGGTGACGCCGCCTGGGACGTGGTGCGCGCGTATCGCGACCTCGCATACACGGCCCCGGACGAGCTCGGCTCAGCGCTGCTGTTCATCACCGGTCCGGCCCAGGAGGTCGTGCCGACCGTGCTGCATGGAAAGACCGTCGTTGCGGTTGCAGTGCTCTGGAGCGGCGACATCGCCGACGGCGAGGCAGTGATCCGACCGCTGCGCGATCTCGGTCCCGCCGCCGACTTGGTCGCGCCAATGGCGTACGCCGATTTCCAATGCGCTCACGATGACCCGGCAGGGCTGCGCAACTACTGGACGGCGGACTATCACGACGAGTTCCCCGACCTCGCACTCGAGGTCTTCGTCCAGTACGGCTTCGAGCGTTGCTCGGCGCACTCGCAACTGGTGCTCCTCCCCTGGGGCGGTGCGGTGGCTCGTGTTCCTGGCGACGCGACACCGTTGGGCAAACGATCCGCGCGATGGGTGACGCACCCCTTCGCACTGTGGGACGACGCCCGCGACAGCGATCGCAACGTGGCCTGGGCGCGCGGATTCCGTGCGGACATCGCGCAGTACGCCAACGGCGCGACCTACCTGAACTTCATCGGCAACGAGGGCGAGGACCGCATTCGCGCCGCCTTCGGCGAGGAGCGATACCGCCGCCTCGCAGCGGTCAAGGCCGCGTGGGATCCGGACAACGTGTTTCGAGGCAACCACAACATCCGTCCCGCAACGGCGCTGCTCGCGTCGTGACGATGAGATCGCGCAGGCCGTGGACGCACAGACCCGACTACGGCGTGCTTTCATCTGTTGCGCGCTGGCGCTCATCGCACTCCTTCCGCCAGCGGCTGCTCCGGCACTCAGTAGTTCACGGAGCGCCTGCGGAAGCGGACCCGCGAAACAAGTGGGATCGGCACCCGCGGTTCTGATTCGAAACCGCGCTGCTGCGCAACTCTCTTCGATGAGCGTTGCCCCCGGGGTCAATGCCGTGTATGCAACGGGCGGGCGTTTTGCAATCCGTGTCGCCGCAGATGAGCATTTCTACGGCCTCGGCGAGCGGTTCGCCGGTCCCGACCTCCGCGGCCACATCTTCGATGGCTGGACCGACGACAACCCGCATCCGGAGCAGCGAACCAGCTACGTGGCGACGCGCCCTTCCTGCTCTCGAGCCGCGGCTACGGGATTCTGCTGGACACAGCGCTGCGATCGACCTTCGATATCGCCGCCAGCGATCCGGGCTGCCTCTTCGTCGACGTCGCGGCGGTTGGGGTGCGCGCGCTGATCATCGAGGGCCCAGACCCGCAGACTGTGCTGGAGCGGCATGCGCAGCTCGTTGGCCTGCCCCCGCTGCCCCCGCGGTGGGCGTTCGGCGTCTGGAAAGCGCTGATCGGCGGCGAGGCAAACATCACGGCGCAACTGGACCGTATGCAAGCCCTGGCGATTCCGGCCGACGCTGTCTGGGTCTACGACGCTGTCGACTCCCGCGTCGGTTTCGGCTGGCCCTGGAAGCTGTACGGCCCGACGGACCCTGGCACCTATCCGGACCTCTCTGCCTTCACCACGCGGCTGCACGCGCGCGGCGAGAAGGTGCTCGGCTACCTCAACCCGTTCCTCTATCGGGGCACGGCAGGATTCGAGGATGCGCGCACTCACGGCTACCTCGTCGGTGATGCGCACGGCGGTCCGTTGATGGACGCCTGGCACGACCATGCCGTCATCGACTTCACCAACGCGTCCGCTGCAGCGTGGTGGGAGCAGCAGGTGCGGAATGTTCTGGTCGACGATGGCTTCGACGGCGCCATGCAGGACTTCGGCGAGGATCCGCCGCTGGATGGCGTGTACGCCAGCGGCCAGAGCGGGACGGCGGTGCACAACGAGTATTCCGTCCTCTACGCGCAAGCCGTGTCCACAGCTGCGCAACAGGCAAAGCCGGGTGACGCCGTCTTCTTCGCCCGCTCCGGCTATAGCGGCAGCGAGCAATTCGTGACGGGCGGCTTCACCGGAGACCAGCAGCACAGCTGGGACTCGAGCAACGGGTTGCCCTCGGTCATCCCCGCGCTGCTGAGCGCGGGCATCTCGGGTCGCCCGTACTGGGGGCCGGACATCGCGGGCTTCATCGATGGGCCGCCCGTCGCCGACGAGCAGGAGTTATGGACTCGCTGGCTGGAGTTGGGGGCGCTGTCGCCGACGATGCGAGACATGCTTGGAGCTGAGCACAGGCCTGTCGACATCTGGACCAATGCCGAGACCACGCGTTTGTTTGGGTTCTACGCGCGCCTGCATGCCGCCCTCGAGCCCTATCTGTACCGTTACGCGAGCGTCGCTCATCAAACCGGTCTCCCCATCCTCCGACCGATCTTCCTGAACTATCCGAAAGATACGGTCACCTATGGCGTCAACGACGAGTACCTTCTGGGTGACGACGTCCTTGTGGCGCCCGTGACGCATCCCAGCATCACCAGCCGATCGGTCTATCTCCCACAGGGCATGTGGCGCGACGCCTGGTCCGGGCGTGTGATCCAGGGTCAGGCATGGGTCACGGTCGCGGCGCCCGTCAGCCAGGTTCCGCTCTTCGAGCGGGTCGGCTCGGACCTCGATCTGCACGCCATCGTGGAAGGTGCCGCGCTCAGATCTGCATGAGCCGCCGGTGCCGTTGTTCCGGTGGAGTTGTTGCCTCCAAGCGATGCGGGGCGACGCTTCGGACGATACCCAGCGTGGCGGCAGTGCGGGGGAGAAGGGTCCCGAGCCCGCGGAGGCAGCACCAACAGAAGGCACACGCCCAACCGCCCCAGCGAACACACGGGTCGAACTCTTGATAATACAGATTATCAGGAACTCGGGGGGCAACCGGTAGCGTCCGCGAGCCCACCCTCGCCGTCGGCGGCTGGGTGAGGTCATGATTCTCGACGCCGTTGGAGCAGCAGGTTAAGCGAGGACCGACCGTGGACTTTTGGGCGGGCATCATCGGCGCCGCCGTCGGCGGGCTGGCGACGCTGGCCGCGACGTGGTTGACGGGACACCAGGGCCGGAAGGCGGCAGCCAAGGCCGGCAACGACCTGACTGCTGCCACGGCGTTGATGATGCAGGACGACTTCTATCACCGCCAGGCGGCGCTCGCGCGCGCGCTGGATCGTCGAGACTGGTGGGACGCTCACGAAATGCTGAAGCAGCAGACCTCGGTCGACGACCGCAAGGTCGTCTGGGCGGCTCTGAAGGACAAGCCGATCACAGCCGCCGTCGCGCCATGCGACTGCCTGACCTATCTGGATGCCCACGCGGACGGCTCTCAGCCAGCGCATCCGAGCGTCACCAACGCGGTTGCCGATGCTCAGGGCTGGATGGACTATCTGATTCAACGCCGCGAGCTGGCCGCGGACGGCCACGCCACCGGCCCGGATATTGATTTGATGCGCCGGACCTTCGCGTTGCTGGACGTCGGACGCCGTGCGCTGCAAGAGCTGGCGCGGCGACCCGCGACCGATTTCAGTCAGTCGCGGCTTTTCGGCGAAGGCGGCCTGAAGACCTGCCGCAGCGTCAGGGACCTGTTGAACGGTTCGCACTCGTGATCATGGCTCTGGTTCGCCGGCAACCAGGGTCAGTGGGATGACGCCCGCCCACACCGGCCACTCCGCGTCGCTCGGGTCGTCGAGCGGTCCACCGGTGCGCACCTTGGCCGACACCTCCGCGAGAGGCAATGCCAGCACGCGCGTCGCTGCCAGCTCGGACAGATTTGGCCGGCGCACGGTGTCGGCGCGGTCCGGGGTGATGCGTCGCACGAGCAAATCCAGCGCACGCAGCTTCTCCGCGTCATCGGTAACCGGCCGCGCCTCACCGTAGATGACGACGCTGCGGTAGTTCATCGAATGATGGAAGGCGGACCGGGCAAGGACCAATCCGTCGAGCAGCGTCACCGCGACGCAGACGACGGCGCCGGATGACGCTCGTGTCAGGACATGATTGGCGGGCGCGCCATGCAGAAAGAGAGTGTCGTCATCGCGGGCGTACATCATCGGAATGACCCGAGGACCGGCGGCCGTGCTGGCGCCGACATGCGCGACCATCCCCTCGTCGAGGATGCCGTGGACGAGCTCGCGGTCGTAGCTGCCCCGCTCGCTGTGCCGGCGGACTCGGGTCCGTGGTGTGACCGCATAGGACGTCATCGGCGCTTCTTCGTTCTAGTACACAACTACTAACGTGCTGCTACAGACTAGCAGATGAGCCGCTGACCCGTGTCGGAGATCACGAGCGCGCACGCGTCGGCGCGATGGCTCACCACGCGCACGGCCGTGCGTGTGCCCGCGATCACCGCGTTCTTCTGGGCGATCAAGCTGCTATCGACCGCGAGTGGCGAGTCAACCTCTGATTACCTCGTCCACGCGATGGCCCCGGAGTTTGCTGTCCTCGTCGGCTTCGTGCTCTTCGTTGCGGCGCTCGTCATTCAGTTCCGCACGGGTCGCTACGTGCCGGCGGCGTACTGGTTTGCGGTCGTCATGGTCGGGACCTTCGGGACGATGGCGGCGGACGTCCTCCACGTGGGCTTGGGTGTGCCCTACACGGCGTCGATGATCCTCTACGCGGTCGCGCTCGGCGTTGTCTTCGCCGCGTGGTGGCGGACGGAGGGCACGCTGTCGATCCACAGCGTCGACACGCCGCGTCGTGAGGCCTTCTACTGGGCCGCCGTCGTCGCCACGTTCGCCATGGGCACGGCACTCGGCGACTTCACCGCATACACCCTCGGCCTCGGGTACGGCGCCTCCGCTGTGATCTTCGCGGTCGTGATCCTCTTTCCGGCAGCCGGTTTCCGAGTGCTGCGGTGGAACGCGGTGTTCGCGTTCTGGTTCGCGTACGTCGTCACGCGTCCGCTCGGCGCATCGCTGGCCGACTGGATCGGCAAGCCGCGGGCCCTGGGCGGTCTGGGTGTCGGAAATGGGCTTGTTGCGCTCCTGCTCGACTTGGTCATCGCTGGACTCGTCGCGTACCTGGCGGTCAGCAGGATCGACGTCCACAAGGATCGCGGATCAGCGAATCGCTAGCTGGCGATCCTCTCCCCTCGCGCGTCGAGCGGGCGGCGTGCGGCTGCCATTCCGGCACGAACGCGACGAGGAGCACGCCTCGCGCCGCGCCCGTACGATTCCGCCGATGTCGACGGACCCCTATGCGGGGGCGCTCGGACGCGCCTACAGCTGGTACATCCGGCGTCCGGGCGTCGGTCGCCGGGTGGGCCGTGCCGTCTGGGGATCGGACTTCGGTCCGATGTACGAGAGCCTGCAGCAGCTCGCGCGGCTGCCGGGCGAGAGCGCCGTGCTCGACGTCCCCTGTGGAGCCGGCCTGTCCCTCCATTTTCTTGAGCCATCGCGAACAGGCACGTATCTCGGCGTCGATGCCTCACCGGCGATGCTGGCCCGGGCGCGTCGTGTCGCCCAGCGCCGCGGTTTTGCGCATGTCGAGCTGCACGAGGCCGACATCACGGCTATCCCGATGGCCGACGCGAGCGCCGACGTCTGCCTGCTGTACAACGGCCTGCACTGCGTCGATGATCCGCAGGCGGCGCTCGCCGAGGTCGTTCGCTGCCTGCGTCCGAGCGGCCGGCTCGTCGGCAGCATGCTGGTGCGCGGTGGCAGCCGGCGCGCCGATCGCACCCTCGCACGCGAGGCCGCCCGGCCGCACGGGATGACTCGCGCCGGTGGCACGCTCACCGACCTGCGCGGCTGGCTCGAGAGCGCCGGACTGACCGGGATCGAGGCGCTGGCGAGCGGGGCGGTCGCCGTGTTTTCCGGCTCCCGCTGAAGCCTGCATGTGTCACGCAGCCCGATTGCTCCTGATAATCAGGGCACGATGTCCCCCACCGCCGCCCGCCGACCGAACGCGCCACACGCCGGCCGCCTCCCGTCGTGGGCAGCGGACGTGCCGAAGCCACACGACGAGCTCCCCGGCCACGTCCAGGAGTATCTCGACTGGCTGCGCGTCCAGCGCAATCGCCCGGCCACGACCGTGCGCGCGTACCGCCATGATCTGGCCAAGTTCGTTGCTTTCATGCGAACCCGCGCCGCCGATGAGGACCTGTGCGCGCACGTCGACCGCGCGGGGCTCCGCCGCTACCAGCTCGAGCTGGCCGAGGTGCTGCCCAACGCGCGCTCGCGAGCCCGCGCACTGGTCGCGCTGCGGCGCTTCCTGGCGTACGCGTACGACGAGGGCTGGATCGCGCCGGAGCTCAGCCGTCTGGTCACCATCCCTCGGTTCGTGACCGGCGACCCGCACCCGCTGCCGACCGACTCGGTTCCCCGGCTGCTGCGCGCGCTGCCGCGCGAGACGCTGCGCGACCATCGCGACCGGGCACTGCTGCACCTGCTGCTCGCCAGCGGGTGCCGCATCGGAGAGGCCTGCTCCCTGGACCGCACCGACGTGCGCGCCGGCGGCTTTCGCGTTTTGGGCAAAGGTGGCAAGTACCGGACCGTCTATCTGACCAAGGAGGCGTTCGGCGCGGTCCGCGACTACCTGGCAATGCGTGGCCACGACGAGAGCCCGGCGCTGTTCATCAGCGTCGCCCACGCCGAGATGGCGCGCGGCCGCGCTCTCCCCCACAACCGGCTGACCACCGACGGCGCTCGCCGCGCCCTGAACGCGCTGCGGCGGCGGCTGGGCGCGGACCCGGCGCTGTTCGATCTCGTCGCCAACCTCCGCAGCCCGCACGTGGCGCGGCACACGGCTGCAACGACGCTGCTCGAGGCAACCGACGGCGACGTCCGCCTGGTGCAGGAAGTGCTGGGCCACGCGACGCTGGAGACTCTCCGCGTCTACACCGAGATCACCGACCGGCGCAAGCGGGCCGCGTACGAGCGGCTCGGCGAGTACCTGCGCGAGGTGGACGGCGCCGCGTCCGGCTGAGGCCCCGGCTCAGCGCCAGACGTTGCCGAGGTCGCGCAGCGGCCCGGCGAAGTCCTCGTCCCAGCAGGCGAGCAGCTCGGCGCTGATCGGCGGGTACATCGTCAGGCCTGCGATGGCGGAGCGCGGCTGCCAGACGGCGTCGCGCAGCGAGCGGTCACGCCCCACCGCCAGCGCGCCGCCGGTGCGCTCCCCGCGGTACACGAGGTTGACGATGTGCCGCCCACCCGGCTCGATCGCCTCGCAGATGACCAGGAGCCGGCCGACGCTGATCGTGTAGCCGGTCTCCTCCACCATCTCGCGCGCAGCTGCGGCGCGAAGAGTCTCCCCCACCTCGACGCCACCCCCGGGCACCAGCCAGTACCGCCGGCCGTTCTTCTCGTGCTCCACCAGCAGCATGTGATCGTCGTCGGTGAGGCAGACCCCCACGCGAATCCTCGGTCCTGCCGCCACCGGCGGAATTATGGCCGTTGAGCCAGACGCGAGCCCGAGCGCTTGACTCGAACATCCGTTCCCCGTATGCTGGCCCCATGGGAACGCATGTTCGCAGCAGGCCGTGGGCAGTCATCGACGTAGCCGGCACCCGCCGGTTCCACCGCTCCCGTCGTAATCACCGCGCACGGCTGGCCGCGGGTGCCGCAGCGCTTGCCGTGGCGGCGATTGTCGCGATCGGCAGCGTGGTGGGTGGCGCGTCCAGCCCGCCGCGGCACGTCACCGTGCATGCGGGGGATTCACTCTGGTCCATCGCCAGCGCCGCGTACGGCGACAGCGACGTGCAATCCCGCGTGAGCGAACTGGAGGCTGCCAACCACCTGGTTGGCCCCGGGCTCAGGCCCGGCGAGGTCCTGACCCTGCCGGGTCTTTGATCCGCCACTGCGGCGTCGGTTCTGGGACGGTCCGACCCGCCTGAAGGTCCTCGAGCCAGCGTGGCGTCCCGGAAGGACGCGGCCTCGGCCGGTCGACCTGCGGGCCGCCGCCGCCGCCACCGCCACCACCGTCTTCGGAGTCGCTCGCGCTCGTGCTGAGCATCCCGACGAAGATCACCGTAAAAGCGGTGAACAAAGCGATTTTGCTGATGAGCGCAATCGCCGCTCCGGCTATCTGCTGGTCGGTGAGTGCGTCGAGTCCCATCAGGCGCGGTGCGTCCGCGTACAGCGGGTACAGCGTGTGGTGCGCGAGCGCCACCACCAGCCCACCAAACGTCTGCGGAATCGTCGCGAGGACGATGTAGCCGATCTTCCCGAGTGGCGACAGGGCCCGCGAGGGCGGCGAGAACGGCGTGACGATCGGCCACCAGAACATGAGCGACGTGACGAGCAGCGACAGCTGCTGCAGGCTGTACAGATTGTCGTCCTGCATTGCGGCCTGATACGGCGCCACGATGTGCCATCCGAAGAAGGCCGCGTTGACCGCGATGATCGCGGTGACTGGGTGTACCGCGAAGCGCAGCATCCGCTGCAGCCACGACGGGATGTGCACACCCGGCTGACGCGGCAGCGCGAGCAGCAGGAGCGGCGGAATCGCGCCCATGAGGATCGTGATCTGCAGCAGGTGTGCGGAGAGAAGGTAGTGCTGCGCGATGGTGTTCAGCGGGCTGAACCAGATGCCGGCGAGCAGCACCGTCGCGAGAGCAAGTGAGAACCAGCGCGGACGACGACGTGAAGCGCGGCCGCGGTGCAGCAGCAGCGCGACCGATAGCACCGTGACCACCGCCACCGCTCCGAGAATCGGCTCCAGCGAGGGGGTGGACGCGGCGGGCAGGGCCATCTTCAGAGGCTAGCGCATCGACCCGGGAGATGCGACACCCGTGCCCAAACCGTAGCGCCGCGGACGGGTGTGCCAAGCGCCGCGGAGACGCGGTACAACATGCGTGCTGTGGAGAACCTCCCTGGGCAAGACCACGCGCGAGCCCACACGTACCAGTTCTCGCTGCGCACGACCAAGGATCCCGTCGCCGTGGTGGACGATTTCGCCGCGCGCCGGCTGCCGGGCACCGTCGTCGCGGAGCGCGGCAGCAACTACGTGATCCTGCGCCCCGAGGGCCGCGCGCGTTGGGGGGCTGACGTCGCCGTGATTCTCGGTGTGCTGATTGTCTTCGCACTGCTCATCCTGACGGCCGTCAGCCTGGTGTTCATCGCCCTGCTGCCCCTGGCGCTCGCCCCGGCGATTCCGCCGCTGCTCGATCACCGTCCGGACATCGCGATGAGCGCCGTCGAGGACGACGAGGTCGGCGGGACGCGCGTCACCGTGCACGGTCAGGCGACACCGGAGCTGGCGGCTGCGCTGGACGCATACCTCGGGTCACTGCCGCGATATGTGCCGCCGGAGCCGGCACCGGAAATCGCACCAGCGCAAAAGACGTATCCGCACCCTCCTGCACCGCCACCGACCGCACAGTATCCGACCGGCCGCTGACCCGGTACTGGAGTGTGCGTCGCGACCAAGCGCGGAAGTCCTGACGTTGTGCGTCCTGCGACTAAGCGATGAGACGAATGACGGCAGTGACGACGCCCTCGAGCTGCAACTGCTTCGGATACGTCGGTTCGAGAGCGGGATTCTCCGGCTGCAGACGTACCCGGGTGCCGTCCCGGTAGAAGCGCTTGACCGTCACCTCGCTCTCGCCGGTGAGGTCGTTCTCCATGCGGGCGACGACGATGGTGCCGTTGGCCGGCGCATCGCTCCGCGGGCGCACGACGACGATGTCGCCGTCCTGGATGCCGGCGCCGATCATGCTGTCGCCGCGCACCGTGAGCGCGTAGCTGCTCTCGTCACTGGCGATCTCGGGGCCGACGGTGATGTGGTCTTCGACGTTCTGCTCGGCAAGAATCGGCGTACCCGCCGCGACGCGGCCGATGAGCGGAAGCGCGAGGATCCGGCCGTGGGTCGAGGTCGCGCCCGACGCCGATTGCGTCGAAGCCGCCTCGTTCGATCCAACCACCTCGACAGTGCGCGACTTCGCGGGGTCACGACGGATGTAGCCGCGTGCCTCGAGCGAGTTGAGGTGGTTCTGGACCGTTGAGGAAGAGCTCAGGCCGACTGCGTGGCCGATCTCACGGACGGTTGGCGGATACGCATGATCGCGCGAGTGGGCGCGCAGAAAATCGAGGATTTGCTGTTGCCGAGTGTTCAGTTGGTTCGGCATATTGATCGAAATCTCCTCCTGTCGGAGTGGGCATTTGGACTGTAGCACGGGGACGCTGAAAGTGCAAACGTTTGTTCTCCGACGCTGATTGCAATGCCCGATAGCAGTCAGTGAGCGGCACCGGCGCTGTTGGCGGCCGGTGGCGTCAGAGGTCCGCGCGGCGCGTGGCGTCGCGGAGCGCGCACGCCGCATCGAGGAGCGTGTCGCGGTCCGCGTTCGCATCGAGCCAGTGCACGCGGGCGTCGGCATGAAAGTACGTTCGCTGCGCCTTCGCGTATCGGAGTGTGCGCTGCACCGCACGAGCGGCGCCGGCGGCGACGTCGATCGTGCCGTCCAGGATCTCCAATGCCTCCGCATACCCGATCCCCGACCGCCGCAGCGTCGCTCGCGACCATCCGCGCTGCAGGGCCCGCTCGGTCTCGTCCACGAGTGCGCCACTGCCGAACATCGCATCGCATCGGCGCTGCACCCACTCGGCATGCGTGCCTCTCGGAACGTCGAGGCCGATGAGGAGCGACGGGCGCGGCGACGCCCGGCGCGCCGCCGCGAGACTCCCTGCGGCGTCGATCAGCTCGAGCGCGCGCACCACACGACGCGGGTTGTGCAGGTCGAGCGTCGCGGCCGCCGTCGGATCGCGATGCGTCACCTCCGCCACGAGCGCGTCGCGCCCGCTTGCGGTCGACGCCATCCGCGTGCGCTCGGCGCGGAGCTCCGGCTGCGGTGCAACGCGGCCCAGGTCGTAGCCGTCGATCAGCGCAGTCACGTACAGCCCGGTGCCGCCGACAATCACGGGCTCGATTGATTGCTGGTCGAGAGTGCTCAGCACCTCCTCGGCGTGGCGCAACCAGTCGGCGACGGTGTAGTCGTCACCTGGATCGGCCTCGTCGAGCAGATGGCAGCGCACGCCCTCGAGGTCGGCGGCTGTCGGCGAGCAGGTGCCCACCGCGAGCCCGCGCAGAAGCTGGCGCGAATCCGCGTTGACCAGCTCGGCAGGTGCGAGCTGCCTGGCGAGGGAGACCGCGAGTCGCGTCTTGCCCGTGCATGTGGGCCCGACAATGGCCATCACGGGCTGCCGGGCACGCATCACGCCGGAGGCCGGCCGAAGGCGCGCCGCAGCTGCGCGTCGTCGAGGATGCGCACGGCGGGTCGCCCGTGCGGACACGTGATCCCGCCGGGCGTCTCGACCAATCGATCGAGCAGTCGTTGCTGCTCGTCGAGAGTGAGCCGGTCGCCGAAGCGCACCGCGCTGTGACAGGCCACCAACGCGGCGATGCGATGCCGCCTGATGTCCACCGCAACGCCGTCGTCGCCGATCGCGTCGAGCAGCGCCACGACGAGCCGCTCGGGATCGGCGCCGGCAGCGGCCACGGGAATGGCGGTGCAGCGCAGCGCATCCGGACCGAACGGCTCGACGTCGAATCCGCACGCGGAGATGAACTCGCCGTGGCGCCCCAGCCGCTCGAGCATCGCGGGGTCCGCAGGGACGATCGCAGGCATCAACAGTAGCTGCACGTCGGGCGCGGTCGTCGGCTCCGACCAGCGCTCGAGCAGCTCGTGGTAGATGGCCTTCTCGTGCGCCGCATGAGGGTCGACGATCACGACCGCGCCGGGTGCCTCAGCAGTGATCCATGTTCCGGCGGCCTGCCCCAGCGCGCGCAAGGGACGGAGCTCGGCAAGTGCACGCGGCGGTGCGCCGGCGGTCGCCGCCGCCGGCTCATCTGCGACAGCGAGCTCGGTGACGGTGGGCGCCCGATACGTTGCCGCGCCGGCCTCCAGCGGCGGGGGTGCGTTCCATACCGGCGCGAGCATCCCGTCGCCGGGAGCGACTGGAGCCGTCTGCAGCACCGACCAGCACGCGCGTTGCACGGCGGCGAACACCTGGCGCTCGTCGCGGAAGCGCACCTCACGCTTGGTGGGATGCACGTTGACGTCAACATCGGCAGGATCGATATCGATGAGCAGCACGCCATAGGGGTAGCGGTTCGACGGGATCAGCCCGCGGTAGGCTTCCTCGACCGCAACCTGCACGCCACGATGGTGCACACGACGGCGGTTGACGCCCACGACCAGCCCGGAGCGCCGGCCGCGATGCGCGTGGGGCGTACTGATCATGCCGGTCACGGTGATCGACCCCACCGCCTCGACCTCGATGAGGTCGGCGGCGCTCGAGCCGTACACCGCACGGAGCGCGTCGCGCAGCGTGCCCCGGTGGTGGGTGCGCAGCTGCACACGGTCGTCGCTGACACAGGTCACGGCCACCTCGGGATGGAGGAGCGCGAGCTCGGTCACCGCGCGCCCGACCGCGGCAGACTCTGCGGCAGCGCTGTGCAGGAAACGCAGCCGCGCAGGCGTTGTGGCGAACAGCTCGGAGACGTGCACGCGCGTTCCCTGCTGCGCCGGGACGATGCTGCGCTCGCGCATCGAGCCGAACCGCATCCGCACTTGCGTTGCGGCGGTCGCGACGGCGTCTCGTGACACCAGCGTCAGGTCGGACACTGCGCCGATGCTCGCCAGCGCTTCCCCGCGAAAGCCGAGCGTGCGCACGCGCGTCAGATCGTCGCTGGTCGTGATCTTCGAGGTGGCGTGGCGCGCGAGGGCCAGTTCGAGATCGTCGGCGGCGATACCGCCACCGTCGTCCCATACCTCGATGTCGATGAGCCCGCCGCAGTGCAGCGACACCGAGATGTGTTGCGCCCCGGCGTCCAGCGCGTTCTCCACGAGCTCCTTGACCACGGACGCAGGCCGTTCGACCACCTCACCGGCGGCGATGGCGTCGGCGACCACCTGGGGCAGCCGCGCGACGCAGGAGGCGGTGATCACGGCCCAGCGCGCTGCTTGAGCTCAGCCAGTGTTGTGAGCGCCGCAAGCGGCGAGAGGCTGTCGATGTCGAGTGTCGCGAGCTCGTCGACCACCGGGTGCGACGGCGCAGCGATGTCGAGGCTCAACTGTGCCGACTCGGGCGGCATCGCACCGTCGAGCGGCCGTGTGCGTTCGAGCTCTGCGAGCAGATAGCGCGCGCGCGTCAGCACGGAGGCCGGGACACCGGCGAGCCGGGCGACGTGGATGCCGAAGGATCGATCCGCGCCACCCGGGACGATGCGGTGCAGGAACGTCACCTGATCCCCCTCCTCCACCACCGCGACGCGCGCGTTGCGCACCCGCGGCAGCTCCTCCGCGAGGGAGGTGAGCTCGTGGTAGTGGGTGGCGAACAGCGTCCGGCAGCCCAACTGCGGGGAGTCGTGCAGGTGCTCGATCACGGCGCGCGCGATGCTCAGCCCGTCGTACGTCGACGTGCCGCGGCCGATCTCGTCCAGGATGACGAGGCTGCGCGCTGTCGCCTGGCGGAGGATGGCAGCAGTTTCTGCCATCTCCACCATGAACGTGGACATGCCGCCGCTGAGGTCGTCGTGCGCACCGATGCGGGTGAACACCCGGTCGCAGACGCCGATGCGCGCGCGCATCGCGGGCACGAATGAACCGATCTGCGCCAGCACGACAATGATCGCCACCTGGCGCAGGTACGTTGACTTGCCCGCCATGTTGGGGCCCGTGAGGATGAGCACCTGCTCGGCCGCGTCCAGCGTGCAGTCGTTTGCGACGAAGCGTCCGGGGCCGAGCGACCCCTCGACCAGCGGGTGCCGTCCCTGCTCGATGTCGATCACCTCGGACTCGTCCACCGCCGGGCGCACCCACCCGCAGTCGACAGCAACGGCCGCAAGCGATTGCAGGGCGTCGAGTGTGGCGGCGGCGGCCGCCGCGTCGAGCAGCGCCGCGGCGTGCGTCGCCACCAGCGCCGCGGCCTCGCGGAGCAGCTCCTGCTCCCGCGCCAGCGCGCGCTCGCGCGCGTGCAACACGATGGCCTCCTGCTCCTTCAGATCGGGCGTGGTGTACCGCTCCGCGCCGACGAGCGTCTGCTTTCGCTCGTACGCCTCGGGCACCGCGTCGCGTTGAGCGTTGGGCACCTCGATGTAGTAGCCGAAGACGCGGTTGTACGCCACACGGAGTGAGCGGATGCCCGTGCTGCCGCGCTCCCGCTCCTCGAGACCCAGGATGTACGTCCGTGCATCCGCGCCCGCGTCGCGCAGGCGATCGAGCGCGGAGTCGGCCTCCGCGCGCACCGCCCCGCCGGAGTGGGCGTCGACCGGCGGGTCGTCGACCAGCAGCGCCAGCAGGCGCTCGG
>JBOHUE010000169.1:0-35609 GCA_050734185.1 Candidatus Dormibacteria bacterium | reverse complement strand
CAATTGATGCGGGTAGTCGTCGACGCGCTGTTCGGGCCGGGGCATGCCCACGTGTCCCAGCACCTCGATGGCGCGAACACGGGCCTCGTTATGTGGCGTGCCGCGATGGATGCGCAGCGTCTCCTCGATCTGGCGGCCGACCGTCATAGTCGGGTTGAGCGAGGTGAGCGGGTCCTGAAAGATGACGGCCACCTCGCCGCCGCGGACGCTGCGCATCTCGTCGTCGGACAGGGGAACGAGGTCGCGGCCGTTCAGGCGGATGGCACCGCTGCAGATCCTCCCGCCCGTCGGCAGGAGCTTCATCACCGACATCGCGGTCATGCTCTTCCCGCAGCCGGACTCACCCACGAGACCGAGCGTCTCGCCGGCGGCAATCGAGAGCGACACACCGGCGACCGCCCGGACGATCTCCGACTTCAGCCTGATCTCGGTGTGGAGGTCGTCGATCTCGAGGATGCTCATCGCGTGTGCGTCGGCGGCCCGGCGGTCCAGAGTGCCCGGAGTATAGGGTCGCCCCGCGTTGAACGCCGGCCGCGTAGGTGCTACCGTCACCGTTCGCAGAGTGGCCGCGGGCTGAGAGGAGCTTCGAGATGGCTGACTATCGACAGATGGCGGAAGACGGCTGGAATGCGTACTACGCCCACGACGCGGACGCAATGATGCGTTCCTACGCGGATGACGCTGAGGTGACCCTTCCGGGCATGCCGCCGGCGCAGGGTAAGGACGCGATCCTCGCTGTGTGGCAGATGTTTTGGACTGCGTTCCCCGACGAGCACGCAACCTCGATCCGCCACCTCGTGGACGGCACGACCGTCGTCACGGAGTTCACCGCCGAGGCCACGCACACCGGGCCGCTGATGATGCCCACGGGGGACACCCTGCCACCGACCGGCCGCCGGACCGTGGTTCGCGGCTGCGCGGTGCAGGAGGCCGTCGGGGACACGATGGCGAAGCAGACCTTCTACTTCGACAACCTCGAGTTCATGCAGCAGCTGGGCGTCATCCCGATGCCCGAGGGTGCTGCCGCCGGCTGACGTCGAGGGATATAGGCGGGCCCTCCGAGGGACCGGCTTCCGCCGTCTGTGGACGGCCGCGGTCGTCAGCCGCGCCGGCGACGTGGTCAACTTCGTCGCGCTGCCGCTGTTCGTCTTCGCGGCGACGGGCTCGCCGGTCGCCGTCAGCGTCCTGGTGCTGTCGGAGGCTGTCGGGCTCGTCGCCGGTGGCGTGGGAGCGCAGCTGGTGGTCGATCGCCTGCCGCCCACGCGACTGCTGGTGGGGGCCGATGTGTGTCGCGGCGCGGCGGCACTCTTGCTCGCGCTGGTTCCGTCGTTCCCGCTGGCCTGCGTGATCGCGTTCGTGCTCGCCGCCGCCACCGCGGTGTTCAACCCGGTGTCCAACGCGATGGTTCCGCGACTCGTGGACGACGAGCTGCTGCCGGCGGCCAACACGCTCACCTGGGGCGCGGGTGTTGTGCCACAGATCGCCGCTGCCGCGCTCGGCGGGCTGCTGGTTGCCACGGTGTCGGCCCGCGCGGCGTTCGCGCTGAACGCCGCCAGCTTCGCGGTGTCGGCCGCGCTGCTCGCGGGGATGCCGCGGCTGCCAGCCGCGAGCGTCAGCGTTTCCGCGTGGCGGCAACTGCCGGAGATGGCACGCGCGCTGCGCGACGTGCCGGTGCTGAAACCCCTGTTGGTCGTGCAGGCGCTGGCCGCGCTGTCGGTGGGAGCGACATCCGCGCTGCTTGTCGTGCTCGCGCGCTCGGCGTACGGGTTGAACGCGACGGGGTACGGCCTGTGGCTCACCGTGATCGGCATCGGGGCGGTCGCCGGTCCGTTGACCATCGCGCGCCGCTTGCGGCGCACGCCGTGGCAAACGGTGAGCAGCGCGTTCGTGCTGCGCGGCGGGGGTGACATCGCGCTCGGCCTGCTCAGTCAGGGCCTCGCCGGCGGTGCGCTGCTGTTCGTCTACGCGCTGAACACGTCGACGGGGATGATCGCGTTTCAGACTCTCGTGCAGCGCGCCGTTCCGTCACCCGTGCGCGCGCGCGCCTTTGCGGCGCTCGACGTTGTCTGGCAGGTGGCGCGGCTGGCGTCGATTGCCGCCGGCGGTGCCATCGCCGCGGCCGCGGGCATCCGGCTTGTGTATGTCCTTGGCGGCGCGCTGCTCGTCGCGGCCGGCGCGGTCGGGTGGGTCACCCTCGGTCGCGCCGCACACGCGCCGCAACGCCCATAGTGCCGTGACGTCGCTGGAGATGCTCAGACGCGTAGAGATCCATAACCGTCTTAATGGGTACCTCATTGTCATCGCTGAGTTCGGGCTTGTCGCCGCGGTGGCGGGCAGCTTCGGTGCCTACTACCTTGGCCATGGCCGTGTGATCGAAGGACTCATCGCATTCGGCGTCACCGCAAATGCCTGCGTGATCCTGTTCCTCTGCGTTCGCGCTCTGCGCGACGGCCAGACAGGTGTCGGCGTGTGGCGGATATACACCGACCCCGCGACCAGGCGGCAGGTGATGCTTGAGAACCCACGGTTATCTGCGGACACGTTGGCGATTGCCGCCTCCGTTCTGGTTCCGTTCCTGCTGGTCATCCTCTGCACGTGGGACGGAACACACCGTCGCGGCTAGCTGTCAAGCGTCAACCGGATCAGTACACAGGATTTGGCTGGGGAGGAAGGACTCGAACCTTCGAATGGCGGATCCAAAGTCCGCTGCCTTACCACTTGGCGACTCCCCAGCGCGGACGCGGTCCTCTGACGTCAGCGTACATTGCCCACCCAGCGTGCGCAGACCGTTAGTCGCCGGCTCCCTTCTCGCGCTGTTGGTCGCAGCCTGTGGCGGGGCGTCCGGAACATCACCCACGGCCCATACCGGCGCAGCGCTCCTGACCCATGGCCAGGTGACCGTCGCCGGCCAGGCGCGGACGTACCGGCTGTACCGGCCGGGGTCCGTGGACGCGCACGCGCCCGCGCCGCTCGTCCTCGTGCTGCACGGCAACGGGAGTACAGCCGATCAGATGGTGGACACCACCGAGTTCGACACCAACGCGGACGCCAACGGCTTCATCGCGGTGTATCCGGACGGCGTCGAGCGCAGCTGGAACGGGTCGTTCTGCTGCGAGCCCGCGCCCACGCTCGGGGTTGATGACATCGGGTTCCTGAACATGCTGATCGCGCAGCTCGAGCAGCACTACGCGATCAACACGCACCGCGTGTTCATGACCGGCTTCTCCTCGGGGGCGATCATGGCCTTCCGGTACGCATGCCAGGGATCGGTGCCCCTCGCCGCCATCGCTCCCGTCGCGGGAACCATGCTCCTCAGCGAGGACTGCCATCCGCCCCACCCGACCTCTGTCCTCGCCATCAACGGAACCCTCGACGGCGAGGTGCCCTTCCAGGGCGGCCACCTGCTGAAAGGAGCGTCGGCGACCGACGCCATCGTCCCGTCGATCAACGACGTCGTCACCCGCTGGGCGCAGCTCGACGGCTGCGGCGGCGCGCCGCTCCCCAGCTCCAACGGCCCCGTGACGGTGAGCCGCTGGGCGGGTTGCAGCGGTGGCGCGGCGGTGCAGCTCGAAGCGATCACGGGCGCCGGGCACACCTGGTACGCGCCTGGCTTCGGTCCCGCGGACGGGGCGATCGACGCCAGCAAGGTGATCGCGGACTTCTTCGCCGCGATCCACTGACGGATCAGGCGGTGGCTGCGGCTCCCCGATCGGCGACGTAGGGGCGCAGCTCGGGCACGCGGAGGAGCCAGTCGTCGACCGTGTCGAGGAACTGCGCGGGGATCTCCATCATCGGGACGTGCCCGGCGTCGTCGAACTCGACGTACTCCCAGTCCGGGCGGATGTCCGACGCGGCGCGCGCCGCACCGACCCGCACGATGCCGTCCTGCCTGCCGTGCAGCAGCAGCGTCGGCGCCGACACCATGCGGATCCATCGGGCGACGTGCTTGCGCGCCAGGAGCGTCTGCACGATGGACCGCGCCCCCTCGATCACCGATTCGTGCCAGTTGCTGAGCTCGAATCGCTCGCGCTCGAGGTCGATCATCGCCGCGACCATCTCGGGGTCGACGCGCCGCAGGTCGACGGTGCACCGCTCCAACGTGCTGCGCACCAGCCCCTCCGGCCCGAGCTCCGCGGCGTCGCGGCTCAGGAAGTACTCGCCGAGCTTCGGCGCCGCATACGCGGCAATGAAACGGAACGCCACCGGGTCGAGGCGAAGCAGGTCACTCCGCGGGAGTGGCAACGCCGGGTCCACGAGTACCAGTCCGGAGAGGAGATGAGAGCGGCCGGCGGCCACCCCAAGCGAGATGAGGCCCCCCATCGAGTTCCCCATCAGCAACGCGGGGCCATCGGAGACGCTTCGGATCAGCTTCTCGATCAGGCGGACGTTGGCGGCGATCGACGCCTGCCGGCCTGCGCTCGGGCTGCGGCCGAAGCCGGGCAGGTCGGGCGCGAGCACGTGGAAGCTCTCCGCGAGCTCCGGGCCGACCGAGCCCCAATTGATATGGGAGCCGCCCAGCCCGTGAAGCAGGATGGCCGTGGGTCCGGTCCCGCCGTAGTCGGCGACGAACACGGGTCCGCCGATGTCCGCGGTGAACGAACGCATCCCGACATCCTACGGCCATCCCGGGAAGCTGTCCTGAGGTGTTCGTATACTCGAAGCACATGGCTGACGGACCCCTGGTGGTGATCCTCGCCGCCGGGCAGGGGACGCGGATGCGGAGCGCCGTGCCCAAAGTCCTCCATCCCCTCGGCGGCCGTCCGATCCTGCTCCACACACTCGCCACGGCCGGTGCGGTCGCCGGCGGCAAGCCTGTCGTCGTCGTGAACCCGGCTCAGCCGCAAGTTCGCGCGGCCCTCGATGGCCTGGCCGAGTACGTGGAGCAGCCGGAGCCCCGCGGCACCGGCGACGCGCTGCGGAGCGTGCCCGAGGGCCTGCGCCGCGCAGGCCAGGTGGTCGTGCTGAGCGCGGATGTGCCGCTGGTGCGCCCCGAGACTCTGCAGCGGCTGCTCCAGGCGCAGACGATCGCGCGGAGCACGTGCGCGCTGCTCACCGCCGTCCCCACGGACCCGTCGGGCATGGGCCGCGTCGAACGCGACGAGGACGGCGCCGTGCTCCGCATCATCGAAGCGGCCGACCTGCCGCGCGGGGTGGTCCCGCCGCTGGAGTGCAACGCCGGCGTCTACGTCTTCGACGGCGCCAAGCTGTGGCCGGCGCTCGAAGAGCTGTCGACGAGCAACGCTCAGTCCGAGTACTACCTCACCGACGTGGTCGAGCTGATGGGCGGCCCGGTGGTCGCCGTGGTCGCCGCCGACCCCGCTGAGGCGATCGGCATCAACGACCGGCGCCAGCTGGCGTCGGCAGAGGCCGCGCTGCGGCGCCGCGTCCTCGACGGGCTGATGCTGGCCGGGGTGACCATCGAGGATCCGGCCACCACGTACGTCGACGCCGGGGTCCGGGTCGGCCCGGACTCGGTCATCAGGCCGATGACCAACCTGCGCGGCAACACGACGCTCGGCTCGGGGTGCTTCATCGGTCCGGGCGCCCTCCTCGATGGCGTGCACGGCGGTGACCGCCTCGTGATCGCGGAGGCGCACCTCGAGGACTGCGTCCTCGGCGACGACGTGCGAATCGGCCCGTACTGCCGCGTCCGTCCGAATACGGTGCTGGGATCCAAGGTAGAGTTGGGGACGCATGCTGAGGTCAAGAACAGCACGGTGGGACCCGGCACCCACATCAACCACTTCAGCTGTGTCCTCGACAGCGACGTCGGCCGGGACGTGAACATCGGCGCGGGCACCGTCACCTGCAACTTCGACGGCAGGGCGAAACACCGCACGTCCATCGGCGACGGCGTGTTCGTCGGCAGCAATGCCACGCTGGTCGCGCCGGTGCGGCTCGGCGAACGATCCTATATCGCGGCGGGCTCGGTGATCGACGGCGACGTCCCCGCCGACGCGCTCGGCGTCGGGCGCGCACGGCAGAGCAACATCGACGGCTGGGCGGCACGGCGCCGGAACGGGCGGTGAGCGACAGCACCTACGGCGAGCTGATGCTGCTCTCCGGCACGGCCAACCCCGAGCTGGCGGAGCGCATCGCGCGCGAGATCGGCATCCGCCTGGGCGAGATGGAGATCACACGGTTCGCCGACGGCGAGTTCGATCCCAAGATCGGCGAGTCCGTGCGCGGCCACGACGTGTTTCTCATCCAGCCCACGTGCGCCCCGGTGTCGGACAACCTGATCCAGCTGTTCATCATCCTGGACGCGCTGCGCCGTGCCTCGGCGACGCGCATCACCGCGGTGATCCCCTACTACGGGTACCAGCGCAAGGAGAAGAAGACTCAGCCACGCGACCCCATCAGCGCCAAGCTCATGGCGAACACGATCGAGATCGCCGGCGCCAACCGCGTGATCTGCGTCGACCTCCACGCCGAAGCGATCCAGGGGTTCTTCGACATTCCCGTCGACGCGCTGACGGCGACCAAGATCCTGGCGCGCCGGGTGCGCGAACGGCACGGGCACGAGGTCGTGATCGTGTCGCCTGACACCGGCGGCGCCGCTCGTGCGCGGCGCATGGCGCGCATCCTCGACGCGCCGATCGCGATCATCGACAAGCGCCGTCCGCGCGACGACACCGTCGAGATCGCCAACGTCATCGGCGACGTCGCCGGCATGCGCTGCGTCATCGTCGACGACCTCATCTCCACCGGCGGTACGCTCGCCAGCGCCGCGGTGGCGCTCCACGAGAAGGGCGCCGTCTCCGTCGACTGCGTCGCGACGCACGGTGTGCTCACCGACGGCGCGCTCGACCGGCTGCACCGCGCTCCCATCGACGAGATCTGCATCACGGACACGATTCCTCCCCCCAACGGATCGCGCAGCTTCGACGACGCACCGAAGCTGCGCATCCTGAGTGTCGCGCCGCTGATCGCCGAGGCGATCGTGCGCGTGCACGAAGGGCGCAGCGTCAGCGAGCTCTTCCGATGAACCCATCAGACCAATCGCGACAACTACTGCGGGTCGACCGCGCGCCGCATAGCGCATGACACAGCTGGTCGTCCTTCTTGTCGTGGGCCTCATCGTGGCGGCGTTCGCCTCCGCTGCGGAGACGTCGCTCACCAGCGTGAGCCGGCTTCGCATCCGCACCCTTGCGGAGGAAGGCAACCGCCGCGCGCAGCGCGTGCTGCGGTTGCACAACGACCCCAACGCGTATCTCACCACGATCCTCACGCTCAACACGGTCGCGCTGATCGGTGCGTCGACGGCGACTGCGGTCCTGATCGCCGATCACCTGCAGTCGATCCCGCAGGCGCTGGGAGCCGGCCTGCTCTCGCTGATCGCGCTGATGTTCTGCGAGATCATCCCCAAGTCGCTGTCGCTGCGCTTCAACGAGCGCATCGCGATGGCACTGGGTGCGCCGGTGAGCTTCCTCACCACCGTGTTGCGTCCGCTGGTCGGACTCCTGACGGCCCTGTCGCGCTTCGTCGTGCGTGTCGCGACCAAGGGACGTGACGCGCCGGGGCCGTTCGTCACCGAGGAAGAGCTCAAGCTGATGGTGACGGTGGGGGAGCAGGAGGGCGTGGTCGAGCACGAGGAACGGCAGATGATCCAGGGAATCCTGGAGATGACCGACAAGCCCGTGCGCGAGGTGATGGTGCCGCGAGTCGACGTGGTCGCGCTCGACGTCAACGAAACATCGCTCGACGATGTGATCAAGGTGATCATGGAGCAGGGCAAGTCGCGCATTCCCATCTTCGACGACACCATCGACAACATCGTCGGCGTGGTGTACGCCAAGGACCTGCTCCGTCATGGCGTGCGCGGTGACGACGTTCGGACGCCGAAAGAAGTCGCGCGCCAGCCGTACCTCACCCCGGAGTCGAAGCACCTCGGCGAGCTGCTGCACGAGATGCGCGAGCGCAAGGTACACATGGCGGTCGTGGTCGACGAGCACGGCGGGACTGCCGGCATCGTCACGCTCGAAGACCTGATCGAGGAGATCGTCGGCCCGATCCGTGACGAGTACGACCTCGGCGAGCAGGAGGAACTGCAGGTCATCTCCGACCACGAGGTGCTGGTGTCGCCGCGGTTCTCGCTGGACGATGTGCATGAGCTGCTCAACGTCGACCTCGAGGACTCCGAGGCCGACAGCATCGGCGGGCTCATCTACGAGCGGCTCGGCGACATCCCCAAGGCGGGCGATGCTCTGCAGCTGGGCAGCGCGACGGTCACCGTGGTGGCGGTGCGCGGCCATCGCATTCAATCGGTGCGCATCGAGAGCCCGGACTCGCTGATCGTGCCCGGGCAGCACAACGGCGAGCACGAGCATGTGCACGAGGAGCGCAGCGCCGCCCAGGGCTGATCGATGCCCACCTACACGGATGAGGGAATCGTGCTGCGGCGGGTCGATTACGGCGACGCCGACCGCATCCTCACCGTGCTCACCCTCGACCACGGGAAGATTGGTGTGATCGCGCGCGGCGTGCGCCGCCCGCAGAGCAGGCTGGGACCACGCACCGATCTGTTCACCCGCAGCCGCATGCAGCTGGCGCGCGGCCGCGGCGAGCTCGACGTGCTCACGCAGGCGGAGCAGGTGAGCGCGCCGTCGCCCCAGGGGCCGCGCCGCCTCGCCTGTGCCGCCCTGTGTGCGGAGCTGACCGACCGCGTCCTCGAGAACCATCACCCGGACGCCGAGATTTACGAGCTCGTCGGTCGCGCGCTGCGCGACTGCGCCGACCCCGCTCGCGACCCGCGCGCCGCGGTGGTGTGGTTCGCGCGGCGCATGGTCGACCGTCTCGGCTACGCACCGCAGCTGTACGACTGCGCCGCCTGTGGCGCGACGCTGATCGAGGAGCCCGCGCGTTTCAGCGCACCCGGTGGCGGACTCCTCTGCCCGCGGTGCGGCAACGACGACGCGTCGGGAATCGACTGCACGGTGCGCGCAATCAAGGTGCTCCGCGCTGCAGCGGCCGGCGAGCACGACCTGTGGCAGCGACTGCAGCTCGACGCGCCCACGCTCGACATTCTCGAGCGCATCGTGGAAGCTGAGCTCGCGTTTCACCTCGACCGCCGCTTGCGCTCGTTCGAGGTGCTGCGTGCCATCGAGGGCGGGAATCGCGCTGCGCTCTCGTTAGACTGAGCCGTCGTGTCTGCGGAGGCGGCGCCGCTGGAGCGCCCGGACGATCTCATCGAGCGAATCGTGTCGCTGTGCAAGCAGCGCGGGTTCGTATATCCCTCCAGCGAGATCTACGGCGGGCTCAACGCCGTGTACGACTTTGGTCCGCTCGGCACCCGGCTGCGGCGCAACATCCGCAACCGGTGGTGGCGCCGCATGGTGGAGCTGCGCGACGACGTCGAGGGCATCGAAACCGCGATCCTGATGAACCCGCGAGTCTGGGAGGCGAGCGGCCACGTACAGAACTTCACCGATCCGATGGTCGACTGTCTTGGCACGTGCAAGAAGCGCTGGCGCGAGGATCACCTCGAGTCCGAGCGCGCGGCGCGTGCCAAGACCCCTGACGCATCCGGCTGTCCCGAATGCGGCGGGCAGCTCACGCCCGCGCGACGGTTCAACCTCATGTTCAAGACGTACATCGGCCCGCTCGAGGATGCGGCGGCGCAGGTGTGGCTGCGGCCGGAGACGGCACAGGGAATGTTCGTCGACTTCGCCAATGTGGTGAACTCGACGCGGCGCCGGCTGCCGTTCGGCATCGCGCAGCAGGGCAAGGCGTTCCGCAACGAGATCTCCCCCGGCAACTTCATCTTCCGGCTGCGCGAGTTCGAGCTCATGGAGATGGAGTTCTTCTGCAAGCCGGGAACGGACCTCGAGTGGCATGAGTACTGGTGCAACGAGCGTTTCTCCTGGCACGTCGATGACATGGGTGTGCGGCGATCGAACCTGCGGCTGCGCCCGCACGACAAGGACGAGCTCTCGCACTACAGCACCGCGACCAGCGACATCGAGTACGCGTTTCCATTCGGATGGGGCGAGCTCGAGGGCATCGCCGATCGCACGGACTACGACCTCAAGCAGCACATGGCGTTCAGCGGCCGCGACCTGTCGTACTTCGACACGCAGACGAACGAGCGCTACGTGCCCTACGTCATCGAGCCCGCGCTGGGCCTCGACCGAACCATGATCACGCTGCTTGCCGATGCGTATGACGAAGAGGAGGTGCGCGGCGAGAAGCGCACGGTCATGCGTTTCCATCCGGACGTGGCGCCGGTGCAGGTCGCGGTGCTCCCGCTCTCCAAGAAGGCCGAGCTCGTGGAGCCGGCGCGCAAGCTGGAGCACGACCTGCGCTCGCAGTTCGCGACCGAGTACGACGAGACGCAGTCGATAGGGCGCCGCTACCGGCGGCAGGACGAGATCGGCACACCGCTGGCGGTGACGGTCGACTTCGACTCGCTCGAGGATCACGCAGTGACCATCCGCGAGCGCGACGGGATGACGCAGGTGCGCGTGCCCATCGACGGGGTGGCAGCGGCGCTCGAGGATCAGCTGCGCGCGGTGCGAGCACGCGCCGCTGCGCGTGCGCGGGGAGCCGGCTGAGCCGACCGGCCGGCGCTCGATCGGGCCCGAAGCGGCGCGATGCTACCCTGCCCGACGCTCTCCCGCGCCCACGCGTTGAATAAAGGAGTCATGACTCGCTGATGGCGGCTGGCACGAAGCGATCCGCGTCGAAGACGAAGGCTTCCCGGCTCACGAAGGCTCAGGCCAAGCGCACCAGTCCGAACGGGCGGTCCCGCAAGAGCGCCGAGAGGAAGTGGGTGTACCCCTTCGAAGAAGGCGGCGCATCGATGCGCAATCTGCTCGGCGGCAAGGGCGCAGGTGTCGCCGAGATGACGCGCGCGGGGCTGCCGGTCCCACCCGGTTTCACCATCACCACCGAGGCGTGCAACGCGTTCTATGCGGCGGGTCAGAAGTTCCCGACGGGAATGTGGGACCAGGCGCTGGCTGCGCTGAAGAAGGTCGAAAAGAAGACCGGCAAGCGCTTCGGCGACGCGTCCAACCCGCTGCTGGTCAGCGTGCGCAGTGGAGCGCGCTTCTCCATGCCGGGCATGATGGACACGGTGCTCAACCTCGGCCTCAACGCGGAGACACTCGAGGGCATGGCGACGCTCACCGGCGATCGCCGCTTCGCGCTCGACGCGTACCGGCGTTTCATTCAGCTCTTCAGCAAGATCGTGCTTGGTATCGACGGTCAGCTCTTCGAGGACGCGCTCGGTGACGTCAAGAAAACCACCAGCGCGGCAAGCGACGCCGACCTCACCCCCGCGGCGCTCGACACGGTGATCGAGCGGTACCGCGACATCGTTCGCCGGGAGGCGAGCACCGAGTTCCCGGAGGACCCGATTCAGCAGTTGCGCGAAGCGATAGGCGCGGTGTTCTCGTCGTGGAACAACAAGCGGGCCATGGACTACCGGCGCTTCAACCGCATCCCCGACGACCTGGGCACCGCGGTGAACGTGCAGTCCATGGTGTTCGGCAACATGGGCAACGATTCGGGCACGGGCGTTGCCTTCACGCGCGATCCGTCGACGGGCGACAAGCAGCTCTATGGGGAGTTCCTCACCAACGCGCAGGGCGAGGACGTGGTTGCAGGTATCCGAACGCCCAAGCCGATCAGCGCGATGGCCGAGGATCTGCCCAGCGCGTACAAGGAATTCGAGCGCATCGCTCACCGCCTCGAGCGTCACTACCGCGACGTGCAGGACATGGAGTTCACCATCGAGCGGGGCACGCTGTACATGCTGCAGACGCGCAGCGGGAAGCGCACGGCGGAGGCGGCCGTGAAGATCGCCGTCGACATGGTGCGCGAGCGCTTGATCACCCGCCAGGAGGCGGTGCTGCGCGTCGAGCCGCAGCAGGTCGACCAGCTGCTGCACCAGCGCATCGATCCCGCGGCGAAGGTAACCGTGCTCGCCACAGGCTTGGCCGCATCACCCGGCGCAGCGTATGGCAAGGCCGTGTTCGACGCGGACCGCGCCGAGGAGCGGGCGAAGGCCGGCGAGCAGGTGATCCTGGTTCGCGTCGAGACCAACCCCGACGACGTCCACGGCATGATCGCGGCGCAGGGAGTGCTGACTGCACGCGGCGGGCGCACGTCGCACGCGGCGGTGGTTGCGCGTGGCATGGGCACGCCGTGCGTCGCCGGCGCGGACTCCGTGCACGTCGACCTCGCGAAGCGCCAGTTCACTGCCGGCGGCGTCACCGTGCGCGAGGGTGATGCCTTCACCATCGACGGCAGCACCGGCCGAGTCATCCAGGGCAGCGTGCCCATGCTCCCCGCCGAGGTCTCCGGCGACCTGCAGCAGCTGCTGCGCTGGGCGGACTCGTTCCGCCGCCTCGAGGTGTGGGCCAACGGCGACTACCCGCACGACGCGACTCGCGCACGCGAGTTTGGTGCGCAGGGCATCGGACTCTGCCGCACCGAGCACATGTTCATGCAGCAGGAGCGCCTGCCCATCGTGCAGCGCATGATCCTTGCGTCGAACACCGACGATCGCCGGCGCGAGCTGGAGAAACTCCTGCCCTTCCAGCGCGAGGACTTTCGCGGGATTCTGATGGCGATGCGCGGGTTGCCAGTGATCATCCGGCTCATCGACCCGCCACTCCACGAGTTTCTGCCGTCGTACGAGGACCTGCTCGTCGAGGTGACACGGGCCGAGGCGCTCGGCAAACCGGAGTCCGAATACGCCGACGCGCGCCGCATGCTCGCGGCTGTCGGCGAGCTGCGCGAGGTGAACCCGATGCTCGGGCTGCGCGGTTGCCGGCTCGGGCTGCTGTTCCCCGAGATCATCGAGATGCAGACGCGGGCGATCATCGAGGCGGCGGTCACGCTCAAGCGCGAACGCGTCGACGTGCGTCCGGAGATCATGGTGCCGCTCGTCATGGTTGCCGAGGAGCTGCGGCGCACGCGCGAGGTGATCGACAGAACCGCGCAGACCGTGTTCAAGGAAATGGGCGCAACCGTGAAGTACCTGGTGGGAACGATGATCGAGCTCCCGCGGGCGGCGCTGACCGCCGGACCGATCGCGGACTCCGCAGAGTTCTTCTCGTTCGGTACCAACGACCTGACGCAGACGGCGTTCGGCATCTCGCGCGACGACGCCGAGGCGAAGTTCCTCCAGCGCTATGTGGACGACAAAATCCTTGCTCGCAACCCGTTCGAGACGCTCGACCGCGAGGGCGTGGGCCGGCTGATGCAGACGGCGGTCAACGAGGGCCGCGCTGCGCGGCCGGGCATGAGCGTCGGCATCTGCGGTGAACACGGAGGCGACCCGGAGTCGATCGCGATCTGCGAAGACCTCGGGCTCGACTACGTTTCGTGCTCGCCATATCGCGTGCCGGCGGCGCGTCTCGCGGCCGCACAGGCGAAGCTGGAGCGGGCGGAGCGAGACCGCTAATCGGGGGCGGGATGGGCGATCGCGTCAGGGTCCGCAAGGTCGGCACGCGGAGTGGCCGCCCGGAGATGTTGGACGACGGGCACGTCGTCGAAGGCGACGAGCTGGAGGCACCCGCTCCCGGCTCGCCTTACTCGATTCGACGCAGCTTCGCCGAGCACGAGGGCGCGCCCGACGTGTTCGCGACGTCGCCGGTGCGCGCGGTGATCACCGATCAGAGCGGCGCGATCATCGTCCTGACAGACAACTCGCGGTATGTAGTCGAGGTCGTCGGACGTTAAGAAAGAGAGGACCTCGCACCCTCTGATCGCCTACTCTTTCATCGGATGTCAAGCCAGTTGTCGCAGACCTCAGCCCCGGTACAGAACTCCGCCGACGAACCGTACATCCCGGTCGAGGAGATCGCGCAACGGCTCGATCTCCCGCTGACGATCCTGCTGCGTCGCATCGAGGCCGGTGACGTTCCGGCGCGCCGTTTGATCGGCGGCGGCCGCAGCGGATGGGGCATTCGCCTGAGCGACCTCGGCATCGAGGCGGACGCGACCATGCAACGCGGTGTCCTTGCGGACGAGCTGCCTGAAACGGCTGTGGATACGGTGGAAACTGTGGAAAACACAGAGCCGGAGGCGTTGGAGCCGGTCGCCGTCCTCCCTGGGCGCATCACGCGATACGAGCGCGGCACGCGCGGCCCGCGCGCCGAGGTCGCGGGCATGTACATCGACTCGCGCGAGATGGTGACCGGGCTGCTCGACCGCTGGGAGCGCACACTGGAGCAGCGCATCTTCATCGAGCAGCGCCAGCGATTCGAGGGGGAGCTCAACGCCCGCCAGAACCTCGTCAAGCAACTGCAGCTGGAGCTGCAGGCGGTGCACGCCGAGCACGCCGCGTACATCGCCGACAGTGAGCGGCGTCACGCGGAGCTGGAGCACAAGGTCGCTGACCTGCAGCGCGAGCTTGCGGCGGCGTATGACGCGTCCGAACGCCGGCGCGGCGGGCTCTTTCACCGGCGTTAGCCGCCGCGCGGTGATCCATGGCCGCTGACACCGTCGCTGAGATCAAGGCGCGCCTCGACATCGTCGAGGTCATCGGCGGCTACGTGTCGCTGCAGCGCAGCGGGCGCGAGTTCAAGGCCCTCTGCCCGTTCCACGCTGAGAAGACGGCGTCCTTCACCGTCTCGCAGGAGCGGCAGGCGTGGTATTGCTTCGGCTGCCAGGAGGGCGGCGACCTGTTCTCGTTCGTGGAGCGCATCGAGCGCACCGACTTCCGCCAGGCGCTGGAGCTGCTCGCCGACCGCGCGGGCGTCGAGGTGGTGACGAGCGGACGTGGCGGCCAGCCCGGCTCCGGTCGCGAGCGGCGCCGCACGCTCGAGCTCAACGCCAAGGCGCAGGCGTACTACGAGCACGTCCTGTGGTCGACGGCCGCCGGCGAGCCGGGGCGGCAACTGCTCGAGCACCGCGAGGTTGGCGAGGAGCTGGCGAGGCAGTTCGGTGTCGGCTTCGCTCCGGCGGGCGGCATCGCCGGCGACGCGCTCGCGCGGTACCTCAGCTCACGCGAAGCAAAGCCCGAGGAGCTCGTGGCGGCCGGCCTCGCGCAGTCGCAGCGCGGATCGATGCGCGACCGCTTTCGTCATCGCCTGCTGTTTCCCATCCGCGACGAGCGCGGGGGCACGATCGGCTTCGGCGGGCGTGCGCTCGGCGACGCGATGCCGAAGTACCTGAACACACCCGACACCACCACGTACCACAAGGCGCGCTCGATCTATGGCATCGACCTGGCGCGCACCGCGATCGAGCAGCGGCACGCGGCCGTCATCGTCGAGGGGTACTTCGACGTGATCGCGGCGCATGCAGCAGGCGTGGAGAACGCTGTCGCGAGCAGCGGCACGGCGCTCACGCGCGATCAGGTGCGCGCGCTCGCGCGCTACGCGCCGACGCTCGTGCTGTGCTTCGACGGCGACAACGCGGGCCGCGCCGCGGCGTCGAAGGCGGTCGACGTCGTCGCCGCCGAGGGACTGCAGGCACGCATCTGCACGCTCCCCGATGGCGTCAAGGATCCCGACGAGCTCGTGCGCCGTGATCCGGCGGCGTTCGCGGCGATGATCAACGACTCGCCACCGGAGTGGCAGGTGCTCATCGACGGCGCGCTTGCGGGCGGCGAGGGCGGCAACGTCGACGCTCGCCGTGCTGCTGCGGAGCGCGCAGTCGCCGTGCTGATACGCATTCCGGAGGCCTCGACGCGCGACCTCTACGTGCAGCAGGCCGCGCGGCGACTCGACGTCGCCACCGGCTCGCTCGCGCAGGACGTCGCGCGGGCGCAGAAGCAGAGCCCGGGTCGTCCGGCACCGGTGACGCTGCCGGCGCCCGTTGCCGGCGACGACGCGCAGGGCGGGCCGGACGACGAGTCGGAGACGCCGCAGGAGCCGCCGCCGCGCTGGGAGGCATACATCGGCGGCATCGTCGTGCACCGCACATCGGCGGCGCGGACGCTCATCGACGTGCTCGGCTTGCAGCTCGACGAGATCATCGCGCCGTCGGTGCGACACATCATCGAGGTCGCGCTGGACGCCGAGGGCGGCGAGTTTCCCCTGCACCGTCTGCGCCCTGCGGACCGATCTCCCGCGGCGCGCATGCTCGTCATCGACGTGCCGGAGCTTGGCGACGATGAGGCGCTGGAGCAGGCGATGCGCGACTGCGTGCGCGTTGTGCACGAGGCGTCCGCGGTGCGCGCGGCCGCGATCATCCAGCGCGAGCTGCAGGAGGCTAAAGAGGCCGGGCGCGAGGACGATGTTCGCCGGCTTGCCGCGCGCCTCGCGGAGCTCGCAGCGGAGGCACCGCTGCTGCGGCGCACACTCGCCGCGCGCTGACCCGCGCGCAACGCGCGACTCGTCAGTGAGTTGGAACGGTCAGCGACAGGTTGCTCAGTGTGATGCTGGCGGGCTCGTTGTCCGGGCGCCAGGTCGGGAAGTCGTCCTGGGTCAGCTCGAGCTTCAGCGTGTGCCCGGCCTGGAGCTGCCACGCGTTCGGCCAGAGCTCCAGGTGCACGTTCGTGACGAACGGCAGAATGGACGGGTTCACGATGCGCGTTTCCGCTCGGGTGATCAGCGTCTGGGTCCCGGCGGAGTCGACGTCCCACAGCCGCGCCGCGATGATCGCGTCCGAGCCGAGGAGAGACGCTGTCACGTTGACCGTCGGACCCCCGACCATGGTGATCGGCGTGCTGATCGGGAATGAGTACGACGCCTGGAAGGGCGCCATGTCGCTCAGCGACGCCATGATGCTGCGGCAGGTCCCGCCGATGACGGTGGTGACGATGGGGTCGGTCTCCACGCCCTCATAGGTGCCCAGCGGCGGTGCCGTCGGCAGCACATGGACGATGGTTTGACTCCCCGCGCTGGTGAACGTGGCCGCCGACGTCTCGATCGCGCCGAGCGAGTCGCCCGAATATGACTGGAGCGTCTGCCCACCGACGCATCGCGTCGTGTCGACGGTCATCGCCGGCTGCGTGGGAGTGTCGTGTGCGAGGACTGCGCTGAGCCAGTCGTTGCCCTCGTCATGCGCCTGCTGCCACACGTCGCTTGGATTGCTCGCGTACGCGTGTCCAACGTCACCGTAGAACGCAGTGACCGGATAGTGCGGATCGACGGCTTTGAGGCGATTGATCATCGTCTGCGCCTGCAGCGCGGGGAAGAGCGGATCGGTGAGGCCCTGGATGACGAAGATCGGTACTTCGGCGGCGTTCGGCGGCACCGGCATTACCAGGGCCGAGCGCAGCTGCCCTCCGATCTGGTCAAGGATGTACTTCGTCTGCGGGTTGAGCCCGAACAGGGGCTCGCCGGCATTGATCTCGGTGAACCAGGTCGTCAGGTCAGCTGTCGGATCCACACCGGGCAGTGCGTACTGAGCGCCCTGATCGACCGAGGGGACATTGGCAATCCCCTTGAGGAAGAAGCCCAAGACGTAGGAAGCCTTCTCGACCCCGGCAGGGGAGGTGTGATTCCCGTCGGGCGGCGCGCCCGAGAGGCCGTCGGACGCGGAGCCGTTGCTGACGAGCGCGTCCAGAAGATCAGTCCACGTGTACATCGGCAGTGCCGCGGCGAGGTGGAGCGGCGTCCCCTTAGGCGACGTCCACGGCGCCGTCACGACGTTCGAAGGCGTTGAGCTCAGCTGGACGACCTGGTCCTGGGAGAGCGCGAGGTCCCACGAGGGGCCGCCGCCTCCGGAGTCGCCGCTGGCAACGATCTGATTCGGGTCGGCCAGCCCCGCGTCCACCGCCATGCCGGCGAGGAGCTGCGCGTCGCGGATCTCGAAGCGGCGGTCGTACAGGTGGATCCAGCTCTGCTCACCCGGCGTATCGGTGCAGGTGGGGTCGAGCAGGTGGTCGTACTTGTTGGCAAGATCCGTCCCGCACGAGCCGTACCAGCCACGCGGTGTGTACGTGACCGTCGGGATCCCCTCGCTGGCGAACCACGCGTTGTTCCAGTGGTAGCCGTTGTTCCCGATCCAGTCGCCGCAGCCCGGCACCGCCGCGCCCTCCAGGGTGGTCGATTCGAACTGGCACACGTCGTTGCTGTAGCCGCTCATCAGCAGCATCAGCGGTGGCGTTGCCGGCTTCTTCGAGCCCTCAGGGACGTATTGCGCGCTCGGGACGGTCACGTCCACCTGCAGCGGTGTGCCGTCAAACGTGCGGACGCGGCCGGTGCAGACAATGAAAGCTGCGCCGCCGGCGGGGGTCACCGACTGTGACTGCGTCAGTTGCGTCGTACCGAGTGCCGGACAGCTCAACGATGCGTGCGCGGGCCCCGAGGACGGCACGCTCACCGCTGCCAGGCCGGCCACGAGCGCGACGGCGGGGAGCAGACGGCTGGCGCGAATCATTACGATTCCGCCTCCACCGAAACCTCCATCGTCAGAATTAACGCCTTGCGGGGCCGGGCCCTGCGCAACGGCGTCCGGCAGCGCGTCGCGGTATGGTCCACGACGTTTCGGCGGGCTCCCCTCGTGGCACGATGGTGGTCGACCGGCAGTCCCTTTGCTCGGTGCGCCACCAAATGGCCGACACCAAGCCGCTCCAACAGCGTTTATTGAGATTGTGACCTCCACTCCGACCACCGCTCGAGCCAAGCCCGCAGCGCCATCCGCGGCGGCTGTGGGTGGCGCCGATCAGCTGGTCACGGCTGCCGAGACGCTGATCATCCGGGGCAAGGACCACGGGTACCTCACGCCGGACGACGTTCTCACCGCATTTCCCGAGATCGACGCCGAGCCGGACCACCTGGAGCGGATCTTCCAGGCCTTCCGTGACATGGGCATCGAGGTCACCGACGGCGACAAGGACTTCGAGACGGTTGACGAGATCGACGAGGAGCTCATCGCCAAGGCGGAGGCGATCGACTCCGTCTCCCTCGACGATCCGGTGCGCATGTACCTCAAGGAGATCGGCCGCGTTGCCCTGCTCAAGGCGGAGCAGGAAGTGCATTACGCGAAGCTGATCGAGCAGGGCGACGACGTCGCCAAGAATCAGCTGACCGAGGCGAACCTGCGCCTTGTGGTCAGCATTGCCAAGAAGTACATCGGCCGCGGCATGTCGTTCCTGGACCTGATCCAGGAGGGCAACATGGGCCTGATCCGCGCCGTCGAGAAGTTCGACTACCACAAGGGCTACAAGTTCTCGACGTACGCGACGTGGTGGATCCGTCAGGCGATCACCCGAGCCATCGCCGACCAGGCACGCACCATCCGCATCCCGGTGCACATGGTCGAGACGATCAACAAGCTCGTGCGCGTCTCGCGCCGGCTGCTGCAGGAGCTGGGGCGCGAGCCATCGGACGAGGAGATCGCCGAGGAGATGGGCATCACGCCCGACAAGGTCCGCGAGATCACCAAGGTGTCGCAGGACCCGGTGTCGCTGGAGACGCCGATCGGCGAGGAGGAGGACTCGCACCTCGGCGACTTCGTGGAGGACAAGGAGGCGACCGCGCCTTCGGAGGCAGCGTCTCTGACGATGCTGCGCACCGAAGTCGAGGACATCCTCGACACGCTGACGCCGCGAGAGCGCCGCGTGTTGCAGCTGCGCTTCGGGCTCATCGACGGGCACCAGCGGACGCTCGAGGAGGTGGGGAAGCGCTTCGGCGTCACGCGCGAGCGCATCCGGCAGATCGAAGCCAAGGCGCTGCGCAAGCTCCGCCATCCATCGCGCAGTAAGAAGCTGAAGGACTACCTCGACTGACAGTTCGCGCGCCCTGTGCGGGAGCGACGTGCACCCATCCCCGCGGCACGCCGTCAGGCCGCTCGTTCCGTGAAGTAGCTCGATCGCGTCGCTTATAGGGAGCGGCCTGCGGCTCGGCACTCGGCGAGCCCATGTGCTCCGACCACAGGTGGGCTCGCCTCCGTGACGGCCGCTGGCATCGGTGCACGCCGCTCCCTTGCGACGCTCGACCGTCGTCGTGGGTCTCCTTGCAGCAGCTTGCGGCGAGTGGCGGCGCAGCGCAGCTGAACAGCTGGCACGCCGTGCGAGCCGCACCCTCCGATCGCGCTAGGACACTTGCAACGGCAATTCGCGTCGGTCGGTATCATGCCGTGGGTCGTGGGCGCAAGCCGCTGCGCGTGAGAGGAAGTTGATGACAAAGCGTGCAAGATTGTGGCGGAAGGTGATCCGACTCGCATTGCTGGGGGCGATCCTCCCATCGCTCGTTCAGTTCGGACTGACGAGCCGTGTTGCTGCAGCGACCGCCCCGGCAAGCTGCGGTGACGTCATGGCTGCAAATGCGTCGGTGGCCGACGGCAGCTACACGGTCGTCGTGGACGGCGTCAACCTCACGGTGTACTGCGCCGACATGTCGTCGACCCCGGAGGAGTACATCTCGCTCTCTATGACCGCCGCCGGCGAGAACTTCTCGCAGTACACCGCCGGTGGTGTCGGCGCCGGGTCGGACGTGAGGACCAGCTACACAAAGCTCCGCATCAACCCGGTGCCGGTGAGCACGAGCCCGCTCAGGTTCGCGGTCGACATCGCCGACCAGACCTTCAGCTCGTCGACGGGAAGCCTGAGCCAAGGCGGGACACCTGTCTCCTCGATGCCATACGCCGTGGCGATGAGTTGCGTGGCCCCGGACGCCGCAGACGGAGTCGCGAACCTCGACCTGAGAGGAACTCCGTTCACCGTCGTCAACACATTCGCCGTTCAGGGCTTCCTCGCAGTCGGCGCCGCCACCGTCGCCTCGCCGCAGGTGGTGAACCTCAGCGGCGGCGGTTTCTGCGGGTGGATCGCTCCAGCATCGGTGTTCAACCCGTTCAACATGGCCGGGGGGTACGACCTGCAACTCGAGGTCGACCACGACCTGGCCTTCACCTCCGTGCCGTCGAACATCGCGACCACCGCTACGGGAGCGGCCGGTGCCGTCGTGACCTACACAGCGCCGACGGCCACCGACGCGGACGATCCCGCCACTCCGAGCGTCGCGTGCTCACCACCCAGCGGAAGCACATTCACGGTCGGCATCACCACCGTGACGTGCACCACATCGGAAGCCGACGACGCCACCATCAGCGCCACCTTCACCGTCAGGGTTACCGCCATGGTGAGCCCGCCGGTTCCGCCGACCGGGACGTCGCCATGGGAGCCGCTGAGCGTGGGACTGCTGGCTGCGGGTGGCCTTCTGCTCGGCGCGCTGCTGATGGCGGGTCGGATCCGGAGGCGGCGCGTCAGACCTTAGATACCATCGGAAGCGGCGCGCCGGTGATGCAGCGTGCGGTGTATGAAGGTTCGCACCAACATCTCTCTCGATCCGAGGCAGACCGCCGCACTGGACGAGGCAGCGGAGGAGCGAGGGATCAGTCGCGCGAAGCTGGTGAGGCAAGTCATCGAAAAGGGAATCGGTGCGAGTGCTGCCGGCGATCTCGAGGCCGACTTGGCCGCGATCGACGCGTCCTTCGGGGCGCTGCGCGCTACGAACGCCCTCGACGCCCTCGAGCGAGGACCTGACGATCGCTCTCGGCATCTACAGAACGTTGCATCTCGGCGGGCGTCGCGCCGTTGATCCTCGTCGACAATGACGTGATCATTGCTCATCTCCGCGTGCATCACGCCGCGAAGAGCTGGTTGCGAGCTGCGTGTCAGCGAACCGGCCGAATGGCCGAAGTGTCGACAGCGTGGTCGAAGTCGCAGGAGGGACGCGGTCGCCCGAGCGGAAGGACGTCACCCGCCATTTCCGCCTGATCGCCTGTGCTCGTGCCGCTCGGCCGACGACTGCGCCGCGCTAAGACATCACCTTGTGACCATTGGGCTCCTCGCTATTGTCAACACGCCAGTCGGCACTCGCTACCCGGATCGGACCTGCTGGGATCGAGGTGCACGGCAGCGGCGGAGCCGCCGTGCGCCGCGTGGCTGAGCGTGCCGGCATCAAGGCGCTCCCAGCGGCGGTCTCGGAAGGCGCCGACACGGTGCACACCGGTTCGGCCGCACGTCGGCACCCAGGTCCCTCGTTGCCGTGATCGGTTGTCACCAGACCGCAACTCGCACCGGCAGCGCGTCGCTGCAAGCTACGAGGCGACGGTGGCACGACCGCCGTCCGAGAGAGTGAGCGGAGCTGGCGGCGGCTCCAGGGTTGGAGCGCAATGGTCAGTCAGAGTCGAATCGCGAGCGTTGTCCGGCGGTTCCTCCAGCAATTGTTCGCAAGGGCGCGCCCCGGTTCAGCCCGATGCGACGACGCCGACTTGGTCAAGCACTGTGTGCGCAGCTGGCTTGTGGGATCGCGCTGGGTTCGCTGGCTGCGCTTCCGGCCCTTGGCACGCAGAAGGTTCCGCTGGCTGAGCAGGGAACAAGCACACCCGGCCCAGCGCACCGCTTGGTGGCATCGCCGGAGGCGACACCGGCCTCACCTCCGGCGCAGACGAAACCGTCGGCCAACGGAAAACCGGTGGTACCGCTCGCACCCCGACAGCCTGGAGAGCATCCGAGTCTTGATCTCCATCCAGCCGTCGCACCGCGACCGCCGCTTGGCGTCGCGCTGACGCCACAGGCATCCGACACCGCGACGAGCGAGACCACGCTGCAACTGACATCCCTCGGGCCGCCGACGGTCACCGGACTGAGCCCCGAGGCCGGGACAACAGCGGGCGGACAGAGCGTGACCCTGAGCGGCACGAACTTTGTGTCGGGGTCCACTGCCGTGGCCTTCGGGCTGGTTTCGGCGCAATCGGTCACTGTCGTCTCGAGCACACAGTTGACGGTCGTCACGCCCGCGGAATCGCCGAGCCAGGCACCGGTGACGGTGACCACTCCGAACGGCTCAAGCACAACGGGCACGGTCAGCACCTATGAGTTCGTCGCCCCAGGGCCATATGTCCCGGTCACGGTGACGCGCATCTGCGACACACGGGCCAGCTACGGCACCCAATGCGCCGGCCACACGCTGCAGCCGAACTCGACGCTCAGTGTTCCGGTGTCAGGGATGGCCGGCGTGCCCACCAACGCGGCGGCCGTGTATCTCAACCTCACCGATGTGGGGCCGACCGGCACCACGAGCAACGTGATAGACGTGTATCCAGACGGGCTTGCCGCTCCGGCGGCGAGCAACCTCGACGTGGCGCAGAACGCCAACCAGGGCAACTTGGTGGAGGTGCCGCTGGGCCAGTTGGGCGAGATCTCTGTCTACAACCAGACGGGGACGACGGACGTGACTCTCGATGTCGAGGGCTATGTCGCCCCAACGCCGAGCAGCCCACCGAGCGGCGCGACAGCGTATTGGAAGCTCGACGAGAACACGGGGACCACGGCGGCGGACGCGACCGGCGGCGGACACACGGCAACCTTCGCCGGCGCGACACCATATTGGACGGCCGGCAAGATCGGTTCAGGCGCGGACCTCAACGGCGGTGACGCCCTCAGCGTGAGCAGCGTTGACCTCTCGTCGACGGCCCAGGTCTCGCTCAGCTTCTGGTGGAACTACGGCTCGACGTTCCCCTCCAGCCTCGGCGCGATTGCGTATGGCTCCCATTGGGGCGCCGGCAACGACTTTTGGGTGGGCGTCAACGCGTGGACGGCTGGAAAGATCGAGGTCGCCGCAGGCGGGGCCAGCTACAACATCGTCGATTACAACCCACCCGGGCCGGGCTGGCACCACTACGTGGCAGTGCTGGACCGTACTCTCCCCGGCGCGCTGGGGGGCATGCTCTACATCGACGGCGTCGCCGCGGTGCCCAGTGGCGTGGTCAGCAGTAACGCGGTCGGTGGGAATTTCTCCAACAGCAGCATCAACCTCGGCGGCACCGGCGGCCAGTCATACAACCTCAACGGTTCGTTCGACGAGGCGGGGCTGTGGAGCCGTGCGCTGGCCAGCGGCGAGGCAGCCGCGATGTACAACTATGGCGGAGGGCTGCAGTACCCGTTCAGCGGGGCGAGCACGACCGCGGGGCTGATGAACCTGTTGTCGCCGACGAACAACCTGTGCGACACGCTGCCCCAGTACGGGACGGAATGCCACGGGCAAGGCCCGTTCAATGCCGGCGAGAGCCGCACGATCCAGGTGGATGGCCAGGCAGGAATCGCAACGAGCGGGGTGCAAACGGCCGTGATCGATCTCTCGGTCCTCCCCACCGGCAATGGCCCCGGATACTTCATCATCTGGCCGACCGGAACCAGCGAGCCATTTCCCGTCAGCTTTGACATATACGGCAGCAACGCCGTCTCGGAACGGGTGATCGTGCCAGTGAGCCCAAGCGGCCAGATCACCGTCTACAACAGCGGACCAGGAACCGCCAATGTGGTGATGGACGCCTTCGCCTACACCACCGACGGGAGCGGTCCGTCGCAGACCGGCCAGGATTTCGTCGATCAGGCCATCACCCGCGCCTGCGATACCCGCAGCGGAAGCGGCTATCCCTGCGCAGGCATGTCGCTGACCGCCAACCAGACGCAGACGTACACGCTGGGCGGACTGGCCGGGATACCTGCGTACGCGACCGCGGTGGCGATCAACATCGCGATGATCTCCCCGGGCGCTGGCGTGGGCGACCTGCAAGTCTGGCCGTACGGAACCACGATGCCAGGCACAACCGATCTACTGAGTGCTGGGAGCAACATCGCCAACTTCGACATGATCGTTGGGCTCGGCTCGGGGAAGATCAATGTCCTGACCAACGTGAATTCCAACCTCGTGATTGACGTGGAAGGGGTCTACATGACGCCGCCGGGGGCTCCGACGCCCGTCGTGGCTGTGGCGGGTGATGCTCACGCGAACGTTAGCTGGCAAACCCCGGCCGCTCCCGGCAATCTCGCTGGGTCGTACACCATCACCCCGTACATCGGGACCACCGCGCAGCAGTCCCTTGCACAGACCGACATGTTCACGAACGCTCAGGGGGTGGCAACCACGTCGTACGGCGTGCCGGGGCTCACAGACGGGACCGCCTACACGTTTCGGGTAGCGGCGACAAATGTGGCCGGCACCGGTCCACCCGGAACCTCCAATCTGGTCACGCCGTCCCCACCTCCCGCGTACACAATCGCCGGAAACGGTGGCTCCACCTCGTCGCCCATCTTTACCGCTCCCGCCAAGGGATACGACAACGGCAAAGCCGCGCAGGATGGGACGAGCCCGCAACAGGTGGCGCTCGGCCAGGTGTCGAACAGCGCCTCGGGGTGGCCTGACCTGGTCACACCCAATGGCAGTGGCGCCAACGCCGGCGACAGCATCTCGGTACTCAAGAACCTCAGATCGACCAACGGCTCCTTCTCGCAACCGGCAGCGACCACGGCTCCGGGCGAAGCGGCGACTCAGGTGGCCCTCGGCAACATTTTCGGACACACCGACGGCGTCGAGGACGCCGTTGTCGTCAACGGCGGGCCCACCATCTACGTCCTCAGGAACAGTGACGACGGCACAGGAACGTTCACGCAGGCGGCGTCGTACACGCTCCCGACAGGCCAAGGGCAAACGGCCTATTACGTGGCCCTCGCGAACATGCACAGCACCAGCGGCTCGACGCTGGACCTTGTCACCCTCGGAACCCAGACGTGGTGCGGTGCCGAAGACAGGTCGGTCATATCCATCTGGCTGAACAATGGAAGCGGTTCATTCGGCACTCCGTCGCAATTCACTCCGAGCGACTGCAGTCTCAACACCTTTGCGCTACCGAACGGCTTAGTCGTCTCCGACCTCAATGGCGATGGCTTGAATGACATCGCCTACACCTCGTACACCGGTGGCCCCCCACAAAATGGCTCCAACCTTGATGTGCTGCTCAACTCGGGCAATGGCTCGTTCAACATCAATACGGTCGGCGGCTTCAGCAACTGGGCGTCGCAGCATCCTGTCTCTCAGATCGTTGCCGGGGCGTTCACCGGCAACGGGATCAACGACCTCGCGGTCGTCACGGACGCCGGCTGCTGCGGGGGCACGCAGCGGGGGATCACCCTCTTCCTGGGCCAGGGCGACGGAACGTTCCCGACCTCCGTGTACTACCGCGACCCCGCCCTCGACGGGGCGCAGGTTTACGGTTACCCCACCGGTATCGCCGCCGCCGATATGAACGGTGACGGCACCCCCGACGTCGTCACCTCGGACTCCAACTCGGCTGGTGGCGCCGGAGGGTTCTCCGTCTACCTCAGTACTGGCACGACGGCGGGACTGGACCTGCCAGTCTTCCTGCCGACACCTGGCTTCACTCCGTACGGCGTCGCACTTGGTAACGTCAGCGGCCACCAAGACGGCGAAGCTGACGTCGTCATTGAGGACAGCTCCGCCACCTCGCAGTCTTCACCGTCCAACGTGCTGGTGCTCATCAATGGCACGGACTTCCCACCGTTGGGCAGCGCGCTCGGGGCCAACGAGATGCACGGCTGTCTCATGTGCCAGGCGCTCGCGGGGAGCGGCACCCTTGCCGTGGACGGGAACTGGCCCATCAGCGTCAACTCCGGTGAGATGTCGCACACGTTCACCGACGTCTCGATCCCCGCGCGCGGCTACCCCATCCAGGTCACGCAGACCTACAACAGCCTCAACGCAGGCTCGAGCTCCACCGACTACGGCTTGGGCTACGGCTGGTGGTCACCGTTGCTCATGTCGGTCAGCCAGAGCGCCGCGAGCGGAGTCACCACGGTCACCCAAGAAGACGGGGCGCAGGCCCAGTTCTGGACGGCGACTCTCGCCCCGGTGGCGCCACGGACCCAGGCCACCCTCGTTCACAACGGTGACGGCACGTGGACGTTCACCCGCTACAGCGGCGACACCTTTAGCTTCAGCGCGTCCGGTCAGGTCACAAAGATGCAGGACCTTACCGGCGACTACCTCTCGTTTGGGTACAGCGGCAGCCCGAGTGTGATCACGTCACTGACGCACGCGGATGGCCGGAGCCTCGCGATCGCCTGGTCGAACGGCGACATCTCGTCGATAACGGACAGCAACGTCACCGGCCAGACGCGCACCGTCTCCTTCACGTACGGCACCTCGACCCACGCCCATGAGCTCCTCCAGATCGACTGGAAGGTCAACGGCACCAACGACCGCAACGAGCACTTCACATATGACGAGACGACGTGGGTCCATGGCCTGGCCTCGATGCAGGACCCAGACGGCCACGTCGTCGCGCAGAGCTACAACAGCGACGGGACCACGGCCACCCAGACGATCGATCCATCCGGCCTCAACCGCCAGACGGTCTACTCCTACTGGCCGGCGCGCACCTCGACGTACGCCCCCATATCGGCCGCGCTGATCACGGACCCGCGCGGCAACCAGGCGCTTGATGAGTTCTCCTATGGAGAGCTCGTTCAGACGACGACCGGCTTCACCGGCTGCTCCGGCACGCTGTCGGGCACTTGGCCATCGGGCGCCGGCTGCAACTCCGGCAACATCGCCACGACGACCCACTCCTTCGACCCCACGAGCCTCGCCACGACATTGACTGTCGATCCGAACGGCAACACGTCCACGGCGGTATACGACTCCCACGGGAACGTGCTTTCCGCGACCGACGGCGTGGGCCGTACGACTTCGTACACCTACACGACTACTGACGCGACCTTCTACCACCCGACCACGATGACCGATGGGAACGGCGCCACGACCACCTACTCATACGACCCGACGTACCACTTGCTGACGAGGGTCTGCACGCCGCTGCCGACCGGTGCGTGCGGCACGACGCCGACGATGCCGGCGAACGTGGTGACGTACACCTACGGAAACAGCAGCCACCCCGGCGATCTGACGTCGAGAGTCGATGGGGACGGCAAAATCACAAACTACGGCTACGACACCTACGGGAACCGTGGCGAGACCGAGGACCCAGCTGGCGATGTCAGCGCCACGGAGTTCAACGGCGATGGATGGGCAGTCGCGTCCTGGACCCCGAACGGCGGCTGCACGTTCAGCGCATCGTTGGCCAACGACCAGACTCCCTCGGGCTGCTCCTCGACGTTCGAGACCACGTACAACTACGCGGACAGCAGCGGCAATGATGTCTTCTGGCCCGACGTCCTCAAGGTCACAGCGCCGCTCAATCGTACGTCCACCGCCATCTACGACGCGGACAACAATGTCATCCAGGCCAACGACTTCAACGGCAATCCCACGACCTCCGCCTACGACAACGCGGGCGAGCTGTGCTGGGCCCTCCCCGGCGGCACATCGACGAACGGGTGCAGCAGCCCGCCCAGCAATGCCCGGGTGACCGACTACAACGCTGACGGCCAGGTCGCCGACCAGAAAGATGGTCTCGGCAACACCCTCCAGTCGTACGCGTACGACAGCCGCGGCAACCTGACCACTCAGACCGTCGATCCCGGGTCGAGTCCTCATGTGAATCAAGCAACAGCGTTCACGTACGACGCGAACGGCAATCGCCTCACTAAGACGGATCCGGGTGGCAGCTGCACCGGCACCATCTCCGGGTGCACGACGTACGCGTACAACGGCGACAACCAGGTGTGCTGGTACCTGGTCGGTGCCTCCTCGAATGGGTGCGGCAGCGCCCCTTCCGGAGCGGTGTCGTACGGCTATGACAACGACGGCCAGCGGACGGCGATGTCGGACGCTACGGGCGCGTCGTCCTACACAATCGATGCCCTGCATCGGTTGACGTCGGTGACCGAGGCTCAAGGCGGCGGCAACAGCGCGACGATCGGCTACCAGTACAACTATCGCAACGAGTCGACCCGCGTCACCTATCCGGGCACGACGGGGTCGGTGACGATCGGCTACGACAATGCCGGACGTGAGAACTCCGTGCAGGACTGGAACAGCAAGACAACCGCGTTCAACTACGACGCAGACGGCAACCTCACAACAACGGTGCTCCCGAGCGGGACCTGCACGGCTCCTGTTTCGCTCTGCGGCACCAACACCTACAACGCCGCTGATCAGCTGACCGGCATCGCCGATATGCAGAGCAGCAGCGCGACGATCCTCTCGGCCACCTACGCACACGACGGCAATGGTCAGCTGGCCAGTGATACGTCGGCGACTTCGAACCAGAACAACTACGCATACACAGGGCTCAACCAAGTCTGCTACGCGGGGTCAAACAACACCGCAGCGTGTTCCAGCCCGCCCTCCGGCTCTCAGCCGTTCGGCTATGACAACGGGGACAACGTCGCCAAGCTGGGCGGCACGACCCTGGCCTACAACACGGCCGACGAGCTGTGCTGGACGATCGGCGGTACGAACTCCAACGGCTGCGGCAGCCCGCCAAGCGGTGCCACGACGTACGGCTACGACAGCCGCGACAACCGCACGTCGAGGGTGCCCTCGCCCGGGTCGGCCACCTGCTACACGTACAGCGAGACCAACGGGCTCAATCAAATCCAGACCGGGTCTGGCTCATCCTGCTCCGGCCCCACCACAGTTGCCACCTATCTGAACAACAGCGACAGCCTGAGGATGAGCAAGACGGTTGTGTCTACGACGACACGGGCCGCCTGGGACTTGTCGGGCAGTTTGCCGCTGCAGCTTGTCGACGGCTCGACGGACTACGTCTACGGGCCGGCGGGCATGGTGCTTGAGCAGATCACCGGGTCAACCACCCTCTGGTACTTTCATGACCAGGGTGCCAGCGTGCGCGCGATCACCGACTCCTCGGGGAACATCAAAGCGACGTACACCCTCGATCCATACGGCAACCCTGTCGCGTGCACCGGCGCCACCGTCACCGTGAATGGTTCCAACCTCTGCACCGGAACGGTGACGATATCCAATCCCTTCCTGTTCGACGGTCAGTACCGCGACGACGAGTCCGGCCTCTACTACCTGCGGGCGCGTTACTACGACCCGTCCACCGCGCAGTTCCTCTCGCGCGATCCGGCGGTGGCCTTGACGCGCAGCCCGTACGGGTACGTCGACGGCAACCCGCTGAACAGCACTGATCCGAGCGGGCTCGACTTTAACCTGCCGTTTGGCGGCCTCTGTGTCCACTTCTTCTTCGGATCAAGCAACTGCCAAGGTAGCCTCAGCCAAGATGTGGTCAAAAGCGGTGCATTCCAGGCGGCGAATGGTTTTGCGAATGGGTTCAGCTTTGGCTTGTCGACGAAAGTTGAAGACGCGTTTGGCGCCGCTCCAGACACATCCTGCGCGCAGTTCCAAGGCGGGAGCATCGGTGGAAACGTTGCAGGCTTGGTGCTCATTCCAGGTGGCGCGCGAGCACTGGCCGCGGGGCGGGAACTCAGCCTCCCGTTCACCAATGTCCGCCTCGGCCTCGGGGTACCGGGTGCGCTTACCAAGGACGGCGATGCGTATTGGGAAGCTCGGCTGCCTCACTACCATAGGCAAATTCTGGACTCCGGCGGTGACGTAAAGTACGGGCAAGGGTTCAAGCAACATCGTCCATGGCAGGGCGGATGGTGAGTGCCCCGTACTTCGTCGTCGAGGGAAACGACGTAGAAAGCTACGCCGACCTCAAATCAGTCGGCGCCGGGCTCGAGGCATACGATCTTGCCCGGTATAGGCTATTCACCTCTGACGGTGAGCTTCTACAGTTGGTGAAGCGCGGCAGAGGGATCGGAGCTTCGGACAAGGTCCTGGGCAGAGACCCGGAGGCGCTGGCCAGGGCCCTGTACGCGGCTCTTACCTCGCCAGTTCGGAAGGGTCTCGTGCGCCGGCGTCGACAGATGGGCCCTGACGCGAAGCAGCTTGACGGAGCGACGCTCCCGGAACTCGTTGCAGCTTTTGTACGCATGGAAGGCTCAACTACCGATTGAATCAACGATCACCACAATTCCTCTCCCGCGACCCTGCTGTCGGGCAGACTCGGAGCCCGTACAGGTACGTCGGCGACGATCCTCTCAACTCGAGCGATCCAAGTGGACTCTTCTGCTTTGAGTTCTGGGATCCGCACAAGTGCAGCAATCCCGCCACACAAGCCGTCAACTGGGCCATAACGCCGGCTCGGGGTCTCAACTACGGGGAACTAGCGGCCGGCGCGGTGAACATCGGTTACGGTGTGTACAAAGTAGGGACGGGAGCGACCGTGTTGGCGGCGGGTACGGCAGCGTCTGTCGCACTGCCAATCGTCGGGGACATTGTCGGAGCGCCGGCGATCGCGTATGGCGGCTATCAATGCATAACCGGTGGAGCACGGTTAGCGCGAGGAAGTCGCCTGATCGCTGACGTCATCGAGCATCCTGATGTCCATGCCAGTCCTGCTCAGCAAGGTATCGAGTTCCTCCGCGACGCGATTATCCCGTTCGGGCAGAACAAGCGATGGGATGACTTGTTCGGCTCCCTGCCGTGATGCTGTGATGACGCCTGTCGAAGTAGCGTTGGTTGGAGTCGCTGTCACGGGGGTTGGGATAGCCATACGGTTTGCCCCGCTTGTCGACCGACCAATGTGGGCCCGTGCCCTCCTCCTCGGTGTCATGATTCCATTCGGCCACGCTCCTCGATCGTGGATACCCTGGGGATTGGCAATAGTGCTGGCGGGTGTTGCGATTGCGAGCTCGGGCGTGGCCAGCGTTATCGCCCTATTCGCAGCGGTGCTACTAAGCTTGATCGGCGCCGCGCTGCTGGTGTGGGGACCGCTGTGGATGCAGCCCCGGTCCCTCAGCGGCAGGACTTGACCGCCCTGGGATCGCGACCGCTCAGTTCCTCTCCCGCGACCCCGCAGTTGCCGCGACACGTGAGCCATACGGATACGTCGGCGGGAATCCGCTCAACGCGAGCGACCTCGCTGGATTGGGAATCAACCTCCCCGGCGGGTTGTGCCTAAAAGAACCCCTTTGATTCCAACGACCATAGCTGCGAGACGGTCGCTCAGTCGTTCGACAAGGCAACAGCACCAGCGCGTGGGCAAGACTACCGTGTCAAGTTCGGGGTCGGACCGTTTGCGATCAGTGTCACGCACACGCGTGATGGCAGCCGCTTCCTCGGCGTTGGTGGTTAGGTGTCACCGCCGTTCATTCCCGTATCGGCTGCTGTGCGTGACGGCCAGATTCGTAGCTTCACCTGCTCTTCGTTGGGGGCGAGTGTTGCCGACATCGACAGTTTCGTTTCCGGGGTTGGTGGCACGGTGTTAGGCAGCATGGGAATATCGGGGGGTATTTGCCTTTCACAGATTGGCCGCACGAGCTACTCTCCACTGAGAAGGGCTGGGGCTCTCCCAATGCGAGCGCCGCCGGCCAATACTTCTTCCCGCTGCCATGAGTCGTGCAATCCCCGCCGTTCTCGCACTTCTGTGCATCGCCATGGCACTCATCACCTTCCGCGCGCGTCACAAGGCCGTTCCGGAGAAATCACCGCTTCTATGGCCGTGGTACGGGCGCTCGACGTACGGCACGGGTGCTGCCATTGCCGCAGCGATCTATGTGGCCGGTGCCGTGACCCTTGTTGTCATCGCCGTTACAGGCATTGGAAGCGGGTGAGCTGTGGCGGCTCCAATTGGACAGATCGGCTGCCAGCCGGGCACGTTGTACGACACTACCAAGGTCGCGAACGAACCACTAGAGTCTTCGAACCCGTCGGTTGTTGGCTCGGTTCGGCGCTCGTCGGCGGGCGATCCTCATACCATCGACCGGTGAGGCCGAGCGGTTGAGCATCGCGCGTCGGGTTCTGTATCGCATCGCTGTGAGCGGGGTGCCGGAGCGCGTGCTCGAAGCGGTGCCGATGCTCGAGCCCGAGGCGTACAAGCAGGCGTCGAAATATGTTGCGGGGCGCACGCGCGAGGATGCCTTCGCCAGAGTGCGCCGGCTGTCGGAGACGGGTCTGCTCGCGACCGTTGATTTCTTCGGTGAGCAGGTGGCGGTCGAGGGCGAGGCGGTGCGCGTCGGTGACGCCTACGTCGAGCTGGCTCGTGCGCTGGGCGAGCTACCGGAGACGACCACTCTGTCGATCGATCTCTCGCACATCGGACTCGACATCTCATCGGAGCTGTGCGCCGCGCAGCTGCGGCGCATCACCGATGTGATGCCGGCGTGGTGTCGAATCGAGATCGGCGCCGAGGATGCGCGTCGCATGGACCGCGTGCTCGACGTCGCGGTGCAGACGGCGTCGTCGCGTGCTCGCGTGATGCAGACATTGCAGGCGAATCTGCACCGAAGTCCGGACGACGCGGCCCGTCTGATCGAGGCGCGCATTGCCGTGCGCCTGGTCAAGGGCGCGTTCGTGGAGTCGCCGGCGATTGCGCTGCCATGGGGGAGCGAGACGAACGCCGCCTACGTGCGGCTGGCGGATCAGGTGCATCGAGCCGGTGTCGAGATCGCGCTCGCCACCCACGACGCGGGTTTGCGTGAGGCGCTGTTGCTCTCGATGCCCGATTGCGAGGTGCAGATGCTGCTCGGTGTGCTGCCGGCGGACGCGAATGCGCTCGTTGCGCGCGGCCGGTCGGTGCGCCTCTACGTGCCGTACGGACCGAATTGGGCGCGATACTGGTTGCGGCGCGTGGCGGAGTCGCAGGGTGGGTGAGGAACGTGCGGGCGTCCCGCTCACCAATCTCGACGAGCCGCTGTTCGCCGGCGCCGACGCCACCAAACGCGACCTCGTCGACTATCTCGACGCGGTGTCGTCGCGCATCATCCACGATCTGCGCGACCGGCCCCTGTCGGTGATTCGCGTGACCCGCGGGCAGGCACCGTTCATGCAGAAGAACGTTCCGGCGCACGCGCCGGAGTGGGTGCAGACGGTGAAGCAATGGGCCGAGGCCTCCAAGCGCGAGGTCGCATATGCGCTGTGCAACGACGTACGAACGCTCATGTGGTTCGCCAACCAGCGAGCGGTCGAGTATCACCCCGCTCTGGTGCGGGTGGACGACCCCGAGCATCCGCTGGCGCTCGTCATGGATCTCGACCCGCCGTCCGCCGACGATTTCGCCGCGGTCGTGCGCGCTGCGCACCTCGTGCGACAGGCTCTGACGGACGCGCATCTCGAGGGGGCACTGAAGACCAGCGGGTCGAAGGGCGTGCACATTTTCGTGCCGCTGCACGCCGCGTCGTTCGAGGACGTCGCTGCCGCGACGCGCGCACTGGCGGTGCGCGTGGAGCGACTCGACCCGTCTGTCGCCACGACGGCGTTCATGAAGAACGATCGCGGCGGCAAGGTCTTCATCGACTCCACCCGCGTCGGTGGCGCCACGGTGGTGTCGGCGTACAGCCCGCGGGTGCGCGCCGGCGTGCCGGTCTCGTTCCCCATCGCATGGAACGACCTCGACCGCGTGACGCCGCGCGACTTCGCGATCCGCACCGCCGCGACGCTGCTCGCCGACCGCGATCCGTGGGTCGAGTTGATGCCCTCCGCGCAGACGCTGCCACAGGACCTCGTCGACGAGGGTCACGCCGTGCCGCTGGCGCGCGTGCAGGCGATGCATGAAGGGAAGCGGAGAAAGCGCGCGAGCCGCACCACGCCGGCGTGAGAGCCCGGCGCTATGCTCGATCCAGAAGTGCTTGATGACTCGTACCGTCCACCGACCGTCGGAGAGGACTACGACGATCCCGAGGCCTGGCGCAGCGACGGGATCATCCCGCAGTACCCCGGCACGAACCACTCGGAGAAGTTCCACTCGAGCTCGGGCGACTGGCGCACACCGTCGGCCACGACCGATCTCGCATGCGACCTCGCCGTGCAGCGCCTGCTGTCGAACGCGCTCGCTGCCTCACTCGGCATCATCAACCCGGGGGAGCTGGGCGCGCTGCACGGTGCCGCGTACGATCTGGTGCACGACGCGGGGATCGTGAGCGAGCGGGAGGCGCAGGAGCAGCTCGAATCGCTCATCGAGCGCATGGCGCAACGGCCGTAACACTGACCCTGGCGTCGCGCGTTTGACCGCTTGGCGCCGGTCGGCGATAGACTCGATCCATCTTTCCGGGTTAGCTCAGCGGTAGAGCAGGCGGCTGTTAACCGCAAGGTCACTGGTTCGAATCCAGTACCCGGAGCGGCGACGCGTTCTGGCACACGTCACACCAACGACACAGCTGGGCCCATCGGGGCCCGTCGCAGCAAGGAGCAACCATGCCCGAACCGAACGACACGACCGGGGCCACGAAGCCTGAGCATCCGTGGCTGCGCACAGGGTCGCCCACGGCAGAGTCGCGCGAGCGCGGCGCCTCGGTCGCCGTGGCGCCTGCGGACGAGCCGAAGGAGGGAGGCGGCTCCGACGCACCACCCGCGGCTCACGGAGGGCGTGACCTGCCCCCGCCGCCGGCCTCGTGGGATTACCCCGTTGGCATCATCGCCGGTCGCGACAACCCCCAACGGCACCGGCCACTGGAGACGCCCGTCGCGCCCTCGCTCGGCCCCGAGGGCAAGCGCCGGCCGATCTGGGCCGTGATCGCGCTCTCGGTGTTCACGCTCGGCATCTACGCCCTCGTCTGGCACCACAGCATCAACTGTGAGGTCGGCGACTTCGACACTCGAATGCACGTCAAGGCGGGGCGTTCGACGCTGGCCGTCGGCGTCGTCTGGTTCGCCGGGCTCCTGATCTCAGCGGCCGGGGCGGTTCTGATCGTCACCACGCAGATGCATGTGACCCTGCCGTACCGCCCGCCCGAGACGACGCTGGAGCAGTACCTCATGCTCGGCGGGCTGCTGGCCGTGCCCTACCTCGTGCTGGCGATCCCCTTCGCCCTGCTGGGGATGGTCATGACCCTCGAACGGGTTCGGATCGTGGAGGACCGCGTGGGCAGGCCCACCGACGTCCAGCTGCGCCCGGTGGCGATGGTGTGGTGGCTGATCGTGCCGCTCGCCGGGGGGCTCATCCTGCAGGCGCTGGTCCAGCGCCGGCTC
>JBOHUE010000168.1:0-4172 GCA_050734185.1 Candidatus Dormibacteria bacterium | reverse complement strand
GCGCGCGCTTCAGGAATCTCGAGGGACCGCGAGAGCGCGGTGGGTAGCGCTGTTCCTGATGACAGGCACGCGTGACGGCCCGATACAACGCGGCGCGACCGTCGGTGCGCAGGCGCGCCGGCGGGTAGCGGCTGGCGTGGTAGATGCCCGCGGTTACGAAGTCGACCGCGTCGTCGGGATCACCCACCAGGTGGACGGCGTAGGCGAGCAGCGAATCGAGCTGTTCTCGCACGGTGTCCGCCAGCTCGCGAGAGTCGGGTGGGGAGACGTTGGCTGAGACGTTGATCATGACGAGGGCGCCGGACGCGCAGTGCTTAGATGCCGAGCATAGGGGAAGTGTTGCGAACGGTCAATACGAAGTAGCGGACGGAACCGGCAATAACGCGGCTCCGCGGACGTCGCGCGGCGGTTCCACCCCCAGTGCGACCCACGCGTGGCGTGGCATCCCGATGTCCGCGACCCACACCGCGCCGACGGCGGCGACGGCACGGGGCTCCCAGAGTCCGGCCTTGACAGCGGCCAGCGTGCACGTTGCCGTGGCACGCACGCACGGGTCGAAGGCCTCGCCGGTGGTCGCGTCGAGACCGCTCGGAACGTCGATGGCGAGGACGCGACGACGTGACTCGTTGAGCTCGCGAATTGCGTCTGCGGCGGCATCGCGCGGTGCTGACCGCAGCCCGGTGCCGAGGATGCCGTCGAGCACGAGGTCGGCGCCCCCCAGCGCATCGCTGAGGCCCGACTGCGCCTCGTACACCCGCGCACCGCTTGACTCGGCCGAGTCCGCATGGGCGCGCACCACCGGGTCGAGCTGCGCGCGCGGGGTCAGCAGCAGCGCGGTGACCGTGCAGTCCCACGTCGCGAGATGCCGCGCCGCGACCAGCGCGTCGCCGCCATTGTTGCCCTTCCCCACGATCGCTGCGACCGTATCGGGTTTGTGCGACAGCATCTGCCAGGCGCAGCGTGCGACCTGGAAACCGGCAAGCTCCATCAGCTGCACCACCGACACGCCGCCCATCACGGCCGCGCGGTCAAGCGTCGCGACGTCGGAGGCGCTCAGTGCGCCAAAGCGCCGGCGGAGCTCCTCGACACCGGTCACGCGACGTTGACCGTGATCTCGTCGCCGAGCTTCGGCCCGCCACGCTCCGCAGCGGGGACCTCGCGCGCCGCGATCTCCAGGTGTCCGACGCTCCCGAACAGTGCGGCAACGCCTTTGCCGATGTCGGTGTACGTGGCGACGAGCCGTTCCGCCCCGCCACCCGGCCAGCGCACGCCGCGGCCGGCGACGCCACGCATGTCCGAGGCGCGGATGTTGGTGATCGCGTTGCCGAAGTGATCGATGAGGATCACGCGCCCGCGGATGCCCTTGCCGTCCGTGGTGGCGAACGCCTCGGGGAGGATCACCGGATCGTCGATCGGCTCGCCGACGTCGGTGAGCTTCGTACCGGAGGCGAGCTCTGCGGCGGCAGGGGCGAAGACATCGCGACCATGAAATGTGTGCGACGCCCACTCGGGCGTGAGCAACTCGACGGCCTTGCGCTGGTGCGGCACCACCTCGCCCCAGACGTAGGAGATGAGACCGTTGTCCGGGCCCACCACGATGACGCTGCCGCACTGGGCGGCGATGGCCCGCCGCTCGCTGCCGACGCCGGGGTCGACCACGGCGCAGAAGATGATGTTCCCGTAGAAGGCGTAGGCCAGCGACTTGATGTGGTAGGCGGCGGCGATGACGTCGCCGAGCGGCACGCCATGGGTGCCCTCGAGGCAGACGGCCTCCGGGTCGGAGCGCCAGACGGCGCCGATCAGCGCCGCCGCGTAGGCGTCGTCACGGCCGTAATCGGTGACGAAGACGATCGGCCGCCGCATGCCTTTCGCTACGGTAGCAGCGTGGCGACGGACCTCTCTGTGGACGCTCCAGCCGGGCCGGCCCGCGGCTGGCGCCGCTACCGGCGCACCGGGATCGCCCTCATCGTCGTGGCGGTGCTCGGAGTCGTCGCCGCGTTCGTCATCGGGTTCGGGGGCTTGTTCGCCGATCCGGTGAAGTCGGTCAACGCCGACGGCACCGCGACGCTGCAGGGAACCTTCGAGCCGTACCAGTGCGGCGCGGGTTCGTGCGAGGGCTACGTGCAGGCCGGTGCGCGCAGCGTGTTCGTGCGCTTCCCCGACGCGTGTCCCGTGCCGCAGCGTGGGTCGGAGATCAGCGTGACCGGGCGCGCCGCTCCCGACCTGGGCAAGGGCTCGTACCGAGCGACGGACTGCGCGCGCGCGGTCTAGGCCGCGCGGATCATCTCCACGCGGCGGCCGCCGATCGGCTCGCGCAGGTGAACGATGGTGTTCTCAACGACGACGTTGAGCACCACGAGGCCGTTGACCCCCCAGAACCCGGGGCGCGTTCCGATGTTGACGCCGATGCGCACCGAGTCGTTGGTGTACTCGACCTCGACGCTGTGCAGGCCTTCGACGACGTCACGCACCCACGAGATGGTGACGCCGAACCCGTCCGCGTGCACCTGCGCGCGGCTCCACGGATGCAGAGACGGTGCGCGCATGCGCGCGTCCGGTTCCACCAATCGACCAAGGCCGCGGGCCTCGTACGGTGCGCGCTCGTAAGGGATCGTCGCTGTCACTTCGCAATGACACTAACACCGCACGGTGTTGCGTAGTTGTTAAGAATGGTCCTACGACCTTCGACCTACCGCGTTCTGGACGTAGGCGGCATTAACAAGAAACGGCCCCGGAAAACCGGGGCCGTTTGTGCAACGAATCTGTTGCGTGCCGGTGTCAGTACTCCGGCATCGCCGGCGCGGCCGGTGCCTTCTTGTCAGGAATGTCGGTGATCAGCGCCTCGGTGGTGAGCAGGAGCCCGGCGATCGACGCAGCGTTCTGCACCGCCGACCTCGTCACCTTGGTCGGGTCGATGATGCCGCTCTTCACCATGTCGACGTACTCTCCGGTGGCCGCGTTGTAGCCCTGGCCCTTGGGCAGGCTCTTGACCTTCTCCACGACCACGGAGCCCTCGGCGCCCGCGTTGGTCGCGATCTGGCGCAGCGGCTCCTCCAGGGCGCGGCGGATGATCGAGGCGCCAGTGGCCTCATCACCGGTGAGCTTGACCTTGTCGAGCGCGGAGATGGCGTTGATCAGCACCACACCGCCGCCCGGCACGATGCCCTCCTCGACGGCTGCCCGGGTGGCGGACACGGCGTCCTCCATGCGGTGCTTCTTCTCCTTGAGCTCGGTCTCGGTGGCCGCGCCCACCTTGATGACCGCGACGCCGCCGGAAAGCTTAGCCAGGCGCTCCTGCAGCTTCTCGCGGTCCCAGTCGGACGTGGACTTCTCCATCTCCGCCTTGATCTGCTCGATGCGGCCCTTGATGGCATCGGCGGTGCCGGCACCTTCGACGAGCGTGGTGTCGTCCTTGGTGACGGTGACTCGCCGGGCGCGGCCGAGCATGTTGAGCTGCGCGGAGTCGAGCTTGAGGCCGACCTCTTCACTGATCACCTGGCCGCCGGTGAGGATGGCGATGTCCTGGAGCATGGCCTTGCGGCGGTCACCGAAGCCAGGAGCCTTGGCGGCGACGGCGTTGAAGGTGCCGCGCAGCTTGTTCACGATGAGGGTGGCGAGCGCCTCGCCCTCGACGTCCTCAGAAACGATCAGGAGCGGCTTGCCGCTCTGCACGACCTTCTCGAGGATCGGCAGCAGGTCGGCGATGGCCGAAATCTTCTTGTCGGTGATGAGGAGGTACGGATCCTCGAGCACGGCCTCCATGCGCTGGGCGTTGGTGACCATGTACGGGGAGATGTAGCCCTTGTCGAACTGCATGCCCTCGACGAGCTCGAGCTCGGTCTCGAGGCCCTTCGACTCCTCGACGGTGATGACGCCGTCCTTGCCGACCTTCTCCATGGCGTCGGCGACGATCTCGCCGATGGCGGGGTCGGCGGCGGAGATGGCGGCGACCTGGGCGATCTTCTCGCGGTCGCCGATGGGAACGGACTGCTCCTTGATGGCGGCGACCACGGCCTCGACGGCGAGCTCGATGCCCTTCTTCAGCTGGATGGGGTTGGCACCCGCAGCGACGTTCTGGAGGCCGGCGTTGATGAGCGCCTGGGCCAGGACGGTGGCGGTGGTGGTGCCGTCGCCGGCGATGTCGTTGGTCTTGGAGGCGATCTCCTTGGCGA
>JBOHUE010000167.1:0-7779 GCA_050734185.1 Candidatus Dormibacteria bacterium | reverse complement strand
GAGAGGGCTTAGCTGACGGTCGCCTGGCGGCGAAGCCGCGACGCGACTGCCGCAGCCGCGCCGGCGGTTGCGAGCACGAAGCCGAGGATCCCGATCCCGACGCCCGTCTCGGGGACGCCGAGCTCCGAGCCGGTGCTCGCAGCCTGCACACCGCTACCGGTGTTGGACTGGCCACTGCCACCATGCGTGCCCGAGCCGCTGGTGGTGAACAGGCCGGCCTGCGTGCCGGGCATGTTCAGCAGGTTGCTCGCGGTCGCCACGGAGCCCACGGTCAGGCCGCCGTTCGCCGACGTCTGAAGGAGGGTGATGGTGATGACCCCGGGGATGGTGATCGTGATCGGCTGGCCGATCTGAGTGTTGCTCAGGATCGACGTGCCGTTGATCGACGCGACGTACGCGTGGCTGCCGCTGTTGCTGTCGGAGTCGCTGTGGAGGAGGATGACCACCAGCGCGCCGTTGCCGAGGTTGAGGTGCACGCCGTTGGTGTACCCGTTGCCCTGCGACGAGTTGCCTGTCCAGGAGGCGTTGCTGCCGGCCTCGAGGACCGAGAGCGTGAGGATCTGATTGCCGACGCCGAGGTCGACCAGAGCCGAGCGGGCGCTGGCGGTCGACGCGGCGCTGCCGGCATTGGCAGCGGCCATCCAGTCAGCGACTGCAAGGTTGAGCAGCGGGTTCACGGGCAGTGCGATCAGCGCACCGGCGCCCGAATTGTTGCCGCTCATGTGGCCCGCCTCGACGTCGTGGCCGAGCAGACGCAGCGCGGTTGCGTTGCCGTCAGCCGAGTTCGAGCCGGCGTCCGCGTTGGTGCAGCTGACGCAGGTGTCGAGCAGCGGAATGGACACGGCGTTGGCGGTGGCGCTCCCCGCGGGCGCCTGGCCCGACGGGTCGGCGACCGGCGCCGCGGCAGGCGAGCTGACCACAACCGGGTGCAGCCCGAGCGCCTGCTCGACCTGCGCCAGTGCAGTGTTCACCTGGCTGGTCAGAGAGCTCACCGACGGCACGGGCACGCCCGGAACCGGCGAGGTGCCGGCGAACGCGCTGAGCGTGAATGGTGTCGCGGCTACTGCGGCGAGCCCCGAGGCCGCGGCAACCTTTGCCAGTACGTGCTTCATCACGAGATAACTCCTCCCGCTTTTCCTGCGGGTTAACCCTGTCTACTCCGGCCCCTTCCGGACCGTCTCTGCCAACAAGAACGGTTGACAGACGGCGTCTCTTGCGTCAAACGCGTCCAACGACGCAGCGGCGTGAACTAGGATTCCGGCATGAAAGGCGACAGAGTCGAGATCGTCATCGACACGGGGGGCGGAAGCACCGAGACCTACGAGATCGCCGCCACCCGCGCCGGACGCCGCGTCGAGATCTCGACCGCCCGGGGGATCGTCGAGGTCAGCGAGGTGACCCGCACCGGGCAGACCGTCCGCACCGGCCGCTTCATGGCCACGCGCGTCGTGGCGCTCGTCGAGCACCCGGCGGCTGACACGTCTGCGGACGACCTGGTGGGTCGCGGCCGGCGTCGCGGGGAGCAGACCGAGACGCTGCTCTGAGGCGGCCGCCCCTCAGACGGCGGGTGGGAGCCCGGGCGCCGGAACGTTGACCGGAGGCGGCTGCGGCACCCCGAAGCGGAGGCGGCGGCCGATATCGGCCGGCGACACAACGCCCACCAGCCGATCGCCCTCGAAGACAAGAGCGTGGCCCTCGCTGGGCCGCGTCACGCGCGTGAGCACGTCGCTGATCAGTTCGTCCGGCCGCGCCACCGGGATCTGCGCGACCGGGATCATCAGCTCCGAGACACGCTTGCTGGCGCGTTCCTTCGGCGGCACGCGGCGGAGCCCGCCGACGGTCACCAGTCCGTCGACGCTACCGCCGAGGCCGTGAGTCGGGAACGCGGTGAGCCCGTTTCCGGTTGCGTAGCTGCGGATGAACAGGTCCACGGTCACCCAGGACGGAACGGTCCGCGGGTTGAGCGACATCACCTCGGCGACGCGGACGCCGGCGAGGGTCGTGCGGGCCGTCTCGCCGCGCTGCTCTGCCTGGGCGGCGCCGGCGAGGAACCAGCCGATGATCATCAGCCAGACGCCGCCGAAGTCGCCGGTGAGCACGATGTCGGTCACGCCCAGCGCGACGATCAGGAAGCCGAACCCGCGGCCGATTCGGGCGGCCAGCAGCGTCGCCCGCGCGCGGTCGTGGCGCCATGCCCAGAGCGCGCTGCGGAGGATGCGGCCACCGTCGAGTGGGAAGGCGGGGACCAGGTTGAAGACGAGAAGCGTGGTGTTCACCGCGGCCAGCCACTGCGCCACGAGCACGACGAGGTCGGGGGCGTTGAGGACGGCAAACGCCCAGGAGAGCCCGAAGCACAGGGCGGCGATGATCAGCGTCACCACGGGTCCGGCCGCGGCGACGAGCAGCTCGCTGCGCGGGCTCTGCCAGTCGCCCCTGATGTGAGACACGCCGCCGAACACCCAGAGCGTGATGTCGCCGGCAGGGATGCCGCGGCGGCGCGCGACGACCGAGTGCGCGACCTCATGAGCCGTCAGCGAGGCGATGAGGAGCAGCGCCCCGAGCGCTGCGACGCCCCACGCCACCGGGGCGGGCGTGCCGGGGACGGCAATCGGGATGATCCCGGAGGCCAGGCCCCAGGTGAGCAGCGCAGCGATCAGCAGCACGCTCCAGTGGGCGCGGACGCGCACCCCGCCGAAGCGAGCGATCAGCACGCCCTGAATCATGGTGCAGTGATACCGCACTTCCCCTTTCCGAACCATGCGGTCCAGCGCCGCGGGTCGCTGGTCATTTGGGCCATCGCCCACGCGCGCATCGCCGCGCGTTCGTGCGACCGCTATCTCATGGGGTCGAGGCGCCTGCCCTGACGAGCACATCGTGGTTGCCGCCGCCGCGGTGTGACACCGATGTCACCGACGTGGAATCGTCGCCGGCCTCGGCCGAGGCCATGCTGTCTCGGTAATGCAGCGCCGGCTCTGGTACGTCCTCGCGTGCGCTCTGGTGTTCACGACAGCGCTGACGGTTGCGTCCGCTACGGCTCGTGCATCGACCGGCTGGACGAAGGTCGCGACGTCTGCAGGTTACCTCTATGACGTGACATGCGTTTCGACGGGCGACTGCTGGTCGGTCGGTGCCCTTCTGGGCTCCAACGCCCCGAGCACAGACAGGCCGCTGATCGAGCATTACGACGGCTCGTCGTGGTCCGTCTATCCGAGCCCGGCCCTCTCGGTACACAGCGCTCTGACCGGCATAGCCTGCACCGCGGCCAACGATTGCTGGGCTGTCGGCGAGTCCGTTCCCACCATCTCCGAGGACCTGATCGAGCACTTCGACGGCAGTTCGTGGACCCAGGTGCCGGGGGGCCTGCCCCTCCCGGGGGGAGGGCTCGCCGGCGTGACGTGCACGTCGCCGACCAATTGCTGGGCGACCGGCTTCCAGAACAATGCCATCGAGCACTACGACGGCACCCAATGGACCATCGCCTTCGCCCCAGCCAGCCCGGTGTTCTCTTTGTACCGCGTCCGGTGCGTGGGCTCGAGTAACTGCTGGGCCGTGGGCAGGACGCTGGCGGTGCCATCGACGGGACTCATTGCCCACTACGACGGAACGCAATGGGCGTTCGTCGCCGCGGCGCAGCCCGCCAACGACGCAGGTCTCGACGATGTCGCGTGCCCGACCGCCGGCGACTGCTGGGCGGTGGGATGCGCTTCGACGTGCGCCAACGCTGCCGCCCAGAACTACAACGGCACCACATGGTCGGACGCGCCCATTCCCAGCATCCAAGCGTCGGACGAGCTCACCGGGGTAGTGTGCGCGGGTCCCTCGGCGTGTTGGGCCGCCGGTGGCTTTGGGTCATCGGGCCCGGGAGTCATGGCGAATTGGGATGGTCAAACCTGGTCGGTATCCGCGGTCGGCTTCAGTGCATACGCGGTGACATGCTTCGCCAGCGGAGAGTGCTGGGCCGCAGGAGCAGACCTCGGACATCTTGCCGCGGCAACGTCACCACCCACTCCGCCCCCGACTGCAGCGCCAACTCCGAGCCCGTCGCCGACGACTCCGACGGTGCCGAGCAGCGGGGTTGGCACCGGCTCGGCCCAGCTCGCTGCCGGCATCTCGGTGCTTTCCGGTCTTGCCTTGACCGTCGGCGGCGTTGCTCTACGCCGGCGGCGCCACTCGATCGACCGCTCTGGCTAGAGCGACAGGCCCGCTGCCAGGCGCCGGCCGAGGCCTGGCGCCAGCCGGGAAAGCGTGCGGAGCATGTGCGCCTCCGCCGTCACCGGCACCACTGCATCGTTGTGGCGGATGCCAGCCACCACGCGAGCGGCGACGCGCTCCGGCGGGTAGCGGCGCAGGCGGTAGATGCGGCGAGACGCGCGGCGCCGTGCGTCGGTGTCGGCTTCGTCGCGGCCCACGTACACGGCCCGATGCACGATGTCGGTCGTCACGATGCCGGGGCAGACGGCGGTGACACCAACCCCCTGCGGCGCCAGCTCGATGCGCAGGCACTCGCTGAGCATCAGCACAGCCGCCTTGGTCATGCCGTAGGCGGGAAGGATCGCCGACGGTGCAAACGCCGCCGCCGACGCGACGTTCACGATGTGCCCGCCGCTGCCCCTGGCGGCCAGGCGCGCGCCGAAGAGCCGGCAGCCGTGGACGACGCCCCACAGGTTGACGGCGACCACGCGCTCCAGGTCGGCGAGCGGCGTGTGCAGGAACGGACCCGCAACACCGACTCCCGCGTTGTTGACGATAATGTCTGCAACCCCGAGCGTCGCGTCGACCCACGCCGCCAGCGCCTCCATCTGCGCCGCGCTGGACACGTCGGTGCAGCGCACCAGCGGCTCGGCCCCGGCTGCGGCAACCGCTCGCGCGGTGTAATGCAGCCGCCCCTCGTCGAGGTCGACGAGAACCAGACGGCGAGCGCCCTCGCGCGCGAGGCGGACCGCGAGAGCGCCGCCGATGCCGCCACCGGCGCCGGTGACGAGCGCCGTGGCACCGCGGATGCGCACGGTACCCCGTGCGCTCACGCGGCCACCTCCACATCTCGCTGCAGCGTGTACGCAGCCACGTCGAACCGCCGCGTGCGCCGCTGGAAGGGAAGCGTGAACGTCGGCCAGATCGCGAAGTTGTTGCCGCGCACATCGAGGTAGTAGCTGGAGCAGCCGCCGCTCGTCCAGACCGTGCCCCGGCTGCGCTCCTGCAGCGCCGCGTTGTAGGCGGCCTGCACCTCGGGACGCACCTCGATGCGCTGCAGCCGCTCGCGTTGCGCGAGTTGGAGCGCCTTCAGCACGTACTCGATCTGCGCTTCGATCATGTACACGACCGACGTGTGGCCCACGGCGGTGTTGGGGCCGAAGAGCTGGAACATGTTGGGAAAGCCTGCGACCGACGTGCCGAGGTAGGCCTGCGGGCTGCCGCCCCAGCGCGCGGCCAGCGTCTCGCCTCGGCCCGTGATCCGATGCGCCACGGGGACATCGCTGGTGTGGTACCCGGTCCCGGCGATGATCGTGTCCACGGCGTGGCGGCGTCCGCCGGCGGTCACGATGTCGTGCTCGCGCACCTCGGTGATCGCGTCGGTCACCAGCTCGACGTTGGTGCGCGTCAGCGCCGGATAGAAGTCGTTCGAAATCAGCACGCGCTTGCAGCCGAGGCGATAGCGAGGAGTGAGTCGCGCGCGCAGCGCGCGATCGCGCACCTGCAACCGAAGGAGCTCGCGGCCGGCGACCTCCAGTGCCGCGTTGAAGCGCGGGTCGAATGCGAAGCCGAGGACGAGGAGCTCGTGGTTCACGTAGCTCCCCAGGCGCCGCGCGGATTGCGTCGCCGGGACCCGGCGCGACAGCCAGCGCTCGGCCTGAAGCAAACGGCGGCCGGGGTTGGGCAGCACCCACGCCGGGGTGCGCTGGAAGACGCTGAGGCTCGCCGCGAGACGCTGCACTTGGGGCACGAATTGGATTGCCGACGCACCGGTGCCGATGACCGCCACGCGCTCGCCGCCAAGGTCGTGGTCATGACGCCAGGCGCCGGCGTGGAACAGGGTGCCGCGGAACGTGTCGAGGCCGGCGATCTCCGGCATGCGCGGGCTGCTCAGGCCACCCGTGCCGAGGATGAGAAAGCGTGCGTCGTACGTGCCGGCGGTGGTCTCGACGAGCCAGCGCGCCGCGGCCTCGTCCCAGCGCGCGCCCGTCAGCTCGGCGCCGAAGCGGATGTGGGGGCGGATACCGAACCGGTCGGCGCAGTCGCAGAGGTACCGCAGGATCTCCGGCTGCTGCGGATGTGTGCAGCTCCAGTCCGGGTTGGGAGCGAAGGAGAGCGAGTAGAGGCTCGAGGGCACGTCGCACGTGCACCCCGGATAGGTGTTGTCGCGCCACGTGCCGCCGACCTCGCCCGCACGCTCGATGAGCGCGAAGTCGCGGCGCCCTGCCTGAGCGAGGCGGATGGCCATGCCCAGGCCGGCGAAGCCGGTGCCGACGATGAGGTTCTCGATGCGGGTGATACTCACGGTAACCTACCGCCGGTAGCCTACTCGTGGTACCCTCGCGCCGTCAAGATGAGCGCGCTAACCGGTCCCGATCTCGAGGTGGGCCGCTACCGCCACGGGCGGGTGCCCCGCGCGGTGCGCGAGCGCCAGGTGATCGCAGCCGCCGAGGAGCTCTTCGCCGAGCACGGCTTTGCCGCCGCGTCGATGGACGAGCTCTGCCGCCGCGTCGGCGTCTCGAAGCCGGTGGTGTACGGGCTGGTGGGCAGCAAGGAAGCCCTGTACCGGCGCTGCGTCGACCGCATGGCCGACGAGCTCGCCGCCCGCATCGCACGTGCCGCCGACGCCGAGGCGGAGCCGCGGGCCCAGGTGGCCGCGGCCGCGCTCGCGTTCTTCCGCTACGTGGCCGAGCGCCGCCGGCTGTGGGAGGCGCTCGCGCTCGACCCGGGCCCGTTCGCCGCCGATGCCGCTGCCATGCGCGATCGTCAGAACCTGCTGGTTGCGGCCCTGATGACGAGCACTGCAGAGCGAGCCGGGGGCGGCGGCGATGCGCGGTGGACCCTGGCCGTGGCCGGCGCGGTCAACGGCGCCATCGAGGCGCTGGCACGCTGGTGGCGCGACCACGAGGACGTCACTCCCGAAGAGCTGACCACCCTCGCCGTTCGGCTGCTGACGCCGGGCCTGGAGAACCTGCTGACACCCTGACGGCGATTGCCACAGCGCCGGCGAGGAGCACCCACGGCGTCAGGCGGCCGGGGAGGCCGACCGCGTTCTGACCGAGGTCGAGGTCACTGGCGATCGACAGCGCGGCCCACCCTGCGACGAGGCTGAGGGTCAGCGATCCCGGCCAGCCCCGCACCTGCCGTACCTCGCGGGTCATCGCCCAGGCGAGCGTCGCGACGAGTGGCGGGGCCAGGATCACGAGGTCGTGTCCGAGGAGGTGGGGCGACGCCCAGAGCGAGAGCGCTGCGGCCCCGAGGAGTGTGGGCTCGAGCAGGTCGCTGCGGCGACGGGTGATCGCGCCGAGCCAGCCCGCCACGAGCGCAGCCACGCCACCGAGCAGCAGGGAGACCGCGTAGGGGCCCAGGCCGCCACCGAACAGCGAGCCGATGAGGCCACTGACGCCCTGCATCTGCGCCGGGGGTGAGTTCTCAGGTTGCAGCAGGGCGTGAACGAAGCCGGATGTCGCCGCCGGTCCCGCGGTCACCAATCCGCCGGCGGCAACAACAGCCGCGCCGGCGGCGGCGCCCGCAAGCCCGCGCCAGTCGCGCCGCCCGACCATGAACGCGACCACCCCGGCGGCGAGG
>JBOHUE010000166.1:0-8807 GCA_050734185.1 Candidatus Dormibacteria bacterium | reverse complement strand
CGCGAGGAGCCCGCGGCAGCCGCCGAGCCCGCCGGCGTGCGGTGACGGTCGCCACCGCACCGGCCAGCGCACTGCAGACCGCGACCAGAATCCTCGTCGCCGACCCGATCGCCGACGACGGCGTGACCCGGCTGCGCGCCGCCGGTGAGGTGGACGTCGCCACCGGGCTGGCTCCGGAGGCGCTGCGCGAGCGCATCGGCGAGTACGACGCCCTCGTCGTGCGCAGCGAGACCAAGGTGACCGCCGACGTGCTGGACGCGGCAACGCGCCTGCGCGTTGTCGGCCGCGCCGGCGTCGGTGTGGACAACATCGACCTCGAGGCCGCCACGCGGCACGGCATCCTCGTGCTCAACGCGCCGACGGGGAACACCATTGCCGCCGCGGAACACGCAGTCGCGATGATGATGGCGCTGGTGCGCAACATCCCGGTCGCCGACCAGTCGCTGCACGCGGGGCGCTGGGAGCGCTCGAAGTTCATGGGCATGGAGCTGCGCGACAAGACGCTGGGCGTGCTCGGGCTGGGCAAGATCGGGTTCGAGGTGGCGCGGACGGCCAGCTCGGGGCTGCAGATGCGCGTCATCGCGCATGACCCGCTCGTCACCGCGGAGCGCGCGACCCAGGCGGGTGCCGAGCTCGTCGAGTTCGAGACGCTCTTGGCCGAATCAGACGTGCTGACGGTGCATGTGCCCCTGACCGACGCCACCCGCGGCGTCATCGGCGCCGCCGAGCTGGGCCGCATGCGCGCCGGCGCGCGGCTCATCAACGTCGCCCGCGGCGGCATCATCGACGAGCAGGCGCTCGCCGACGCGATCCGCGGCGGCCACATCGCCGGCGCCGCCATCGACGTCTTCACCAGCGAGCCCCCGGCAGCGGACAACCCGTTGCTGGCGGTGCCGCAGATCGTCCTCACGCCGCATCTCGGCGCAAGCACTCGCGAAGCGCAGGTCAACGTCGCGTACGACGTCGCCGATCAGATCGTCGAATACCTGCAGGGCGGCTCGCCCCGGTACGCGGTGAACGCGCCGACGGTGTTGCCGGAGGAGCTCGAGCAGCTGCGGCCCTACCTTGAGCTGGCGCAGCACATCGGCTCGCTGGCGGCGCAGCTGAGCGGCGGCGGCCTCCGGCGCGTCGTGGTCAGCTACGCGGGCGAGCTCGCCGACTACGACACAACCATCGTCACGAGCCACGTCCTCCGCGGGCTGTTCGCGCACTTCACCGAGACGCGGGTCAACCAGGTCAACGCCAAGCTCGTCGCGAAGTCGCTGGGCGTCGACGTCGACGAGCGCCACACCACCCGCCCTCTCGACCCCGACGCACCGCTTCTGGTCGAGGTGCTGGGGGCGGAGCGGCTGCGCATCGCGGGCACCCAGCTCGAGGGCGAACCGCGCATCACGCGCATTGACGACTTTCGCGTCGACATGCAGCCGGCCGGCACCTACCTCGTGGTCACACACCAGGACCGCCCCGGCGTGATCGCCGCCGTCTCCAGCCTTTTGGCCAGAAACGACATCAACATCGCGGGCATCGAGCTGGGCCGCGAGAAGCCCCGCGGGCTTGCGGTCATGCTCATGCAGGTCGATGACCCGGTCTCGACCGAGCTGCTGGAGGAGATCCGCACCACCGCGCACCTCGAGCGACTGCGTCAGGTGCAGCTCTGAGACGCGGGCCGGCGCGCGTCCGGCCCTTCACGGGTCTCCGCTACAACCCAGAGCATGTCCGCCTCGGCGGTGTGCTGGCGCCGCCGTACGACGTGATCGACGATGCGCAGCGCGATGCGCTGTACGCGCGCAACCTGCGCAACATCGTGCGCATCGACTTCGGCGCTTCGTACCCCGAGGATGTCGCCGGAAGCAACGACCGCTATACGCGCGCGGCCACGTTCCTCAGCTCGTGGCTCGAACTCGGCGTGCTGGAACGCGAGGCGGGACCCGTCGTCTATGTCCACGACCACGAGTTCCAACTCCCGGACGGCGTCATCCGCCACCGCCGCGGGCTGCTCGCCATCGTTCCCGCGGAGCCATGGGATCGCTCGGAGGTGCTGCCCCACGAGCGCACGCTCCGCGGGCCCAAGGAGGACCGGATGGCGCTGCTCCGTGCGATCCGCATGCAGACGAGCCCGGTATTCGCGGTCTGGTCGGGAGTGTCGCTCGACGCGGCGATCGCGTCGCTGACCGGCGAGCCTGCGCTCCTGGGTGGCCGCACCGACGGCGAGTTCGGATCGGAGAAGCACCTGCTCTGGGTCGTGCCCGGGGCGCCGGCCGCCGCGCTGACGGAGAAGCTCACGGAAGCGCGGCTCTACATCGCAGACGGACACCACCGCTTCGAGACCAACGCGGCGTATCACGCCGAGCGAGCGGCCGCCGAGCTCGACGCGCCGGCCAACGCCGAATTCCGGTGGAGCCTCGTCTATCTGTCCGACGCCGCCGATCCCGACCTCACGATCCTCCCCACGCACCGGCTGGTCCGTCCTCGGGACGGCGTCGCCTTCAGCCTGGACGACCTGTGGGCCCGGCTGGACGACGCGTGGGAGCTCGAGCGTGCCGACGACGCGGCCGCGGCGTTCGAACGCGCCACCGCGCTGCGAGCCGACCGGCATGCGTTTGCCGCCACGGCAGCAGAGGGCGCCGCGGTGCTGCACCGCCCGCGCCGGCCTGCCGCCTCGCCGCGTGCCGGTCTCGACGTCACGGTGCTCGAGACCGAGGTGCTGGCACCCGCCGGGGTCAGCGTCGAGACCATCCGCGCCGGCGCGCTCGCGTACACCCGCGACGTCGCTGAGCTGGATGCCGCGGTGGGTCGCGGTGAGGCCGTCCTGGGCTTCGGCGTGCAGCCCGCGACCATCGCCGAGGTGATCGCCGTCTCCGACGCCGGAGAGGTGATGCCCCAGAAGTCGACATACTTCTATCCGAAGGTCCCGACGGGACTCGCGCTGCACCCCGTGTGACAGTTGGGTTTGGGCACCGCGAGCGTCGGGTAGGAAGTTGAAGGATGCCCACGTACGGATACCGCTGTAACGCCTGCGACCGCGAGTTCGACGTGTGGCAGAAGATGACCGATGAGCCGGTGGCCGCCTGCCCGACATGCGGCGGCGAGGGCAAACGTCAGTTCTTCCCCGCAGGGCTCGTCTTCAAGGGCTCCGGCTTCTACGCGACCGACAACCGGCGCGGCAAGCCCGACAGCAACGGCTCCGGCGAGAGCGAGAGCAAGAGCAAGAGCAAGTCGAGCACCCCCAGCACCAGCGGCGACTCCGCGAAGACAAGCACGACCGACACCGGTTCGACCAGCGGCACCTCCAAGGGCGCCGCGTCAGGCAGCACCAGCGACTAGGAGAAAGCACCCCATGGCAGCACCGATCACCGTCACCGACACCAGCTTCAAGGAGCAGGTGCTCGACGCGAACGTTCCCGTCCTCGTCGATTTCTGGGCGGCGTGGTGCTCGCCGTGCAAGATGATCGCGCCGATCGTCGAGGCGCTCGCGCAGGAATACGACGGACAGGTGATCGTGGCCAAGATGGACGTCGATGCCAACCCGATCACTCCGGGGATGTTCGGCATCATGAGCATCCCGACGCTGATGCTCTTCCGCGGCGGCAAGGCCGAGGAGCGGATCGTCGGCTATCAGCCGAAGCCCGCGCTCGAGGCCAAGCTGCAGGCTGTACTCGCGGCCTGAGCGCCGCTCAGAGAGCACCCAGCCGGTGGAGCACATCACCGGCGAGGTACAGAGAGCCGCATGCCACCACCGCGCCCTCGCGCCCCGCGAGTCGTGCTGCGGCGGTCATCGCTCGCTCGATGTCGGGCGCCACAGTCGCGCCGGGAAACTCCGACGTCAGTTCCTCTACCGGCAGCGCTCGCTCGGCTTCGGGAGCAGTGATCACGGTCGCCGCCGGCCGCATGCGGCGCAGCTCGCTGATCATCGGCGCGCGCTCCTTGTCTCGCAGAACGCCGAACAGCAGCACCACACGCCGGTCCGCGAGGAGCTGCAGCACCGCGTCGACCAGCGCTCTCATGGCCGCTCCGTTGTGGGCGCCATCCACGAGCCAGCCGGGCTCGCCTGCGACCCACTGCAACCGGCCGGGCCACCGTACGGCGGCGCAGCCTGCCACCACAGCGCTGCTGTCGATTGCACACCCCAGCGCGTGCAGCGCATCGCACGTGACGACGGCTGTGGCCACGTTGGCCACCTGATGGTCGCCGAGGAGCGGCGCGTTGACCGAGATGGGCTCAGCGTCGAACACGGTGCGGACGCGCACGCCGTCCCAGCCGCGAGAAGTGCCGCCGGCGGGAATGTCGACACCCAGGACGGCAAGTTGAGCACCAACGTCTGATGCCCGCGCACGGATCTCATCCAGCGCAGGCGGCAGCGCCGCAGTCACCGCGAGATCGCCGGCTTTGATGATTGCGGCCTTCTCCCTGGCGATCGCTTCAATTGTGTCGCCGAGCAGGTCGCGGTGATCGAAGTCGACGTTGGTCACCACGGCGACACCGAGGTCCAGCACGTTGGTGCTGTCAAGACGCCCGCCGACGCCCACCTCGCAGACGACAATGTCCGGGGCGGCGCGCGCGGCGAACAGGATGCCGGCGGCGGTGAGCATCTCGAACGCGGTCGGCTCCAGGTCCGCCGGGAGCGCCTCGGCCGCAGTGAACATCTCACCCATCAGGGCGGCGAAGCCTTCCTCGCTGATCTGGCGCCCGTCCGCGACAAAGCGCTCCGTATACGACCAGAGGTGCGGTTTGGTGAGCAGCACCGTGCGCAGCCCCGCGGCGCGCGCCACCGACTCGACCGTGGCGCACACCGAGCCCTTGCCGTTGGTCCCCGCGACGAGGATGCCGCGCAGACCGACGTCCGGATCACCCAGCTGACGCAGCAGTGCGCGGGTGCGCTCCAACCCCGGCTTGATGCCGCGCCAGGAAATCGAATCGAGCATGGTGCTCACACGCTCGTAGGGAGTCGCGCCGGTCACCACGGCCAGACCTCGGCGAGCCGATCGTCGCGGGACGGTCGCTGCACCAGCGAGCGCAGCGCGGCCAGCCACGTCGAGCGACGGCGCTCCGGGTCGTCGACAGCTTCGACAATCGGATGCCGGTACAACCGTCCGCTCAGATGCGCCACGGCTGCCTGCAGCTCCTGATAGTCCACCACGACGGTGCTGTCGACGAAGCAGTCGCCGCCGGGGAAGCCCTCGAGCACGAAGCGAAAGTGGCGCTCGTGCGCGCGTTCGTCGAGATAGCTTTCCGGGCGGAGATCGAGCGTCTCCAGCAACGGAAGGCGCGCGCCCAGCACATCGAGCCACGCGAGTTGCGGGTCGGGTGAGACGTCGACCACGTCGACGCAGAAGACCTCGCCCGCGAGACGCAGGACCGCCTGCTGAAAGTGGCGGTAGTACAGAAGGTCGGAGCCGTTGACCGCGATGCCACCGAGCTCCTCGTCGCCGTCGCCGATGAACGTCACGCCGAACGGCGACGCGTACGGCTTGCGCGCCTCGAGCGCCGACCATCGGATGGAGAAGTCCGCCACCTGCGACCTACCGGTGGACCGCGACCCGGGCGCGACGGGCGCGCGCGAGCGTGACGGTGTTGCTCAGCAGCATCGCGATGGTCATGGGCCCGACTCCACCTGGAACGGGCGTCAGCCAGCCGGCCACCGGCTCCACGGAGGCACGGTCGACGTCGCCGACCACGGTGCCGTTCTCGGGCGTGGTGCCGACGTCGACCACGCACGCACCCGGCTTGACGAAGCTCGCGTCGACGCTCCGTGGCCGTCCTATCGCCGACACGAGGATGTCGGCTTCGCGGCACACCGCAGCGAGGTCGCGCGTCTTCGAGTGCGCCACGGTGACGGTGGCGTCCGCGTTGGTGAGCAGCACGGCCATGGGCCGCCCGACCAGCGCGCTGCGACCGATGACCACCGCGCGGCTGCCGCGAATCTGGATGTCGTACGCGCGCAACAGCTCCATGCAGCCGAGCGGCGTTGCCGGCCCGACGAGAGGCGCGTGCCCCGCTGCCAGACGGCCGAAGTTGAGCGGATGAAAGCCGTCGGCGTCCTTGTCGGGCGCGATGGCGTCGCTCACGGCTTCGGCGTCGACCTGCGCCGGCAGCGGCAACTGCACCACGATGCCATCGACGCCCGGGTCGCTGTTGAGGTCGTGGACTAGCGACACAAGCGCGGCCGTGCTGCTGTCGAGCGGCGGCGTGTGCAGCTGGAAGCGCATGCCGGCGCGCTCCGCGGCGCGTCCTTTGTTTCGGACATAAACGGCAGAAGCTTCGTTGTCGTTGCAGAGGACCACAGCCAGGCCCGGTGGCCGGAGCCCGGCTCCGGTCATCTCGGAGACCTCGGCCTCGAGCTCCTCGCGCAGGCGCGTGGACACGGCGCGGCCGTCGATGATCACTGCACTCATGCCGACCCCGCCCGGGCGCGCTCGACCACGACCGCAACGCGTGAGATGCCGCCCGGGATCGGCGGCTGCTTGGCCACGCGCACGCGCACGCTCATGGCACGCGGTTGCGCCAGCAGCGCGTCGGCGAGACGCTCGGCGACCGCTTCGAGCAGCCTGTGCTGCGCCTCCTCGACCACCGTGCGCACCAGCTCGAAGCAGTGGACGTAATCGAGCGTGTCCTCGAGACGGTCGCTGTGGCCGGCGACGCTGAGGTCGAGCGCGATCTCGACATCGACATAGATCCGTGAGCCCAGCTCGCGCTCCGCGGCCAGGTCGCCGTGGTGGCCGAAGAACTCCATGCCTTCGAGCAGCAACCGATCGGCGTCACCCACCAGGCCGATTCTACGGACGGGTGCCAGCCCGCCCGAGCTACATCGCTTGGGCTTCGCGCTCCGGCTTCAAGATCTGCTCGCGGTGGTCGACAGGATTGACCATCACCACAAGGAACAGGTCTTCGAAGTCGCAGTTGAACAGCTGCATCAGCGACTGGCGCAGCTTCGGACCCGGATTGCGGGTGCCAGCCTCGAGAGCGGGGATGTAGTTCTGCGTCACGCCAAGACGCCTCGCGAGCTCGCGCTGCGTGAGGTGGTGACGATCGCGCATTGCCCGCAGACCCGTGGCACGGACTTCTACATTCATGTTGTCCACGTTACGTACGCCAGAGTGTGTTTGTCAATGCCAGAGCGCAGCCGGCGATCGCCCCGAACGCGCTGTGTATCCTCGCTGGATGTGCCGGGTCTGTCTCAAGCGTCCGGAGATCCCCGACGAGCGCTACGGGCGGTGCGAGCAGTGCGCCAAGGCCGGTCGGATTGCGCTGCGATTCCGGCTCGGGCCGGACCGGACCGGGGGCTGGAAGGTCAAGGCCGGCGAGCTCTCCCCGCACGCGCTGCGCCAGAAGTGGCGCGAGCCGCTGCAGAAGTTCAACGGAAAGCCGTCGGTGCGTGGCCACCTCGGCCTGCACGAGGTGGAGCTGGCCACCGCGAAGGACCGCGTGGAGAGCATCCGCATCGCGGCGGACCTCGCCGACTACGAGCCTGCGGTCATCGACGCGCTGCGAGCGGCATCGGACCGATCTGATGCCAGCTGGTGACTGGCTGAGCAGCTCTCTTGCTGGAGGGAAGCCACATCGCTGCGGGCTAACCACGGTGTCGGCCCGCGCTGCGGGCCGCACCTTGCACTCCCCTCGCCGAGAGCTCCGAGGACACGTGGCTCGGGTCCGTGAAGGTCAGCCCTCCGGATGTGGCCTCCCTCCCGCCGGAGGCCGCTCAGCCGTTCAACACGTTCCACCACAGCCGGACCGTATGCCTACCCGTCGTCGTAACCAGACTTCGAGTAGACAGTTGCGGATGCTCGGATGATTCGATGATGTCCCGTCCGCTTACCCTGCTGTGGTAGCAGCCTCGACGTTCACCGGCGGCATGTGCGGACCAAGTGGAGTAAACGCGTCATGGCCGTTCGCGCGTTTGACGATTGCCTCCGATGGAGAAATTACCGTCGGGCTACGCGGGCTGCCTTGGTTTCCGCCGCGGCGCGTGCGTTGCCAGCCGGGAGACATCCTTCGAGCCGAGGCTGTCCGGAGCGGATTCCTGGGTTTGCCAGGGGTACGACTGGTCCGCGTCAACCGACCAGGCGTCTCACTAGTCGGTAGTGGGTCAGTTTGAAACCGGGGTTGCGGGGCTGGACTCCCAGCCCTCGGGGAGCCTACCCTTCCGGCCGTGTCCCAGGACGACGATCGCGAGCGGGAGACTGACCGGGTCAACAAGCAGCGAGAACGGGAGCAAGCCGAGCGGGAGCGGCGACTGCGCGAGGCCGAGGAGCGCCGCCGCATTGAGCAGGAGCGCGAGCGGCGAGAGAGAGGCGGCGGGTAACTGGATCGAGAGACAAGCTGCCGCCTGTAATAACGGAGGCGCGGCATGACCCTCACCCCCCAGCCCAATCCGCCCTCGCTCGGCTCTGTGGCAGGTTCTTCGCATCAGAAGCTCATCGAGGACGCGCTTGCCGAGGAGCGCGTCTCGAAGGCTTCGCTTGAGCAGCGTAGCCTCGCCGTTATAACGACCTCCGGCGTCGTTGCCACGTTGCTCTTTGGCCTAGCCGCGTTCGCGAAGCAGTCTGAGAAGGTGGCCCTCGGCACTCCGGAGATTCAACTCATCATCGGAGCATTAGCGGCTTTCCTCCTAGCCGCAGCCACAGCGCTCTGGATAATCCGCCCTCGCCCGTACGATGAAGCCGGGATCAAGTACCTACGGCAGTGACCGGACCCCGTTTGTTGGTCCACCCTCTGTGAGAGTCACCAGCGGGTAGATGGTCCGCCCTCGTGCGAGAGCGGGGTGTCGAGAGATGGTATCGGCAAGCGTGGGCGTGAGCCAGGTGCTGCAG
>JBOHUE010000165.1:0-29416 GCA_050734185.1 Candidatus Dormibacteria bacterium | reverse complement strand
GGACTGGCCGTCCACCTCCACCGTGAGCTCGCGGACCGGCGGCACCGGCGGCTCGGCCGACGCGGCCGCTCCCTCCGGCAACGGCTCGGGGGCTGCCCCGGCCGTGGCGGGCTCAGGCGCCGGCGCCGGGTCACTCGCCAGTCGCTCAGCCACCGCCTCGCCTCGGACGAGTGCCAGATACTCGTCGGGGAAGAGCGCGAAGGTGACGAGCGCCTCCGCACTCGGCGCCGGGACGCCCTCGCGCGCCAGCGCGCGCAGAGCCTCGGGGAGCGCGGGCTCCAGCAGATCCGCCGGACGCAACGTAATCGCCTCCTCGCGGCCGTTCACCAAGCGGCGGACCTCGCGATCGATGGGGTACGGCGGCTCGCCGTACAGCCCGAGGCAGTAGTCCTTTATCTCCTGGCTGACCGTTGCGTAGCGGTCGCCGTCGCACACGTTATAGACGGCCTGGGTGGCGAGGATCTCCGCGATCGAGGTCATGAGCGGCGGGTACCCGAGCTCGGCGCGAACACGGGCGAGCTCGGCTTCGACCTCGCCGAGGCGCGCGACATCGTCGCGTGAGCGCAGCTCGGCAAGCGCATGGCCCATCGCCGACGGCGGCAGCAGGCCGCGCAGCGCCGAGGTGTCGAGGCGCATGGCGAACGGGTCAGCCACGTCGCCGTACCCGACGAGCACCTGCTCCAGCGTGAGGGCCGTCTCCGCGACGGCGGCCAGGTCGAGCCCAGGATCGACGTCGCTGCCACCGAAGCCGGCGATGACCGCCTCGGCGGCCGGCATCGAAGCGCCACCGGCGAGCGGCGAGAGTGCGACGTCGACGCGATTCGCACCCGCCTGCGCCGAGAGGTACGAGGCCAGGGTGGCCTGTCCGGTCTGGGCCACCATCGACACGGCGACGGCGACGCCCGTCGCCTCCCGCAGGGCGCTCACGGTTTCTGCAGCGCGGGTGGCGACGAGCACCCCGAGCGGGTCGAGCAGGCAGAGGCTCGCGAAGCCGGCGTCCAGCAGCGCCCTCCCGGTGCCGATGACGCGGCCGATGTCGTGCGTCGGCGCCTCGCTGTACACGATCACGCCCTCCGCCTGACGGCCGGCCGCTGCCACGGCGGCGGCGCACCGCGTCAGGTTGCGCACGTCGTTGAGCGGGTCGTAACAGCGAAAGATGTCGATGCCGGCAGCAGCTGCCGCGGCGATGAAGGCGTCGACGACGTCGTCCGGCTGTTGCCGGTGGCCGACCAGCGACTGCCCGGCGATGAGGCCGATCAGGGGGGTTATCGGGGCGGCGGCGCGAAGCGCGCGCAGCCGCTCGAAGGGATCCTCGGCCAGAAAGCGCAGCGAGGCCTCGAAGGTGGCGCCGCCGAAGACGTCGAGCGCGGCAAACCCGCAGTGGTCGAGCTGCTCCGCGACCGCGACCGCGTGACGCCGGCGCAGGCGGCTGACGAGGAGCGCCTGCTGCCCGTGGCGCAGCGACGTCTCCACCAGTTCGAGCCTCGGCATGGTTTCAGGGACTCGCGACGAACCCCTCTGGGGGCTGCGCCTTATCCCGCATCGCGGCGCGCTGCTTGAGCACCTCGGCCGCGACCCCAGGATCGATGAGGCCGATGATCTCAGCGGCCAGGTGACCGGCGTTGCGCGCGCCCATCTCGCCGACGGCGACGGTGGCCACCGGTATGCCCGGCGGCATCTGCACGATGCTGAGCAGCGAGTCGAACCCGGCAAGTGGCGTTGCAGCGAGGGGCACGCCGATGACCGGAAGCGTCGTCATCGAGGCGAGGACGCCCGGCAGATGCGCTGCCGCGCCGGCACCGGCGACGAGCACCCGGATGCCCCGGTTGGGGGCTGCGAGCGCGTAGGCGCGAACCAGGTCCGGCGCGCGGTGCGCTGACATCACGCCGATCTCCCAGCCGATGCCATAGGAGTCGAGCACCTCACCGGTGCGCTTCATCGCGGGCAGATCGGACTCGCTGCCGACGACGATGCCCACACTGAGCGCGGCGCTCACGGCGCGACCTCGGATGATGCGGCCATCAGCGCACCGCCGATGTCGCCGCGAAACTGCATCCCCTCGAAGTGCACGCGCGCGAGGTTCTCATACGCGACCGCCCGCGCATCCTCCAACGACGGGCGGGTCGCGACAACGCAGAGCACCCGGCCGCCAGCCGTGAGCAACGTGCCGTCGGTGCCGCGGCGCGTCCCCGCCTGGAACACGAGCACGCCAGGGTCGAGCGCATCGAGACGGGTGATCACGTCACCGGTGCGCGGTGCGTCGGGGTAGCCCGCGGCCGCAGCGACGATGCCGGCGGCCGCTCCGCCCCTATCCTTCGTCCGCCCCGGCTCCAGCGCTCCGCTGGCAGCTGCGAGCATCAGATCCGCCCCGTCCTCGTCGACGAGCGGTAGCACCACCTGCGCCTCGGGATCGCCGAGTCGCGCGTTGAACTCGACGACCCTCACGCCGTCAGCGGTGAGCATCAGTCCGGCATACAGACAACCGACGAAGGGCATGCCTCGCTTGCGGAGCGCGTCGATGCACGGCTGCAGCACCTCCGGCACCGCGACGTTATCGACGAAATCGTCTGGAACTCCGGGCGGCGGTGAGACCGCACCAATCCCACCGGTGTTGGGGCCCGTGTCGCCGTCGTACGCGCGCTTGTAATCGCGAGCCGCCGGCAGCACGCGGATGTTGGTGCCGTCGCTGAACGCGAAGACGCTCACCTCCGGGCCCTCGAGGCGCTCCTCGACAACCACGCTCTCGCCTGCCGCACCGAAGCGACGGCCCTCGAAGCATTCCGTGACCGCGGCCTCCGCCTGTTCGACGCTGTCGCACACGGTGACACCCTTGCCGAGCGCGAGCCCGTCGGCCTTCACGGCGACGCGCCCGTCAAGGTCTTCGATGAACGCCGACAGCATTTCGCGGACATAGGCGCCGCCGGCGATCCAGCGGGCGGTCGGAATGCCGTTCTCGCGCATCAGGCGCTTGGCAAACGTCTTCGACGACTCGATGCGCGCCGCCGCCTTGCTCGGCCCGAACACAGCGATGCCGTTCTCAACACACGCGTCCGCAACTCCCGCCGCCGCTGCTGCATCCGGGCCGATGACGACGAGGTCAACCTCGCGCTCCTGTGCCAAACGCGCGATGCCCGCGGTATCGGTGACATCGGCAACGACGTTCTCGGCGATGTCCGCAGTACCGGGGTTGCCCGGCGCCACGATGAGCTCGACGTCGTCACGGCCGCGCCGGCACCACCACGCGAGCGCATGCTCGCGCCCGCCTGCACCGACGATGAGGATTCTCATCTGAGCAGCGATTTGTCCGTTGGCGAGCGCGGCACACACCCATCCGCGCGACACGCGGTCGAGCCGCTCGTCGCGTGAGCTCGCGCGACCGCCGAACGCAAAGGGAGCGGCTCGCCGCTCGGCACTCGGCTCGCCCTGAGCTCCGACATCGTGTGGCTCGCCTCCGTGACCGTCGCGGGCATGGGCATGTGCCACCCCCACCCGAACAATTGCAACTCAGACCAGTATCCGCCGCCGATCACCACCGGAGCATGCATGAGTTCGCGGCAGCGATGTCGTCGTCGGCGAGCGCGGCACGCATCCGTGCGGCCGGACGAGCGGCCGACGCGGTCGCCGCGCGAGAAACGCGACACCACTGCGCTCAAAGGGAGCGGCTCGCCGCTCGGCACTCGGCTCGCCCTGCGCTCCTCATCGGTGCACGTGTCATTCCGCGAAGGTTTTGTCGTACAATATTAGCGTAGTGTGGATCTCCGTTTCACCGAATCGGCGTTCAAGCACGGAGTCACCGAGGCTCAGATCGCGTTCGTCGTGGCTGAGTGCGCTCGAGATCGTCGGAATCGCGCTCGACGCCGGCGAGTTGCTGGTCATCCACGCAATGACGTTGCGAGCGGCGTACCGGGGTCAGTACAACGAAGCGTTGCTCTACCGGAGATTGGCATGAGAACGAAGACCGGCAAAGTGCTGACCGGTCCTGACATAGCGAAACTGGCGCACGAGGCCGAGGCAGGCTACGACCTGAAGGGCGCCAAACGACGCCGAGTCGGACGACCATCGCTTTGTCAAGGCACGTCGCCGCGGGTCCAGTTCCGCATGGAAGCGGAACTGTTCGAGCAGGCGAAGAAGAAAGCTGCGTCTGAGTCGCGGAGTCTGAGCGACGTCGGAAGAGAGCTCTTCAGTGACTACGTGGCCAGAGGCAAGAAGCGGCGACGCACTTCGGCCTGATAGTTCGCGCACCGACGCATGCCTCACACACTCAGAGCACTGTCCGCCACGGACCCTCGGCGGTGGTGTCCGCGGCGGCCACCTTCATCTCGGTGATCGCCCGCAACGGCTGCCATGCTCAAGGTGGAGCTCCTGATGCGTTCAAAGTCTTGGCGATGATGGGTCCGGATGACTTCTTCGACCTCGTCAGCGATGCTTGCCTCCGCAGCGGAATCGTCAGCTCGCCCTGAGGGCTCAGGGCTCGTGCTCGGCGGCCGGGAAGGGTTGACGACACCGACCTGTCAACCGAACGCGAGGTCCGAAGCCTCATAAGGGGTGATGGCATTCACGCTGCCCGTGGAAGAGAGATCGAAGGAAGCGGACGGACCAGCTCGCGAACTGGGCGCCGCAGCTCCACGGATGCTCGCAGTGGCCACCTTGATCCTGGGGAATACCCGCGACGCCGAGGACGCTGTGCAAGACGCGATGCTGTCGGCCTGGCGTCGGTGGGACCAGTTGCGACGACAGTGGTCGGCGCGAGGCGTGGCTCACGCGGATCTGCGTTCGCCAAAGCCTTCGCAATGCCCTACGGCTTCGCACACGTAGAGCTCGCGAAGTAGGCATATCGGACGACGCCACCGGGTCGCTCGACGGGGGCGACGAGGCTATTCGGTGGCACGAGGCCTTCCAACGATTGAGCCGCCGGCAACGGGCTGTGGTCGTTCTTCACTACCACTACGGGTACACGCTCGATGAGTGCGCGGAACTCATGGGCTGCCGTCCGGGGTCGGCTCGTCAACACCTTGCGCGCGCGCTCCGGCGCCTTCGGGAGAAGCTGAGATGAAAGAACCCGAAACGTTTGAAACGAAGCTGCGTTCGTACCTCGTCGAACGTATCCGCCGGGCAAGCAATCCTGTCGGCGCCGATCGCTTGATGGAGCGCGTCATGCGCGGTGCCCACCGCCGCCAGCGGCTAGCACCCCTCGCAAGCGGCGCCATTGCGCTTGCTGTGGTCCTGCTGGTCGGTGCGCCGACGACGCTGATTCTGCTTCACCGGGGGTCGCACGTTAGTGCGCCGCCGACGGCGAAGAAGCCGACACTCCCCACATTCGCGACCACACCACCGTCGCCGTCGCCATCGGCGGCCCCCGCAGCTCGGCTGGTGGTATCAGATGTCACCTTTGCGGATGCGGATCACGGGTGGGCGGTAGGCGCCTCGTGTGGCCTGCAGATGTGCAACGTTCTCGTGGACTCATCGACAGACGGTGGCGTCACGTGGTCATCGGCGGTCGTGCTGGGACAGAACTCGGAGATACCGCCTTCCAGTGTTGGCGGCCTAAGCGTGTGGGCAGAGGGCGGAAACGTTTGGGTCGGCGCCGGACCTGAAGGCATCTACGAGAGCCACGACGCAGGGAATACCTGGGTGCACTCGTTCACCTCCCCGGAGTTTGCGGTCGCCTCAGGACCCACGGCAGCATGGGCGCTGGCTGGTTGCGACCCCTCAGGAAACGCGTGCGTGCTCGACAGCTCCAAGGTGGGCTCCGACGTTTGGACAGCCGCGCCGAACCAGCCCCCCTTCAGTGCCGGTTCCAACGCCCAGACCCACCCGTTTCCCATAGGAATCGCGGTCGCCCGGAATGGCGCCGTGTTTCTATACGAAAGCGCTCCTGCGTTGTCATTCACACCGCAGGTTCTGGTATCGGCCGACGGCGGCCGATCCTGGGCGCATCACCCGCTCCCATGCACGATAGGCGTTGCGAGCCTGCAGAGTAGCGACGGGAAAACGCTTTGGGTGTTGTGCGGCGGCGGCGGAGGTGCCGGCTCGGGGCCCAAGGCAGTGTACGTTTCGAACGATTCAGGCGTGACGTGGCAGGATCGGGCAAACAACTTGGCCACACCGCCCGTAGGGAACATCTCCTTCGGCGGGTACGCCAGTAGCCTCGCCCTGACGGAGCAAGACGTCGCCCTTGTGGGAGCCCATAGAGGAGGTGTCCAGCGGAGCACCGACGGCGGGCGCACCTGGACCGACGTGGGATCTCACACGTCCTGCCTCTTGGACGGCAACGGTATTAGCTCGCTGTGGTTTCTACCATCAGGCGACGGGTGGGCGGTTGAAGAGAACTCCAACGGTGGTCCCACGTGTCCGCTGCTGGTGCGCACGACTGACGCCGGCATCACGTGGGAGGCGGCCGGCGCGCCACTTGGTTGGACTGCGAACTAAGCCAAGCCGGGAAACCACGTTGCGCTCTCGCCGGGGCATCCGCCGTCCCTGGATAACCAGCGCCTTATGCGTTGGACGCGTTGTGCGATGTCGGCTCGCCTCGCTGAAGATCGAACCAGCACACTGCCACGTTCAAGGTGTTCAGCCGCGTTGTCCGACCAATCGCGCACTCGCCGCGATGTCGAGGGGGAGCTCATGACAGTACGACGCGTGTCAAGCGGGTGTGGCACGCACCCATGCCGCGACCGTCACGGAGGCGAGCCACGCGCTGTCGGAGCTCTGGGCGAGCCGAGTACCGAGCGGCGAGCCGCTCCCTTTGCGTGCAGCGGTCGCACGGGTTCAGGCGACGAGCGGCTCGACAGCGTGTCGCGCGCATGGGTGTGTGCCGCACCCGCACGAACGACGCGTCGAGCAAGACATGCGGCTCACTCCCACTCGATCGTCGACGGCGGCTTGCTCGAGATGTCGTAGACGACGCGGTTGACACCCTGCACCTCGTTGACAATGCGTGAGCTGATGCTGGCAAGGACGTCGTACGGCACCCGCGCCCAGTCTGCCGTCATGCCGTCATCGCTCTGCACGATGCGCACGGCGACGACGTTGGCGTAGGTCCGTCCATCGCCCATGACGCCCACCGACGACAGCGGCGTGAGGATGGCGAACGACTGCCAGACGCTGCGGTACAGCCCGCTGCGCTTGATCTCGTCGATCACGATCCAGTCGGCGGCGCGCAGCGTCTCGAGGCGGTCGCGGGTCACCTCGCCGAGGATGCGAATCGCCAGCCCCGGTCCGGGAAACGGCTGGCGCCACACCATGTCCTCGGGCAGCCCGAGCGCGATCCCCACCTGACGAACCTCGTCCTTGAACAGGTAGCGGAGCGGCTCCACCAGCGTGAAGCGGAGGTCGGGCGGCAGGCCGCCGACGTTGTGGTGAGTCTTGATGGTCTGCGCGTTTGTCGTGTCGTACGACGTCGACTCGATGACGTCTGGATACAGCGTCCCCTGCGCCAGGAAGTCGATGTCGCCCAGCTCCCCAGCGACCTCCTCGAAGACGCGGATGAACGTCGCTCCGATACGCCGCCGTTTCTCCTCGGGGTCTGCGACGCCCGCGAGCGCGGTCAGGAAGCGGTCGGTGGCGTCAACATGGCGCAGCCGGATGTGCCGCTGTCGCGTCATCACGTCGATGACGCGGTCGGCCTCCGCGCGGCGCAAGAGCCCGTTGTCAACGAACACGCACGTGAGCTGATCGCCCACCGCACGGTGCACCAGCGTTGCCGCGACGGCCGAGTCCACGCCGCCGCTGAGCGCGCAGATCACCTGACCGCCGCCGACGCGCGCCCGCACATCGGCGATGGCCATCTCGATGAACGACTCCGGCTCCCAGGTGCCGGCGCAGCCGCAGACATCGAACAGGAAGTTGCGCAGGATCTCGCGACCCAGGGGCGTGTGCGCCACCTCGGGATGGAATTGGATGCCGAAGCGGCCGTTGGGACCGGCGATCGCCGCGCTCGGGGAGTTCAACGAGTGCGCAATCGATTGAAACCCCGGTGGCAGCTGCGTGATCACGTCGCCGTGCGACATCCAGACGTCGAGCTCGCGGGGCAGACGATCGAAGAGGCCCGACGGCGCGTCGATCGCCAGCGATGCGTGTCCGTACTCACGACGCGTTGCCGGGGCCACGGCTCCACCGAGGTCGGCGGAGAGCACCTGCATGCCGTAGCAGATCCCGAGGATTGGGATACCCAGCTCATACACACCCGGATCCGGATGCGGCGCGTTGTCCGCGTACACCGAGGCGGGCCCGCCGCTGAAGATGAGCCCGCGCGGGTTGCGCCGCCGGATCTCCTCGACGTCGATCGAGCCGCGCACCAGCTCGCAGTACACCTTGGCCTCGCGGACGCGCCGCGCGATCAGCTGGCTGTACTGCGATCCGAAGTCGAGAACCAGGACGGTGTCCTGGGCCACGGTCGAGCGCGTCGGCGTTTCGCTGACGGTCTCGACCGCGACGCTCACGCGCCCATGCCCACGTGCTGCGCCCGCTGCTCCGTCTTTCCCTCCGTCTTGATCGACGGGGCGACGACCATCTCGGTGTCCTGGAACTCGCGGATGGTGTTGGCGCCGCACACGCCCATCGCGCTCTTGAGCGCGCCCACGAGGTTCATGCTGCCGTCGTCGACGTGCGCGGGGCCGAAGAGGATCTCCTCGAGCGAGCCTTTGATCCCGGTGCGGATGCGGGTGCCACGCGGCAGGTTGGGATCGGGCGTCGCCATGCCCCAGTGGTTGCCGTGGCCTGCGGCCTCGCGCGCTGCGGCGAAGATCGATCCGATCATCACCGCGTCGGCTCCGCTGGCAAATGCCTTGGCGACGTCGCCACCGAGCCGCATCCCGCCGTCGGTGATGATCGCCACGCGCTCGCCGCTGCGGCGCATGTGATCGTCACGGGCGGCGGCGCAGTCGCTGGTCGCGGTGACCTGCGGGACACCGACGCCGAGGACCGCCCGCGTCGTGCATGCCGCGCCGGGGCCGACGCCCACGAGCAGCCCCTTGATCCCGGTGTCCATCAGCTCGAGTGCCGTGGCGTAGTCGACGCAGTTGCCGGCGATGACCGGGATGTCGAGAGAGGCGGTCAGGTCGTTAAAGGAGAGGTGGCGGTACGACCGGCTGCGGTGCCGCGCCGTGAGCACAGTTCCCTGGACCACGAGAACGTCCGCGCCGGCCTCCTGCACGATCGGAGCGCGCCGTTCAGCGTGGGCGGGCACCGTGGACACCGCGCACGGGACCCCGGCGCGCTTGATCTCCTCGATGCGCTGCCCGATGAGCCCGTCCTGGACGGGCTGCATGTAGAGGCGCTGTAGCAGGGTGTTGATGGTGTCCGGCGGTGCCTCCGCGATCTCGCGCAGCACCGCGTCCGGCTCCTCGTAGCGTGTCTGAACGCCGTCGAGGTTCAGAACGGCGAGCCCGCCGAGGCGGCCCATCTCGGTGGCGAAGGCGGTATCGACGACGCCGTCCATCGCTGCAGCAAGAAACGGGATGGGCAACCGGGTGCCGTCGAGCGAGAACGTGACGTCGATCTCCTCGGGGTTGATCGTGACGCTCCCCGGCACCAGCGCCACCTCGTCGAAGCCGTAGGCCCGCCGCGCTCTCTTCGCCCGGCCCAGCTCCAACTCCATTTCGGAAGTTTACCAAACAGTAGGGTGTCGACGCCCACCCTGACGCACCATCTGGTGTGCCAACAAAGCTTACGCCACAACATCTAGTGGGCCGCTGCAAACACGCCCCAGGTCATCACACCTTCACAACGCGTCGCGAGCGAGAGGTTAATCAGCCGCTCCGTAGGATCCCGTTCGCCCAGGGGCGCGGACGTGACCGCGGGTCCGTTGTGGGCTGCTCGCCCTTTCAGGAGGTGACGGATGGCTGCAGAGCGCTCTCGGGAACAGGTGGTGCGGACGCGCCGCCGTCGCGTCGCGGGGCTGGTGACCACTGCGGTCGTCGCAACCGTCGGCACGACACTCGGCGTGACACGCGCGGGCGTTGCGCACGCGCAGCCGCCATCGACGTCGTCCTGCGTCCTCAGCACCCCGAGCGGGCAGGTGTCGCACGTGATCAACCTCGTGTTCGACAACGTGCACTTCACGCGCGACAACCCCAGCGTGCCGTCGGACCTCGAGCAGATGCCGCATCTCCTCAACTTCATCGAGAACAACGGTGTGCTGCTCTCGGACATGCACACGCCGCTGATCGCACACACCGCGGATGACATCGTGACCACGCTGACCGGCGTTTACGGTGACAAGCACGGGCAGCCGGTATCGAACAGCTACCGCGTGTACAACGACGGGACCAACGGCACGACCGCCGGCGGCAGCGTCGGCGCGAACTCGTTCGTGTACTGGACGGATCCCGTGTCCGCCTTCGGCGCAACCAGCGACACCGCGCCGAGCATGGTGACGCCGGCCGGCAAGAACGCGCCCGCCCCATGGGTGCCCTACACGCGAGCCGGATGCGACGTCGGTGCGTACTCGACCGCGAACCTCGAGGTGGAGAGTGCCAACCCCGACCTCAAGGCAATCTACGGGGCGGGCAGCGCGCAGTCGCAATTGGCTCTCGCGAACCCGACCCTCGCCAATGCCAACTACCAGGGCATCGCAGTGCACTGCGCCAAGACATCGTCGTCCGTCTGCCACGACAACCCGAACGCGGCGACCGACAGCCTTCCCGACGAGCCCGGCGGGTACAGCGGCTATCAGGCGCTGTACGGCAACATCAACGTCGGCCCGGCCGTCGGCGGCACCACGACCACCAGCAACGGCGTCTGCGTCAACGACCTCGACGGCAACCCGATGCTGGACACGAGTGTTGGGCCGTCGTACTGCGGCTTCGCCGGCTTCGACCCGACGCCGGCGCAGACGCTCGGCTATGTCGCCGCGATGCAGGAGCACGGAGTTCCCGTGACCTACGGGTACATCGAGGACGCACACGCCGACAACGTGAACGGCACCGGCGCGTACGGACCTGGTCAGCCGGCGTACACCCAGCAGCTCCAGGCGTTCGACGAGGGCTTCCAAGACTTCTTCGATCGCCTGCAGGCCGACGGCATCACGCCGCAGAACACGCTCTTCGAGATCAGCTCTGACGAGGGCGACCACTTCACCGGCACGCAGCATCCGACTCCAACGGGGTGCGACGGTGTCGCCACTCCCTGCAGCTATGCCAAGGGCACGCTGGGCGAGGTGAGCCTCAACGTCAACGGCCTGCTCACCGAGCAGTACAAGACTGCTGCGGTCAGCGGCAGCACGTACCAGGTGCACTCGGACTCCGCGGTGAACGTCTATGTCAACGGCAACCCGCCACCGAGCGGAGGTGAGGCGCGCACGCTCGAGCAACAGATGGGCGGCCTGCTCGCCGCCGACACGTACGCGAACAACGACACCGGCGGAGTCGTCCCGGTGACGAACTACCTCGCGGATCAGGTCGAGGAGAGCGTCCTGCACTTCGACACCGGCGATCCAAACCGGATGCCTACGTTCACGGACTTCGCCAATCCCGACTTCTTCATCTTCAAGGGTGGCAGCACGTGCTCGGCCCCATCGGCGACGCAGTCCGACACCGTCCCACCGGATCCGCAGCACTGCGTGGTCGTCGACCCGGCGTTTGCCTGGAACCACGGGGACGCCGGCAACGACATCAACAACAACTGGGCGGCGTTCGTCGGACCGGGCGTGACCGCGCGCGGTGTGGACGCGACCACCTGGGCGGACGAGACCGACATCCGGCCGACGATCCTGTCACTGGTCGGGCTGCACGACGACTACACCAGCGACGGGCGCGTGCTCGTCGAGGACGTGGCCCACTCCTTCCTGGCGAACTCATCCAAGGATCAGAAGCGGTACCAGGACTTGGTGAGCCTGGAGACCGCGTACAAGCAGCTCAGCGCCGACGTCGGCACCTTCGGTCAGGCGACGCTGCGGGCGTCGACAACAGCGCTGGAGGACACGTCGGCCAGCCAGTCGACGTACAAGGCCATCGAGAACGAGCTCACGACACTCGACGGGCAGCGCGACTCGCTGGCGGCACAGATCGAGACGCTGCTCGACGGCGTCGAGTTCAGCGGTCAGAACCTGAACCTCAACCAGGCCGAGGCGCTGACCCAACAGGCCAACGACCTGATCTCGCAGGCGCAAAACCTCTAGACCTTCCGTCGCTGCGAGAGAGCGCCCGCGAGAGCGGGCGCTCTCCGCACGCCTCGTGCGCGAATCAGCCGCGAAACACTGAGCGGCGGTCGCGCAGCTGCTCGATCAGGCCCGCCTGAATCGTGTCGCGCACCTGGTCGTTGAGCTGCATGACCAGCGCCGGGTCGTCCGCGGCGTCAGGCGCCATCGCGTCTGTGGCGACGGGTTCGTGGAAGTGGATGCTCCACTTGGTGGGCAGCGGCAGCAGCCCGAGCGGACCGAGCAGCGGGAAGGTCGGCGTGATCGGGAAGTACGGGAAGCCGAGCATGCGAGCCAGCGGCTGCAGGTCCGCGATCATCGGGTAGATCTCCTCGGCACCGACAACCGATATCGGGATGATCGGGACGCGCGCTCGAAGCGCCATCTCGACGTAGCCGCCGCGGCCGAAGCGACGCAGGCGGTAGCGCTCGCGAAACAGCTTGCCTGTGCCGCGCACGCCCTCGGGAAACACGAGCACGAGCTCGCCGTTGCCGAGCAGACGCATGGTGTCGTCGGGATGCCCGAGCGTCCCGCCGGTGCGGCGCAGGAACCACGAGAGCACCGGCAGCGAGCCGAACCACGTCGCGATCAGCGGACGCGTGAAGCGATCCAGGTGCTCATGCACCGCGAGACCAATCATGGCGCCGTCCAGTGGGAGCACGCCCGAGTGATTCGACACCAGCAGCGCAGGGCCGAAGCGCGGGAGATGCTCGAGCCCCTCTGTGTCGACCCGCCAGTACCGTCGGTACACCAGGCGCACGAGCGGCACGATGGCGTTGGTGAAGTCGGGGTCGAACCCGAACTCATCCACGACATAGTCGCCCGAGCCGTGGCGGCTGCGCAGGTCCGCGACGCGATACGCGAACGCCACGACGTCGTGCAGGCTCTCGAGGTCGATCACGTCGCGGCCCGCGATATCACGCAGAGCGCTCGCGAGCACGCCGGTCGCCGACATGGCCGTGCTGGGCAGGTCGCTCGCCAGCGAGCGCAGAGTCGAGAGCGACGGAAGGGACGGCATCGCGAGTCGCGACGGCGCCGGCGCTTCAGCGACCGGCTCGTCGATCACCTGCTCCGGCGTGGCGCCGTTGCGCGAGCGCCCATTGCGCGACGGCTGCGCAGGGCGGCGCGTCGACGAGCGCGACGACGGCTGCCGCGGGCTCACGCCCGTGCCTTCGCGGTGCGGCGCGGCTTGGTGGCGGTGGGTCGCTGTGAGCGAAGGAAGTCCTCCAGCTCGACGTCATACCGGTAGTCGATGTCGGACAGCGGCACGTTGCGCACGCGGCGGTCCTGCGCGTAGGCGTGCACCGTCTCCGGCGTGGAGTGCGCCAGCGCGAACCCGAAGCGCTGCTGCAGCGCCGTGGTGTCGACCACCCGGCCGTACTGGAGCATGCGGGTGAGGTGCGGCGCGAAGCCGAGCGGAACGGCGCGGTCGATCAGCGACATGGCGAGCTCAGCGCCGACAAAGGGCAGCACCGGCGCGTTGATCGCACCCATGATCGTGAGCGCCTGGCTGAGCAGGACGATGCCACTGCCAGCAACATTGAAGATGCCCGGCTGATCCTCGCGCACCGCGTGCTCTATCGCGCCGACGGCGTCCTCCTGGTGCACAAACTGCAGCCGAGGATCGAAGCCGGCCACTGTGGGGACGACAGGCATGTCGAAGAGCCGGCTGAAGGGCGTGCTGTGGCTCGGGCCCAGCACGTTGGCGAAGCGCAGCACCGTGATGACGGCGTTGGGGCGGCGGATCGCGAAGTCGCGCACGTAGCCCTCGACCTCGTCGAGGTCGTGGGTGAATGGATCGTGCGGCGAAGCGCGGCGCGGCGTGTCCTCGGACCAGATCGACGGGTCGTCGGCCTCGGCGCCGTACACGGCCGTGCTCGACTTCACCACCACCTTGCGCACCGGGCTGTCCGCGGCCCCGCATGCAGCCATCAGGTTCATCGTCCCGATGACGTTGGTCTCGTGCACTGTTCGCGGGCGGGCCCGGCGCGGGTCGACGATGAGGCCCGCGTGCACCACGGTGTCGATCTCCAGCGCGCTGAGCAGCTTGCCGATGAGGCTGTGACGGATGTCTGCACGCACGAATTCGGTGCGCTCGAGGTCGATCGGTGGCGCCTCGGTGTCGATGGCGATGATGCGCTCGATCGACGAGGACGCTTCGAGGCGCCGCGCCAGGTGACACCCCCAGAACCTGGAGACGCCGGTGATCAGCACGCGCCGCGTGTCGCCCACGTGTCAGATGGTAGACGTCACGGATAGACGCCGCGCACCGCGGTGGCCTGCGCCACCTTGTCGACCGCAATCTCATACGCGGCCTGGCGCAGGTGCAGGTGGCGGTCCGCTGCCCGCGCCGCCACCTCCTGATAGCTGCGGATCATCACCTCGCGCAGCCGTGCGTTCACCTCGCCCGCCGCCCAGAAGTACGCCTGCAGGTCCTGCACCCACTCGAGGTACGACACGACCACGCCGCCCGCATTGGCGAGTATGTCGGGCAGGACGAGCGCACCGCGATCGTTGAGGATGTCGTCCGCATCCGGGTCCACCGGTGCGTTGGCGCCCTCGGCGATGACTCGGGCACGCACCCCCGCGGCGTTGCGCGCCGTGATCTGCGCCTCCGTCGCCGCGGGCACGAGGACGTCGACGTCGAGCGACAGGAGCTCGTCATTGGTGATCGACTCGCCGCCGCCGTACTCGCTGACACGGCCGCGTTCCTCGCGCAACGCGACGAGCGCTGAGACGTCGAGACCCTGGTCGCGATGCACGCCACCGCTGCTGTCGGACACCGCGACGACCTTCATGCCGTACTCGGCGAGCACCTTCGCGGTGACTGAACCGACCTTTCCAAAACCCTGCACCGCAACGGTCGCGCCGGACGGATCCATGCCGTGGTCGGCCATCGCCTGCAATGTGACAAGAGCCAGCCCGCGACCCGGCGCGGTGTAGCGCCCCTCCGATCCGCCGATGGACATCGGCTTGCCGGTTACCGACGCCGGCACCGAGAACCCGGCGTGCATCGACAGCGTGTCCATGATCCACGCCATCACCTTCGCATCGGTGCCGAGGTCCGGCGCCGGGATGTCGCGGTCGGGCCCGACGATCAGAGAGATCTCCGTCGTGAAACGGCGTGTGAGCCGCTCCAGCTCGCTCACCGACAGGCTGCGCGGCTCGCACACCACCCCTCCCTTGGCGCCGCCGAACGGAAGCCCGACGACTGCGGTCTTCCACGTCATGTACATCGCCAGCGCGCGGACGCTGTCCAGGGTCAGCGAGGGGTGGTAGCGCAGACCGCCCTTCGCGGGGCCGCGTGCGATGTTGTGCTGGACGCGAAAGCCCGTGAACACCCGAAATGAGCCGTCATCCATCTCGACTGGGAAGTGCACGACCAGCTCTCGCTTCACCTCGCGCAGCACGGCTCGCACCGAATCGTCGAGACCGAGCGCGTCGGCGGCGGTGTCGAACTGTCGCTGCGCGATGCTCAGTGCGGAACGACTGGCATCCTCGACAGGGGGCATCCGAAGACGACTATACGCACAGGAATGGACCGTCGCGACATGTCGCCGGCGACGAATGTAGTTGCCTGGGCTGACAGCAACCCACCGGTCATACATTGACAACTTAACGATCAACCCGCATGCTATGCACGATCTGGGAGGTTTGGACACCTCCTGTCACAAACGTCGGAGAGGCGGCCGGACGACAGTGAACCGGTCGTCACCACTTGGAGGCTCATCTGATATGGCCAGAACCAGGCGTCGTAGAGGCGGCACCGCCGGGGCCGTCAAACGCACCGTGAGGCGCGTGAGGACGACCGCAGGTCGGCGCGCTCCCGCCGCCGGTGGCGACCTCTTGAAGGCTGTCCAAGGACTCATCAAAGCTCTCCCGATCGGCGAGCTCGAGAAGCGGCTTGCAGATCTTGAGAAGACCGTTGCACGGCTGCAGACCAGCGCCTCCGGCGCTGTGCGTCGCGCGGTCGGCGGACGGAAGCGCGCCACCGCGAAGCGTGCCACCACGCGTCGGGCCAAGCGCGCCCCTGCGAAGCGGACGACTGCGAAGCGGACGACTGCGAAGCGGACCACCGCGAAGCGCGCCACCGCCAAGCGCGGCACCGCGAAGCGGGCCACCGCGAAGCGCGCCACCAAGCGCGCGACGGCGAAGCGCACCACCGCCAAGCGCACCACCGCCAAGCGCACCACCGCCAAGCGGACAACCGCCAAGCGGGCCACAGCGAAGCGGACGACAGCGAAGCGCGCCGGCGCCAAGCGCACGGCAGCGGCCCCGACTGCACGCCGTGGCGCGAAGCGCGGCACAGCCCGCAAGACCACCGCGAAGCGCGGTACGCGTCGCGCCAAGGCAGCACCTGCTGCGGCGGCCGTCGCACCCGTAGCGGCGGCCCCGTCGGCGGGCTGATCTCAACCGCAACGAAAAGCCCTCGGCCCTCGGGCCGGGGGCTTTTTTATGCGCTCCGCGCTGCTCCTGCGAACACGCGCGCGAGCACCGTGGCGGCGCGCGCACACTGCTCAGAGCTGACGTCGAGGTGGGTGACGCAGCGGAGCGTGTGCGGACCCATCTGCGTCACGAGCACGCCCGACTCAGCGGCGGCCGCAGCCACAGCCAATGCGGCGTCCTCCGTCTGGAACACGACGATGTTGGTGGGGACGTCGGGGCGCAGCACGGTGCAGCCTCCGCAATCGCTCAGTCGATCTGCGATGACGGCCGCGTTGGCGTGGTCGTACGCCAGCCGCGCGACGTTGTGCTCCAGCGCGTACACCCCGGCCGCGGCGATGATCCCTGCCTGACGCATCCCGCCGCCGAGGCGTTTGCGCCAGCGCCGCACCTCCTCGATGACCGCGGTGTCACCGCTGACCACGGAGCCGACCGGCGCGCCGAGGCCCTTGCTCAGGCAGACGGACACGGTGTCGCACCGCTCGACGAGTCGCTGCGGCGCGACAGCGGTAGCCGCCGCCGCGTTGAACAGTCGCGCGCCGTCGCAGTGCACGCGGAGCCCGGCCTCGTGCGCGGCGCCGGCGGCGGCGCCGACCTGATCCACGGTGAAGGCACCGCCGCCGCGGCGGTTGTGCGTGTTCTCGACACACAGCAGCCGCGACACGGGATGGTGGATGTTGGCCTCGCGCACCGCGGCGCGAACCGCGGCAGCCGTGGGCAGCCCCGTTGCGGTGTCGAGCGTGCGCAGCTGGACGCCGGCGACGACCGCGGCGCCACCGACCTCGTATTGCACGATGTGCGCCTCGGCGTCGATGATCACCTCGTCACCAGGCCTGGTCTGCGACGCCACCGACGACAGGTTTCCCATCGTGCCGCTGGGGACGAACACGGCGGCGTCCTTCCCGAGCAGCTCGGCGACGCGGTCCTCCAGACGATGCACCGTCGGGTCCTCGCCCCACACGTCGTCACCCACCTCGGCTGCGGCCATCGCGGCGCGCATGCCCGAGTCGGGGACGGTCAGTGTGTCACTGCGCAGATCGACGAGGTTCGGGGGCAACGACCTCAGTTTCGCCGTTTGCGAGCGTCGGCTGCACGACGACCACCTGCGGCGCTTTGGCGCGCTTCGTGCCTTCCGAGATCATGCACGTGCGGTCGCGCCCGGCTCGCTTCGCGCGGTACAGCGCCTCGTCGGACAGGGCGAGCAGCTCGCGCGCGCTGCCCGTGTCCTCGGGGAATGCGGCGCCCCCGATGCTCACGGTCACCTGCAGACGGTTCTTGTCGGGCAGCTCGATGATCGTCTGGGCCACGGCGCTGCGGATCTTCTCCGCTACCAGGCGCGCCTCGGCGGAGCCGGTGTTGTACATGACCACCGAGAACTCCTCGCCGCCGTAGCGTGCCGCGAGGTCCGACGTGCGCACGCTGTGCAGCAGCGTCTGCGCGAACACCGCCAGTGCGGTGTCGCCTGCCTGGTGGCCGTGGGTGTCGTTGAGTTCCTTGAAGTGGTCGATGTCGAGCATGAGCACTGCCAGCGGCGCGTTGAGACGCTCGGCCAGTGCGACCTGCTGTCCGAGGTAGTCGACGAGGAAGCGGTGGTTGTAGAGACCGGTGAGATCGTCGGTGCTCGCCTGCCGCTGCACGATCGCGAGGAAGCGGTACCGCTCGAGCGCCAGCGCCGCCTGCTCGGCGATCGTGCCGACGAGCTCGACATCGGCGGGCAGCATGCCGCCACTGCGATTCGCCACAGCGAGCACGCCGTGCACGTGAGTGCCGATGCGGAGTGGCGCGACACAGAATTCGCGCATGCCAAGCCCGGCCTCGAGACTTGACGGCGCGGCGCTGATGAGCAGCGCACCGCTGCCGGCGTGCCGGTAGCCCTCACCCAGCGGGCCGTCGCCGGCGAGGCACGCGTCGACGTCGGGCTGCCCCACGCCCTCGACGACGGCGAAGGGATCCGCCATCTCGGATCGGCACACGACGATGAGCGCCGCGTCGGCCTGCACCGAGGCGCGCACTGCGCGCACGACGCGAGACAGCGATGTCTCGAGCGGCTGCGAAGAGCTGAGCTCGGTGGCCACTGACGCGCGCGCGGCGGTGGCGCGCATCGTCGAGCGGAGCTGCCCGCGCATGACGTCGAACGTCTCCGCGAGGCGGCCCAGCTCGTCGTCGCGCGCGCGCGGCAGCGGCGCGTCGAAGCTGCCCTGTCCCAGCGCTGCGACGGCGCGGTCGAGCCGGCGCAGCGGCCGCTGCAGCTCCGACTGCACCACCAGCACGATGATGAGCATTGCGACCAGGATCAGCGCGACGAGCACGAGAACCGGCGCCAGCGCCAGGGTGGCCGCGCTCACGGGCGTCGCCACCGCAACGCTGAAGCCATCACCGAGCGGCTGCGCCGCCAGCGCAACGCCGATATCGTTGAGCGTCGCCAGTTGCGGTGCGCCGCTGTCGACCGCCTGGGCGACCGACGTCCCCACCGTGCTGGTGGCGCGCATCGAGCCGCCGGCGAAGGCCGCGGTGACCGCGACCGTGCGACCGCGCACGACGATGAGGTCGGCGGGGTCGGCGCTGGTCGCGATGTTGCGGTCGATCGCGTTGATGAAGTCGGATGTCACCGGGCGGCCGGCGAACGCGATGGACGACGCGCCCTCCACCGGCGAGTACGCCACGATCCACGGCTGCCCGTCGGTATCGCCGATGAGCGAGCGGTTGGTGCGCACGCCTTCGGTCAACGCCGTCACCAGCGGGCTGGAGGGCGCCAGCTGATCCGGGCCGCGATACGCGATCACCTCGCCATCGGGGAGCACGACGCCGACGACGTCGCCGCTCGCGTTGACGTTCGCGTCCTGCTTGAGGGGCTGCTGGAGTGAGGCCGACGCGCCCGCGCCGGTGATGTCCTTCACCTGCTGCGCGACGCCGCCGGTGAACACCTTGAGTGCGTCGCGCTGCTGCTGGATCAGGTTCGCGGCGACGCCCGCCTTGTCGGCGGCGCGGTCGAGCGCCTGTGAGTTGGTCGCGCTGGACGACAGCCAGAGCGGCACCGCAGCCATCACGAGGCCGGCGATCAGGATCACCGCGGCGAACTTCGCGGAGAAAGACGCGCGTCGCCAGAAGGCCGCAATCGAGTGTGGCAACCGCCCCACCGTCGGGCTCATTCCAACGAGGTGCCTGCCAACCACCTCAAATTCACATGCCCCTTACTGCAAATTCGTGTTGGGCCACCTGGAGCGACGCCGGCGAACTGAACGGACACATCACTCCCGTACGGCCGCGCTCATCGTACGGTCGGGCAGGTACCAGGGCTGTGACCGTGCTGTCACAAGTTCGATGTAGCCTGTGCCGGCCATGCCCTCCGTCGTGATCTCGTTCCTGGACGGCGAGGTGCTCTACGCGTCGACGCCGGAGATCACCTTTGATCTCGCGATCATGGAAGCCGAGTTTCCCGGCATCGAGTCCAACAGCGAGCGCGCGCTGCTCTCCGTCTCGGCGATACGCCAGGTGCTCATCGGCGAACCCGAGCCGGCGCCGCCGCCCGCCGAGCTGGCGTCCTGGGACAAGGCGGCGTTCCACTTCATCGACGGCGAGGTGATGCGCGCCGCAATTGCGCCGCGTGCGCTGCTGGGGAGGTTCGGCGGCGTCTGGCACATGGTCGAGCCGGAGCTCGACGAGCTGCGCACGGTGGGTATCTCCTACGCCGCGCTCAAGGGCGTCTACCGCATCCGTCAGTGGGACGGCCGCCCGCTCTACGAGCGCAACGGTGAGTCGAGTCTCGACCACCTGGCGCGGATCCTCGCGGAGCGTGAGGGTGGGATGTCGGTCGATGGTGAGGCGTCCCGCGTGAAGCGCCCGCGGGGCTAACTGACTCACGGCGGAAACGCGTGGCCGCGAAGGTGCAACGGCAGAAGGGATCGGCGCCGACCTGCATGCTACGGTTTCCGCGACCGTGAGCACGCCCCTCGCCACGGTGGAGCCCGCGGACAGCGAGGCGCCTCCGCTCAACGCTCGATTCGTCAACCGGCGCACCACGGTGTGGCTGGTCGCGGCCGCTGCCATCGTCGGCGTCGCCGTGTGGCGCGCGCCCATCAACTGGGGCGACGCGTGGAATCGCATCGTCCACGCCAATCCCACGCTCTACCTCGCGGCCCTCGCGATCTACTGGTTCTCGTTCGTGATTCGCGGCTACCGCTGGCACGTGCTGCTGAAGAACGCCGGCGAAGACCAGCCGACGCGGCCGCTGACCATGATCGTGGTGACGTCGTTCTTCGTGAACTGCGTGGTGCCCGCGAAGATGGGTGACGTGTATCGCGCCTACCTGGCGCGCATGAAGCTCGGTGTGTCGGCCGCCAAGGCGCTCGGCACCATCATCGCGGAGCGGCTGATCGACCTCTGTGTCCTGATGGTGCTGCTCATCGCATCAGGCGCCGTCGTCTTCTGGCACAAGGCGCCACAGGCACTCGTGCCCTACGTCATCGCCGGCACCGCGGTCTGCATCGCCGGCGTCGGCGTGATTCTGGCGATGCGCGCCGGGCGCGGCCAGCGCCTGCTGCGCCTGCTGCCCGAGGCGATCTTCCACCGCTACGAGTCCTTCCGCATCGGCACCGTGCACTCGATGGGTCGCTTTCCCACGCTCGGCGTCCTGACCGTGATGGTGTGGGCGTGCGAGGCGGCGCGCCTGGGCTTTGTGGTCTCGGCGCTTGGCTATGGCAATCTCCTCGGCATCTCGCAGTTCCTGCTCATCGCGCTCGTGGCGGCGCTGCTCACGACGATCCCGTTCCTGCCCGGTGGTCTCGGGCTGGTCGAGGCCGGCATGGTCGGCGTGCTCATCGCCGTCGGCGGTGTCGGTCGCGAGGCCGCGGTATCGATCGCGCTGCTCGACCGCAGCATCAGCTACGGCAGCGTCGTGGTCTTTGGCTTCATCGTCTTCCTGCTGATCCACGTGCGCCACGCGCGACCCGTCCCGGCCACAGCGCCCGGGTGAGGACGCTCGTGACCGGGGGAGCCGGGTTCATCGGCTCCCATCTCGTCGACGCGCTCGTTGCCGCGGGACATGAGGTGACCGTCATCGACGACCTCTCGCGCGGCCGGCGCGAGCAGGTGAACGCAGGTGCTGCACTGCGGGTTCTGGACATCTGCGACGCCAACCTTGGGGCCGAGGTCGCGGACGCGGCACCCGAGGTGGTGTTTCATGAGGCCGCGCAGATCGACGTGCGCCAGTCCGTTCGCGACCCGCTCGGCGATGCCGGCACCAACGTGGTGGGCACGGTGAACCTGCTCGCCGCGTGCGTCGCCGCCGGCGTGCGTCGGGTGGTGTTCGCGTCGACGGGCGGCGCGATCTACGGGGAAACCGATGTCGTGCCGACTCCGGAGACGCACCCGTGCGCGCCGGAGTCGCCCTACGGCACCGCCAAGCTCTGCGCGGAGGCGTACGGCGGAACCTTCCAGCGCATCCGCGGGCTCGAGTTCGTGGCCCTGCGCTACGCCAACGTGTACGGCCCGCGGCAGGACCCGCACGGTGAGGCTGGCGTCGTCGCCATCTTCGCCACCCGGTTGCGGCGCGGCGAGCCCTGCGTGATCAACGGCGATGGGGGCCAGACGCGAGACTACGTGTTCGTCGAGGACGTGGTCCGGGCCAACCTGCGCGCGATGGACGTGGAGGCACCGGGCGTGTTCAATATCGGCACCGGCGTGGAGACCGACGTCAACGAGCTCTTCGGGCGGCTGCGTGCGCTTGCCGGAGCCGGTGACGACGCACGGCATGGTGCCGGCAAGCCCGGTGAGCAGCGGCGCTCGAGCCTCGACATCGCGCTAGCGCGTCAGCAGCTGGGGTGGGGGCCTGCGGTCGACCTCGACACCGGACTACGGCGCACGCTCGACTTCTTCAGCTGACGCGACGAGCGTCGCCGCGTCGTGCAGGCACCGGCCGGCGTGCTCCAGCAGCGCGGACACGGCCGTCCTCATGCCGTCGCTGGACGCGTACGCGTCGGTGGCGCACATGCCCGCGGCAGAGCTGAGCTCATCAATGGAGACCTCGAGCAGCGCATGAGCGCTCTCGTCACTCTCGTCGAGCTCGTGCGGATCGACGAGCTCCAGCTGCTGCGAGAGTCCCGTGAGCCGGCGTCGCAGCGCCTTGGCGGTGCCAGCTTCGCTCCCGGCATCAGCCCCGATCATGGGGGCAGCGCGGGCGAGCTCAGCAAGGTCGGATGCTGCGCGCTCGGTCGCGGTCAGCGTGCTGCGCAGAACAGCTGCCGACTCGATGGTGACCGCGGCCGGTCGACCGAGGCTCCGATACGCGAGCACCAGCCCCGCAAGCACGACCAGACCGACGATGACGTAGACCGCCATCTCGGAATTACTTGTAGCGGAAGGTGATGCGGCCCCGACTCAGGTCGTAGGGGCTGAGCTCCACGCGCACGCGATCACCGATGAGGATGCGGATGTAGAACTTGCGCATCTTGCCGCTGGTGTACGCGAGCACCTCCTGGCCCGTCTGCAGCCGCACCTTGAACATCGCGTTCGGCAGCGGCTCCACCACGGTGGCATCCATCTCGATCGTCTCTTCCTTGGCGCTGGGGGTGCCGTCGGCCACGGGCGCACGCCGTGTCGGGGGGCGCCGCCGGGTGCTGCCCGGCCTGGGTGGACGACGTGCCAAGAGGTTCTCCGTGGATGGGCGGGTTTGGGGTCGGCGATCGAGCGTAGCACGCGATCGCGGGATTCCTGAGCCCTGGTACCGTCTTATGGATGCAGGCCACTGCAGGATCGCCGCTGCTCGATGCGCTGCGCCGCCGTCCACTGGTGTTCGACGGTGCGATCGGCACGAGTCTGCAGGCGGCGAATCCCACTGTAGACGACTTCGGCGGCGCTCGCCTCGAGGGCTGGATAGACGGGCTCGTGCTGCACGCACCGCACCTGGTCGAGCGCGTGCACCGCTCGTTCCTCGAGGTGGGCTGCGATGCGTTGGAGACGTGTTCATTCCAGGCATCGCCGCTGCGACTCAAGGAGTGGGGCCAGGCTGACAACGCATTCGAGCTGAACCGCCGCGCCGCCGAGCTGGCCCGCAGGCTCTGCGACGAGTACGCCACGCCGGAGCAATCGCGGTTCGTCGCAGGGAGCATAGGGCCCACCGGCTTCCTGCCCGCGTCGTCGGATCCGCTCCTCGGCGCCATCACGTTCGCCGAGCTCGTCGACTCGTTTCGCGTGCAGGCGCACGGGCTGCTCGAGGGCGGCTCGGACTGCATCGTGATCGAGACCGCACAGGACATCCTCGAGGTGAAGGCGGCGATGTTCGGCGCACGCGAGGCGTTCGACCTTGCAGGGCGCACCGTCCCGATCATCGCGTCAGTCAGCCTCGACCAGAGTGGACGCATGCTGCTGGGCACCGACATCGGCGCGGTGCTCTCGATCCTGCAGGGCCTGGAAGCGGACATCATCGGCGTCAACTGCTCCACCGGGCCCGACTACATGAGCGAGCCGGTGCGCTATCTCGGCGAGCACAGCACGCGGCCGATCTCGTGCATTCCCAATGCCGGCCTGCCGGTCAACGTGAACGGCGTCGCCTGCTACCAGCTGGAGCCGGCGCCGATGGCAAGCGACCTGGCGCGGTACGTGCGCGATTTCGGCGTGTCGATCGTCGGTGGCTGCTGCGGCACGACACCGGAGCACATGGGCGAGATCGTCGCCGCAGTGCGAGCCGTGGAGCGCGCCGAGCCGGATGTCGACGCATCGCCGCGCCTGGCGGGGAGCATGCGATCGATCGCCGAGCATCAGGAGCCGCCGCCGCTGCTCATCGGCGAGCGCGTCAACTCGCAGGGCTCGCGCGCGGTCAAGCGCATGCTGCTGGCCGACGACTACGAGAGCATCCTCGAGGTGGCGCGCGCCCAGGTGGAGGGCGGCGCCCACACGCTCGACGTCTGCGTCGCGCTCACCGAACGCAGTGACGAGGCCGAGCAAATGCGCGCGGTGGTGAAGACGCTGCAGATGAGCATCGACGCGCCACTGGTGCTGGACAGCACCGATGCCGATGTCATCCGCGCCGGGCTCGAGGCGTACCCGGGTCGCGGCATCGTCAACAGCATCAACCTGGAGAACGGCCTTGCTCGCTGCGAAGCGGTGCTGCCGCTGGTGCGCGACCACGGCGCATGCGTCATCGCGCTGACGATCGACGAGCAGGGGATGGCCAAGACCGCAGACCGCAAGCTCGAGGTGGCGCGGCGCATCCACGACATCTCGTGCTCCGACTACGGGCTGACGCCGGACCGGCTGCTCTTCGACGCACTCACCTTCACGCTCGCCACGGGCGAGGCGGAATGGGTCGACTCGGGCGCCGAGACCATCAAGGGAATCCGCGACATCAAGCGCGCGTTGCCCGGCGTGCTGACCGTGCTCGGCGTGTCGAACGTCTCGTTCGGGCTCGGGCCCCAGTCGCGCCCGGTGCTCAACAGCGTTTTCCTCTATCACTGCGTGGAGGCGGGGCTTGACGCGGCGATCATCAACCCGGCGCATGTGATGCCATACGCGGAGATCGATGCCACGGCGCGGCGGCTCGCCGAGGACCTCATCTTCAACCGCAGCCCCGATGCGCTCACCGATTTCATTGCCCACTTCGACTCCAGCGCGGTGGCGCAGGGCGATGCGACGCAGGCGGCGGATCCGTTCGCGGACCTCGCGCCGCCGGAGCGCATCCACGCCCAGATCCTGCACCGGCGCAAGGACGGCATCGAGGCGCAGATCGACCTCGCGCTGCTGGACCGCGATCCCGTCAGCGTGCTCAACGAGATCCTGCTACCCGCGATGAAGGACGTGGGCGACCGCTTCGGCGCCGGTGAGCTGATCCTTCCCTTCGTGCTGCAGAGCGCCGAGGTGATGAAGCGCGCGGTGGCGCACCTCGAGCAGTTCCTCGAGAAGAAGGAGGGCTACACCAAGGGAACCGTCGTGCTGGCCACCGTCTTCGGAGATGTGCACGACATTGGCAAGAACTTGGTCAACACCATCCTGAGCAACAACGGCTACACGGTGCACGACCTGGGCAAGCAGGTGCCGCTCAGCACGATCATCGACAAGGCGCAGGAGGTGTCGGCGGACGCGATCGGGCTGTCGGCGCTGCTGGTGAGCACGAGCAAGCAGATGCCGCTGTGCCTCAAGGAGCTCGACGCGCGCGGGCTGGAGTACCCGGTCGTCATCGGGGGTGCTGCCATCAACCGCGGCTTCGGCCGGCGCATTCTCTACATCGAGGACGACCGCGTGTACGAGCCGGGTGTCTTCTATTGCAAGGACGCGTTCGAGGGACTCGACACCGTCGAACAGCTGATCGATCCCGACCGGCGTCGCGCACTCGTCCTGAAGTCGCGCGCGGAGGCCGAGACGCACCGCGAGCGCGAGAAGGCCAAGCACGATCGGCGTGCGACCCACGCTGCCGAGGTCGGCGTGCAGCCGGCTCGGAGCGAGACGCGCCGCGACGCGCCCATCCCGACGGCGCCGTTCTGGGGATCGCGTGTGCTGCGCAACATCCCAATCTGGGACGTGTACCCGTGCATCGACCGGACGTCGCTGTTCAAGATGAGCTGGCAGTTCCGCGGAGTTCATGACGCCGACCGCTGGAACGAGCTGCTGCGCACCGAGCTGGAGCCGCGCCTGCAGCGGTCGATGGAGGAGGCGGAGCGCGACGGCTGGCTGCGCATGGAGGCGCTCTACGGATACTGGCCGGCGCTCGCCGAGGGCGACGCGGTCGTCGTCTACGACCCCGCGGATATCGATCGTGAGATCGGACGGTTCACCTTTCCTCGCCAGGCGGAGCAGAACCGGCTCTGTCTCGCCGACTACGTGCGCGCCGTCGAGGATGCGCGCGACGGCGAGCGCGACGTCATTGCCTTGCAGCTGGTGACCACCGGCCCCGGCGCGTCGGAGGTTTCGGCCACGCTGCAGGAGCGCGGCGAGTACGACGACATGCTTCGCATCCACGGGTTCGCCACGCAGATGGCCGAGGCGACCGCGGAGTGGCTGCACAGGCGCATCCGCCGCGAGCTGCGACTACCCGAGGACCAGGGGCGGCGGTATTCGTGGGGCTACCCGTCCTGCCCCGACCTGCACGACCACGAGGTCGTGTTCCGAATCCTGCCGGCCCAGGAGATCGGACTCGCCCTGACCAGCGGCTATCAATTGGTGCCGGAGCAGTCGACCGCAGCAATCGTCATGCACCACCCGGAGGCGCGGTACTTCGGCGTCTACGGGCTTGACGCCATGCCCGAGCCGGAGCTGGCCGCTACTAGATAACGCAAGGAGGAGCTCGGGTTATCTGATCGCCGTAGCACCGGATGCGCGCATCACACAGAGGCCAACCACTCGTCACAATGCGTTGATGGGGGAACTGCAGGAGAGGGACCAGCAGTTGGGGGCGCTGCGCGCGCTGCTCGGGGACGTCGAGGGCGGGAGCGGCAGGCTCGTCTTGGTCGCGGGCGACGCGGGCTCCGGCAAGTCGTCCCTCGTGCGCCAATTCTGCGAATCGATGCCTCGCGCCACTGAGGCGATGTGGGGTTTGTGTGATCCGCTGTCGACGCCTCGACCGCTGAGTCCGCTGATCGATATTGCTCCGCTGCTCGGCGAAGGCGTCGAGAGACTCGTGTCCAAGGGCCAGCGCGCCGGTGTCTTCGAGGCGACGCGCACGGCATTCACGGACCGGCGCGCGCCTGCGGTGGTGGTCTTCGAGGACCTGCACTGGGGCGACGAGGCGACCCTTGATCTGGTTCGCTTCATCGGCAGGCGTCTGCGCGGCACTCGCGTGATGCTGATCTGCACGTACAGGATCGACGAGCTCGGCCCGGATCATCCCCTGCGCGTGCTGCTCGGCGACCTCGCCTCCGTCGACGCGGTGCACCGCTTGACCGTGCCGGCGCTGTCGCTGGACGCGGTGACGACCCTCGCGAAGGGCAGCGTGCTCGATCCGGTGAAGCTGCATCGTGAAACCGGCGGCAACGCGTTCTTCGTCACCGAGGTGCTGTCCGATGGCGTTGGCGGCGTCCCGCCAACAGTGGCCGACCTCGTGCGCACGCGTGCCGCCCGTCTGTCGGCGGCGGCGCGCCGGACGCTCGATGCGACCGCGATCGCGGGGCCGCGCAGCGAGACCGCGCTGCTGTTGCAGATGCGGGACGTCAACGCCGACACCATCGACGAGTGCGTCGCGAGCGGGATGCTGCATGTGGCGCCCCAGCACGTCGAGTTCCGGCACGAGCTCGCTCGCCAGGCCGTGCTCGGCGCGATCACCCCGGCTCGACGGCTCACGCTGCACGCCGAGGTGCTCGCCATCATGCGGCGTTCAGCGGACCGGCGCGCGCACCTCGACCGCCTGGCGCACCACGCGGAGGCGGCGGGTGACGTCGAAGCCACGCTCGAGTTCGCGCCCGCTGCCGCCGAGGTGGCTGCGTCGCTGAAGTCGCACCGCGCCGCAGCCGCGCACTACAGCAGAGCAGTGCAGTGCGCCGGTGCGCTGCCGCCTCGACAGCGGGCGGAGTTGCTCGAGAAGGCGTCCTACGAGCGGCATCTGATCGACGACCTCGAGGAGGCGTGCGCCCTGAGCGAGCAGTCACTTGCCCTATTCCGCACGCTTGGCGATCAGCGCAAGGTGGGCGACGGTCTTCGCTGGCTGTCGCGCGTGTACTGGCTCAGCGGAGACACCGCGAAAGCGGAACGCGCCGCCGCCGACGCCGTCACCACGCTCGAGCAGCTTCCACCAGGCGGCGAGCTCGCCATGGCGTACAGCACCGAGGCGCAGTTCGCGATGCTCGCACGCCGCACAGAGGAGGCGGGGGTCTGGGGGGCGAAGGCGATCGCGCTCGCGCGGGAGCTGGAGGAGACGCCGATCGTGGTGCACGCGCTGAACAACGTGGGCACGGCGCGGTTGATGACCGGGGATCGAAGCGGGGATGACATGCTGCTGGAGAGTCTTCGCCTCGCGCTCGCCCTCGGACTCGAGGACGATGCCGCGCGCGCGTGGACCAACCTCGCTGCAACGTATGAATCGTTGAACGAGATCGACCTTGCGATCCGCTACACGACGGAGGGGCTCCAGCACTCCGTGGACCATGACCTCGAGTCCAACCGTATCTGCCTCGGCGCCTGCCTCGCGGGGCTCTACCTCACGGCCGGCCGCTGGGACGAGGCGCGCGCGCAGGCGACAGAGATGCACCATCCGGGCCTGTCCCGCATCACCAAGGTGCTTTTGCTCGGGGTCATCGGGCGGGTACAGACGCTGCGGGGCGACGGCGATCCGTGGCCGGCCCTGGATCGCGCCGCAGAGCTCGCTTGGGGCGCCGGCGACCTCCAATTCGTCGCCCCGATCGCACGATCGCGAGCGGAGGCGCTGTGGTTCGCCGGCCGCGCGGCAGACATTCCGGGCGAGGTGGAGCGCCCGCTCGCGATGGCGCTCGAAGTTGGTGACAGCAGGTTCATCGGCGAGCTGAGCTACTGGATGTGGAAGGCGGGCAGGCTGACCACACCGATTGACCACGCAACCCGGCCGTACGCCCTGCAGATCAGTGGCGACTGGCGCGCAGCTTACGAGGCGTGGACGGAGTGCGGACTCTCATATGAGGCCGCGATGGCGCTCGCCGGCAGCGACGACCCTGATGATCTGCGGGCCGCCATCGCGCAGCTGGCCAAGCTCGGGGCCAAGCCGGCGATCGCGGAGGTGACGCGGCGGCTGCGCTCGCTCGGTCACCTCACGGGAATTCCGCGCGGACCCCGGCCGAGGACGCGGCAGAACCCGGCCGGCCTGACCGCGCGAGAGATGGACATCCTCGGCCTGCTGTCCGAGGGTCTGCGCAATCCCGACATCGCGCGGCGGCTGTTCCTGTC
>JBOHUE010000164.1:0-2662 GCA_050734185.1 Candidatus Dormibacteria bacterium | reverse complement strand
GCGCCAGCGCGCCGTTGAGCATCTGGGTGGCCTCGGTGTTGGTGAAGGCCAGGTCTGGGGTCCGGATCTCCAGGAGCTCCCCGTGCGCTCTCAGCCGCCCGAACGGCAACGGGGGTTCGCTGCGCGTCGCGACCATCAAGTGCAGGCACGGTGGTTGGTGAGCCAGCAGGAACGCCACAGAACGGTGTAGATCCTGGTCGGATAGGACGTGATAATCGTCGAGCACCAGATGCACGCGGTCGCTGCGTGAGCTGCTGGCCGCCGACGACGAGCCGAGCGTGTGGTCGCCGCGACTGGACGTGGTCGGGGCGACGGAGTTGGTGATCGCGACGGTGAAAGACCTGCAGCTGGCGCCGGAGGCGGCGGATCCCGCCTTCGCGCAACTGGAGGCTTTCCTCGCGAAATAGGTCCACAATGGACCGTTGTCAGAGCCTCCGGTCGGCCGCCGGCGCCAGCAGGGCGTCGGCGAAGCGGCAGATCTCCTCCGCCCCGTCGAACTCCTGGGTGGTCGGCTCGTCCCATTCAGGCGTGACGGGCGCGCCGGGCCAGTTGTGGCCGCCGCCGAACACCGTCCAGGCGACGACCTGTGTGCCGCCAACGCCGCCGGTTGTCCTGGTGTGACTGGAAAACTCCGTCGTGCGGGTCTCGTCCGCCCCCGACGGGCACCGATTGACGGCCCGCCAGCGGTCGGCCGTTTCCTCAAGCGACAACGTGCCGCCGCGGCGGCGTCCGCCTGGGCCGCGGTGCCGGGAGAACCCACGGCCGATCGGGGTGATCATGTCGGCCGTGCCGTGGATGAGCATCGCCGACACGGCGTGCGTCGGCTCAACGTCGTCCAGGTTCATGGGCAGCCCGCCTAACACCGCGGCCAGCACCGCCACTTGGTCGCTCGCCTCAAGCGCCAGCCGGTGGGCCATGAACGCGCCGTTGGACATTCCCGACGCCACCGTGCGATCGGGCGCCGTGCCGCACCGGTGCGCCGACCAATCGATGACCGCTCGGAGGAACTCCACGTCGTCCACGCCCGCCGCGTCCGCCCTCGTGACGCCACGGCCATCCGCCCAGGATCCGCCTTGACCGTCCGGGTAGGCGATCGCGAACCCCCACGCATCGGACTGGTCGTCGAACGTCGTCCAGTCCCGTATCATCTGGCCGCAGGCCGTCGGGCCATTGCCGTGCAGCACCAGCACAAGCGGCATCGGCCGGTCCTCCGGCGCTGCTCGCGGCCGCCGGATCGTGAAGCTGCGCCGCCGACCGCCGGCCTTCAGCTCCCCGGCCACCAGCTCGCCCTCGCTCGTCACTCGCTGTACCCCGGATTTCCGGCCCGCACGACTGAACTGTGCTGTCCGCCCGCATTTTACTGAACCGGTCCGCGAACTGCGCAGGCGGCCTTGCCCCGCTTCAAGAGGCTAAGGGCTTGCAGACGATTAACACGCTGTCTTGATCTTGGTAGTGAGGTCCGTCGAGGGAACAGGCAGTGTGACCGGCTCGATGATGATGCCCTGCTCGTCAAGGAGTTGACCGGTGCGTTGGAGCGCACGACGCATGGTGCTGCGGCCGCAATCGAACAGCGCGGCCAGGGTGTCGGGGCGCGGGGAGAATCGGACCCGGATCCGGCGGCAACATGCGTTTGTGCAGGTCACGACCCTGGTGGACTACGGATATGGCCGTGCGCCCGTCATGCTTTCAAGTCGGGACAACACGCCGTTGACCAGGAAAAACTGGCTCTGGCGCCGGATCCCGGTCCAAAACCCTAGCCGGGCTTCGCCCCATCCCGATGGGCATGTTCGGTGGTCGAGTTTGGTCCGGGGGCTCCGGTCGGGTGGGATCTAGTACTCCAGCCGTAGATCGTGATCTTGCGGCGTGTCGGTCCGGCACGTAGGGCGGCCACCGCTTGATCATCCTCGGTTGTGTCGACGTCAGAGGATCAAGCGGTGGCCGTGGGCCGCAGCGTAGCGGTAGATCGATGGTCGGGGATGCTGGATGAGTTACTCGGTCGGGTGGACGGCCGCTCGTCGCCAGGATCGTCAGCGACGCACACCCGCGCAGCAATGTATCCGCGAGCTCGGCGCAGGCGGCCTGCAGATGCTCGCAGTTGTCCAGAACGATCAGGGTGCGGCGCGCGCGCAGGTGCTGGACAAGGGGGTCCAGCAGCGGCCGAGCCGGCATCTCGCGAAGCCCCAGCGCGGCCGATCACCGCAGCCGGCAACAACGTGGCGTCCTCCAAGGGCGTGTGGCGTCGGAGGTCCGCCGTCGTGCCTTCGGGTGCTCGCCACAGATCCAGCGGATCGTCTCGTCGTGGTGCCAGCCGTGCGCGGCCGGCCAGCCGCGCATCAGTTCGGCCGGGTCAGCGTTGTCCGCCTATGGTCTGGGCCAGTGATTTCGGCGAGGATCGGGCTGCGTCGCCATCGGCGGTCTCGGAGACCGAGCCGAGTCCCCACTCGGCCAGGTGCGCCGCCAAACCGGCGAGCACCCCGTCGGCGGGGACGCCAGTGCGCTGGCCCGCGTAGCAGCGCCCGTCCCTCGTCCACCCGGCCGGTGGCGAGGAACAGCCCCTCGTAGGAGGTCATGGTGTCACGCGACCACGCGCCGAACCACGGGTAGCCCGCGACGACGTCCGGCGCGGTGGTGACGAATGCGTCGGCAGCGAGCACGAGACGCG
>JBOHUE010000163.1:0-7515 GCA_050734185.1 Candidatus Dormibacteria bacterium | reverse complement strand
CCGACATCGACGCCGCAAGGGCGTATTACGACGAGTTCATGCCCCTCGTCGGGTTCGTGCGGCAGTGGGAAACTGGCTACAGGGCGAGTGATTGGTACGGAGCCCAGATCTTCCTGTACCCGAGTCTCGAGGAGGGCGACTACTCCCGCCATCGGATCGGGCTGCAGCACGTCTCGTTCTACGTGCCAACGCGGGCAGATGTCCACCGCGTTTATCAGTGGGCGAAGGAGCGCGGCCACGAGATCGTGCACGAACCAAAGCTCTTCCCGGAGTACAACGCGCACTTCTACGCCACGTTCTTTCTGGACATTCACGGATTCATGCTCGAGGCCGTCACCTACGAGAAGGTCAGCGTCGCGGAAGCATGAATGCGGCGCTGGGCAGGTCTCCCGTCCACGCGTCGCATGCCACCAATTGGCCTTCAGGAGAGACGCACACCGGCGCAGCGTTCGTGCAATGACGCTCCTGCCCGCCCGGCCACGACATGGCGACTTGGACTTGGCTCGCCAGTCCATAGCCTCATCCGACTGCACAAGTCGGGCTCGAGATGGTTGGGTCCTTAGTCGAGCCAGCGTCAGGGGTCATTGGTGGATGCTCGCGTGCCGATTGGATGCCTCGCCTGCGGGCCCCGGCCAACGCGCTGCCGAGCACCTCTGCACTCTCCTGCTACCGGTCAGCGACGATTGCCGTAGGCGGTGAAAAAAGTCACCGCCGCGAAGAAACGTCCTGCGGCATCAGCAGCGCGCAGCTGGTCGAGCCAGGTGTCCATCTCGTCAGCGGTGACTAGCTCGCGGCGGCGCATGGCGTCGAGCTGTTCCGCCCAGGGAATGGGAAGCGATTGGCCCTCTTCACTAAGAGAGGTGATCACATGTGTATGGGCGCGCACGCCAGCATCCGATAGCCCGGCGTCGCGGACGAGACGAAGCAGCCGCCGTCCGCTCCAGGGGTTGGCGAAGCAATCGCTGCGCCGCGCAAGGATCCGGCGGGTCAGCTCGCGATCCGGGACGTCGACGACGAGCGTGTCCCAGTCCGGCTCCATCGAGAATACGATCCGTCCACCGGGAACTGTGACACGGACCATCTCTGACACGATGCGGTCCGGTGTCGGCGAGAGATGCAGCAGGCGTGACGAGAAACTCCTATCAACACTGCCATCGTCGAGAGGGAGAGCGTGGGCGTCACCGACGAGGAAGCGGATAGGGAGCGACTCGGCCACAGCCCTTGTCTTCGCCAGCTGAATCATCTCCCGGTCATGGTCGACGGCGATGATGGTGCCCTCAGTGCCCACTGAGCCAGCAAACCGTCGCGCATCCTCACCGGTTCCGCAGCCAACATCCAGGACACGGGCCCCGTGGACGAGCTCGAGCAGCTGATGCTCGCGTGACGCCAGCTCATCGCCGCCTGGTGCCGTGCGGATTGCGTCGAGCTGACGGGCCAGGGGCGGAACGGAAGCTCGATCGAAGATGCTCATCCTCACCTCTTCCTGACGGGGCAGCCGCCACACACCTCGACTTGCCGTCCATGCCTGGCATTCACAAGAAACATGGCGCGTCGTCAGTCGGATCCCGTCGGGACGCGGCCTCAGCGCGTGGCGTCATTGAATCGGAGGAGTGTACTGGCTGCCTCGCACCTGATCCTCAGGGGATCTCGAGGTACATTCACCGATACTGGCCTGGGCAGTCGGACTGGCCGCTGAGGGCTGCGAGCGGTGTGCGAGCGGTCAGTCGGCCGGACTCGGCGTTAGCTGCTCCCAGCTGCCATCGTCTCGCCTAACGAACGCTTTGCTGCCGATCGTGATTCTCGTCCCTACGCCGTGATCGACGAGCTCAACAAGGTCGGCTGCGAACCAAGCATCGTCGACATCGGCCGATTCGAAGTGAACATTCAGAGCGTAGTCGTCGGACGTTGACCCGATCACATCCACGCCTGTGACGGTTGGGATGGTGGAGCCGTAGCACACGCCGAGACGACCACCATAGCCAAGACTCAGCGTCTCCGGTGTTGATGCTATGCGCACGTTGTCGAACTGCGCGACACCCGGCATCGACCAAGACTACCTCTGCCAGTCCTCGGGGTACATTCCGGGACGCTGGCCTGCCACTCGCTGCCGTCACTCGAGGAGCCGCCGCGACGCCGATCTACTCCTTACGTTGGTGGGTGTCTGGCTTGGTCGTTGCTCTCGTCGCTCTGTCAGCCGTGATCGACTCCTTGGCCCAGCTGGTTGTTTCGACGACGACCCGCTGTGGCTAAGAGTTCTCCTCGGTTCGGTCGGCATCACGCTTCGCAAACCGTCTACTGGCGTTTTCTCGCTTGGGACGCGACCGGCGCCTCCTGACGCTTCGGCCGCACGCCCGGGTCGTGTCCCCCACCCAGCCATTCGCCGGTGGCCAACCACAGCTCGTAGAAGAAGAGCCAGTCGACGATCCATGGTAGGACGGTGGTGCTCAGCGGCTTGTTCGGGGCCCACTGGTCGCCCATGTAGACGCATAACCGGTCGCCGCTGTACACGTGCGGCAGCGGCTTGCCCTCGCGCCGGCGGAGCGGCGGATCGAGGACGGTGATCTCGAGCGGCTTGCCGAACTGCAGCACGATCTGCACCGTGTAGAGGGTGCTGCGCGCCGTGGGGCGGATATCGCCGCGCCAGATCAGCCGGTTGCTGCGCACCGAGCCGTGGCTTCCGGGGAGCAGATGCTGGAGGCCGAGCAGCTGCTGGAACAGCGGCAGCGGTCGGCTACTCCCCGTGAAACGTGTGGTCACGCAGCTTCGTGCCTGCGCCGGTGCTGAGCGTGGCGGCCGCGCCGGCGATGGTGATGGCGCCCTGCTCGCGCAGCGCGCGCCTGTCGTTGCCGATGCGCACCGCCGCCTTCTGCACCGGTTCCGCGCCGAAGAGCCGCTCGAAGGTCGGCACCGCCGCCGGCCATCCCTGCGTCTGCGCCGTCTGCAGCTCGCGGTTGAGGTCGGCCATCCACTGCTGGAAGCGCTGCTCGCGGACCGGATGCGACACCCATTTGTGCGCGAAGTTTTCCGTCGGAACGACTGGGTTTTGCACCCACGTCTCGATGCCGCGTTTCTCGATGTACTGCTCCATGGTGCTCGCGATGGCGACGACGGCGCTGAAGATGTCAGCGCGCCCGTCGTAGGCGTGCGCGGCGAGCGTGGTCACGATGACCGACGCCGGCTTGTTCTCGTCATCGTGCTGAAAGTACAGGTCGCGATGTCGTTTCAATACCTGCACTGCACGCTGCAGCGGGTTGCGATTGCGGAACACGGGCACGGCCTCGACCTGAGCCCTTGCTTCCTTGAATACGAGGCGTCGCTCCGCGCGCTGCGCGAACCAGATTGCGAAGCCCCGCGGATCGCTGTCCTGCCAGATCACCAGGTCGCGATCCGGCAGCTGGATCGCGGTGTCGCTCGCGACGCCGAGCTTAGGAATCGCGGGTAGCACGTCCATGTGGAAGTTGTGCTGCGGCCAGCTGAGCGTCCAGGCGCGGCTGCCTTCCTCGAGCCGTATGAGGCCGTCCGCGTGTGCTTCAGGCGTCTGCAGGAAAGCGTGCAGATCGAGTCCGGCGCGGAGCTTCAGCTGGTCCTGGCTGATCTGGCCCTTGCCGAATCCGTACAAAAGCACGGTATCGATGTCGAAGTCGCCGCCGGCGAGCGGCAGGATGGGGGTGCCGATCCGCAGTGATCCCTGGGCATACGCGAGCACGTCGATGCCCGCCGCGGCGCCACGAGCTGTCAGGAACCCACCGACGGTCCCGTGCTTCGCGACGGCGAAGTCGTGCATCGGCTTGGTGATGTCGAGCTCGTCAAATGTGCCGTCGATGAGAGCGTCGAGCGGGTCGAACGGAACGGCTGCGGCAACGGCCACGTGGTTACCCCTCGTGTGCGGAAACGCGTGGTTGGACGCGTGCTGCTGTATGCGGGAGAAAACGACGTCCGACCTCGTGACAGTGCTCGCGGCTGACGTGTGCGGCGCGCCCGTGCAGCTGCTCGCGGTCGATGCGGTCCATCTTGAGGACACCCTGCGGCACGTCCTGATCGATGCGGTGCAGCCGGTTGCCGATGAAGTGGATCGCCAGGCCATTCGCCGACCGGCTCTGGCCCCGAAGCAGCACGTCGCTCGCGGCGCTGCACCACTGCAGCACGCCGCCGCGATCCAAGCGCTTCGCGCGGTGGCGTACATCGGACGTGGTGCCGATGCTGAGAACGTGCACGTCGTCGAGTGTGCGACCGAACATGCTGACGGCCTCGGCGATGCCGATCACCGCCGGGTTGTTCGCGACGATGCCGCCGTCGACGAGTCGCGCGCCATCCACGACATGCGCGGGGAAGTACGTCGGGGCCGCGCTGGTGGCAAGCGCAACATCGACCATGCGCACGCGGCCGTCGCGGTACAGCGTCGGATTGTGCGGCGTCTTGAACAGATGAATCGTGTCGGATGTGAGGTCATACGCGGTCACCAGCAGATTCACACTGCTCTGCTCGAGACGCATGTCACCCAGGTGCTGCTCGAGCGCGGCGCGTAGCGGCTCGGGCGAGTACTTGCTGCGCAGCAGCCGGCGAACGCCGCCGACCGGTCTCCACGGGAACACTGTCGTGCCCATTTCCGTGTACAGGTTCACGATGTCCTGCGGCGACATGCCGGCGCCCAGCCCGACGGCGGTCAGGCCGCCGGTGGACGTGCCCACGACCAGGTCGAAGTGGTCGAGGAGGCGGGTGTGCAGGTCCTCCTCGAGCCGAGCCAGGATCGCGGCGGAGAAGAGTCCGCGCACGCCGCCGCCGTCGAGGGCGAGCACCTGGAAGCGATGGCGGACCTCGTTGGCACCGGGTGTGGGTGGGGTGGAGTGGGAAGTGGCCATGGCGTGTCCTTCGGGCTCGGGAGCCGAGGACACGGGTGCGGCGGAGGGGAGCAACCGCTCCCGACACAGCCTGTGGTATACCACGGCAGGTCCTACCCACCAGATATAGTGCACCAGCCTCCGGTGCGGACGCAAGCTGTCTTCACGCAGAAGAGAAAATCACGCCGCACTCACGCGTCTGACAGCGACCGCCGTGTCCGCCGCCGGGAGCGGGCGAGGATGGCGCGGCTCAAGGGGCACTGGGAGATGCTGGCGTGTAGTCCTGCTTGCTCCTCGACGCGTGGGCGGGCCTATGCGTTGCTCATGAGAATGGTCGTTAAGAGGGCGTTTGGTCCTCGCAGTGGCGGCCGTCACTCTAGTGGCGCTGTTCTCCTTGTATCTGGTGCTCACAGACGGACTCGCCCTTGCCTATCAATCGCTCGGTATCAGCGTCACCAGGATCGCCGTCTACACGGGTCGGGGCGTCCTAATCGCCACCGCCGCAGTCGCCGTCCTCCTCTGGCGACGGCGCCAAGTCGGTCACCCGAGCGCTAATCCAAAGAACGGCCGGCCAGTTGCTCTATCCGGGGAACATTGGCGGATGGTGGCCTTAGCCAGGCGCCCATCGCCTGAAGGCTTCAGGCTTCCAGTACGCCGCCTTGACTGGGGAAGCTCACACGGCGGCCCTCGAGGACCCAGGCTGCCTCGCGGCATATGAAATCAGCGCACGCTCTCGTTCGGTCGTGGTACTGGCGAACGTCGCGGTCTCCGCGGTCGTAGAACCCAACCTTCTTGTCGTCGAGGTATGGGCTAGGCGACGACCGCTTGTCGTATGAGTAGTTCTGCCATACGGCTACGAGCTCGGCGTGCTCGGCGAGGTACCGCTCAACGCATCCCCGCAATAGCGGAAGGTCGCTGAGATCGGGTGCAGCTAAACGGAAGTTCTGAAGAATCGAGCGCCCTGAGTCGCGCCATTCGGCAGCGATCCGGCAGAGCGGCTCCACGCACTCCGGCAAGTCGTCGGACACCTCGGTGAGTCTACCGGCGCGCCTGCAGATCATCCGGCGCGCTCAAGGGACATTGGTGGATGCTCGCGTGCCCACCGCTCGTCTCGCTCGACGGGCTGCAGCCTGCAGCCGAGCGGTCGCGATGTCTGGCCGGGCGCGTGCCTGCGGGTGAGTGTGCCGACCTCATGCAACACGGCGGCCTGCGGATCGTTCTCGAAGTGAGAGCGCAATTTCCGGCGTCAATGGGTCGGCCTCGGCCGTGGAAAGGTAATTCTCGAGCTGCTGGAGGGCGCTCTGAACGATTGGGTGTCGCGCTTCTTCCGTCAGCCGAAGAAGCGTTCCTTCAGGCAACGCCCACCAACGCATCAGCTCAGGAGGTTCAGGTCCCAGCGCGTCAGCCGCCCTTGAGAAGGCGTGGTCAATGAGCCGCCTGGCGGCGACAAATGCGGAATCCGACTTGCCTTCGATCAGAGCTTCAGCCGCATACACGGTTGCCGCTACGGCATCCTCATCCGCCTCACTGTTTTCGTCGGCCACATCCACTTCGTTAAAAGACCAGAGCGCATGTTGGAGCTCGGGTCGCCGGTCACCCTCGCCGATAAGGGTTTCCCACACCTGATCGAGAACTGAGCGCGGCGAGATAGTGAGACCCCGAACCTCCGGAGGCCGCTCGTCGGGGCGCCACAGATGCTCAGCGGATGCGGCAGCGAAGGCAGCCCGCTGTCGTTCTCCCGTTCTCGCGAGGTGCTCCTTGATGTCGTCCTCGACAATCTGCCAGTCGGCGACTCCCAGGGCGCTGAGCTGCGGATGTACGAGCTCGCCCATGGTCACGCGAGCGCGATGCTGCCGCATGGATCGACTCTATGCCCGACGTTGGCTGGGCTCGTGCGAGAGCAGGGCTCGTCGGCGCGTGATATCAGATGCGCTCGATCGTCAAGGGAGGCGATGCTCGCCTGATCCATTGTGGCCTGCCCTCAAGAAGTTAGCCACGCGTTTGACGCCGATGCATGGCAGCGGCGAGAATCACCGTATGCCGATTCGAGGCGGTGGCAAGCAGAAGAAGAGCCAGTTCGATCCCGCTCACCGACAGCGCAAGGGAGCGACGGCGATCCAGGAGCGGAAGAAGAAGCGCCAAGAGCGGAAGGCTGAGCGACAGGGCAACCGCACGTCGTAGGCCGTCAAGGGTGATTCGCGCATCCTGGCGTCGTCGGCGGCAGCGTTACAAGAAACGCTCGCAGGAGCGGCGTCCGGGCACAGACTGCCCTGACAGGGCAAGCAACGGTCTTCTCCCGTAGTGCCTCACGTGGCCGGCAAGCACTCCCGTTCAAGTAGACACTGGCGGAAACCCGCCTGTGCCCCGGCGGTTCACCCGGAGTGGCGGGGAGTCGCGCCCTATGGCCGCGTAAAAGCGCCGTTCTGCAGTGGGCCGAGAAACGCACGCACCTCGCGGCTCTGAGGCGAGGTGCCGTCGGCGAGACTGATCAATAGAGCGGTGGGCTCGATCGCAGCGCTGTATCGTCCCACTATGCCGATTGACCACCTAGGTCTGGGCGTACCCGACATCGACGCCGCAAGGGCGTATTACGACGAGTTCATGCCCCTCGTCGGGTTCGTGCGGCAGTGGGAAACTGGCTACAGGGCGAGTGATTGGTACGGAGCCCAGATCTTCC
>JBOHUE010000162.1:0-21940 GCA_050734185.1 Candidatus Dormibacteria bacterium | reverse complement strand
GCAGGCATCGAGACCCGCGACCGTCGCCTCGAGGAGATCAGCGCGCCGGCGCCACTGGCCGCGAGCGGCGCGGGCGCCCGCGGCTGACGCGGCTCAGCGCATCACGTCGCGTTGCAGGCGCGGATCGAGCGCGTCGCGCAGGCCGTCGCCGACGAGGTTGCACGCCAGCGCCACCAGCGTGATCGACACGCCGGGGTAGATCAGCAGCTGCGGCGCCCGGTCGAAGAAGTCCTTCGCCTGCGACAGCATGGTGCCCCATTCGGCGGCGGGCGGCGCCACGCCGAGTCCCAGGAAGGACAGCGCGGCAAGCGCCAGCAGGATGTGCGCCAGCTCGAGGGTCGCGAGCACGGTGGCCGGGCCCAGGACATTGGGCAGGATGTGTCGCAGGATGATCATCGCGCTGGTGGCGCCAGACCCGCGCGCCGCCTCGACGAACTGGCGCGCGCGCAGCGACAGCACCATGCTGCGCACGACGCGCGCGTACCCGGTCCACCACACCGCGATCACGGCGATCTCGATGTTCAGCAACCCCGCGCCGAGGAGCCCCGCGACGGCGAAGGCGAGGAGCAAACCCGGCAGCGCGAGCAGCGCATCGACGATGCGCATGAGCACGAGGTCGAGGATGCCGCCGAAGTAGCCGGCGATGAGCCCGACGGTGAGCCCGATGGCGGCGGCGATCGCCGCGGCCACCGCCGCCATGCCGATCGACACGCGTCCGCCGTACAGGATGCGCGACAGCTCGTCGCGGCCCAGCTCGTCGGTGCCGAGCAGGTGCTGCGGGCTGGGCCCCGCGAGGGTGTTGCCGAAGTCGGTGGTCGTGGGCGCGTAGTGAGCCAGGAGCGGCGCGAAGATCGCCGCGATGAGGAACACGAGGAGCAGCACGGTTCCGCCAACCGCGGCACGATCCCGCAGCAGCACGCGCAGGCGGCGCCAGCGACGCCGCGCAGGCAATTCGGCGTACGCCTCGCCCCAGGCGATCGCCTCCTGCGCCGTCATTGCCCTGCCAGCCGGACGCGCGGGTCGATCAACCGGTACGACAGGTCGACGAGCAGGTTGAGGACGAGAAAGAAAGTGCCGGCAATGACGATGAGCCCCTGGATCATCGGGTAGTCGCGTTCTGCGACCGCCTCGGCAAGCAACTGCCCGACACCGGGCCATGCGAACACGGTCTCGATCACCACGGAGCCGGCGAGCAGGTACCCGAACAGGTACCCGAGGTACGTGATAACCGGCAGCGCGGCGTTCGGCAGCGCGTGCCGTGCAACGATGCGCACTGACCGGAGTCCCTTGCCGCGCGCCGTGCGGATGAAGTCGTCGCTGAGGACCTCGAGCATGCTGGCGCGCAGCAATCGAGACGCCGTGGCGATGCCGGCCGCGGCCAGCGTCACCGCGGGCAGCACGATGCTCGTCGCCTGCTCACGTCCCGCGACGGGCAGAAGATTGAGCTGCGTGCCGAAGACGGCGATGAGCACGTAGCCAAGGAAGAAGGCTGGGATCGACGCGAACAGCAGGCTCCCTGCTCGCAGCGAGTGGTCGAACCAGCTGCCATGACGTAGAGCTGCGAAGGCGCCCAGCGGAATGGCCACGGTGACAGTCAGCGCGAGCGCGGTGAGCGCGAGTTCGAGCGTGGCGCCAAGCCGCCCGCCGATCTCGGCCGCCACCGTGTCCTGACGCGAGTACGAAATGCCGAAATCCCCGTGCAGCGCTCCCGCGACCCAGTCGACGTAGCGCACGAAGAACGGCCGGTTGAGCCCGAGCAGCACCCGCGCGTGCTCGATCATCGCCGGTGTCGCAACGCCGGACGTCGAATGCAACCGTGCGTAGTTCTCCGCGGGGTCCCCGGGCGCCAGCGTCGCCAGGAACTGGGCGCCCAGGGCGAGCAGCAGGAGCGTGGGGATCATCACCAGCACCCGCCGGAGCACGTACCAGCGCATCACTCCCTACGCCGGCTGCAAGCCTGGCGTACGAATCTCGCTACTTGTACGAGACCAACGAAAGCCAGGTCTGGTTGGTCAGCGACGGGTGCGGATCGAGCAGGTTGATCGTCGACTTCATCCCAAAGATGCGCCGCACGCCGGCGAGCGGGACGACGATGTAGTCGGTGTTGATCAGCTCTTGCATCATCTGCGCGGCGAGGTTCTGCACGTCGGCCGTGGAGGTTGCGGTGAACGACTGCGCCGCCAGCGCGTCGAACTGCGCGCCGGGCGCGTAGTGCCCGGTGCCGCTGTTCTTCGAGTACATGCGCAGCACCGGCAGAAACGCCGGGTTGGCGTCGTTCTGGTTGGGCACCTCGAGGTCGAGGTCGAACTGCGTGTTCTTGTAGTAGTTGTTGTACGTGGGCGTGTCGGCCGCCTGCTTGATGTTGATCTTGACGCCGACCTGCCCCAGCTGGGACTGCAGGAACTGGAACGCAACGGCGGTGACCTCGGCCCAGCCGATGAGGTCGAGTGCCAGCGGCGTGCCACCCTTGGCCCGGGAGCCGTCGCCCTGCACGGTCCATCCGGCGGCATCCAGCACCTGCTTGGCCTTGGTCGGGTTGTAGGCGGGGGCTGTGACGCTGTCGGCCGCGGATCCGAGCACGAACGGCGGCGCCATCCAATGGCCCGGGTCGGCGTTGTTGTCGAACACCGTCTTGACGTAGGCGTTGCGGTCGATGCCAAGGGACACTGCCTGGCGCACTGCGGGGTCCGCGCCGATCGAGTGGGGCGCCACGCCGTCCTTGTCGATGTAGATGAGCTGGTTGCGACCCTGTTTCGCCTCGACGATCCGCATGGTCGCGTTGGCCTTGATCGGCGCGACTGACAGCGCGGGGACGCCGATGATGAAGTCGACCTGACCGGACTGCAGCGCCTGGATGCGCGTCTGATCGTCGGGGATGAACCGCAGGTTGATGGCCGCGACCTGCGCCTTCTGCCCCCAATAGCCGTCCCAGCGCTGGAAGTGCGCGCCCTGCGACGGCGTGTAGTCGACGACCTTGAACGGTCCGGTGCCGATCGCCGGCGACGAGTCGAAGTTCTTGCCCACCTGGACGATCGCGCCCTCGGGGTGCACGATCTGCTGAGCAAGGCGGTAGTTGGGCGCCGTGGTGATGAAGTCGATGGTGAAGTCGTCGACCTTGGTGACGTGGTCGAGCGTGCTCGCCACCGTGCTCAGCGTTGCGCCCTGCTTCTGGCGCGTGCCCCACGTGTAGTTGACATCGTCTGCGGTGAACGCCGTGCCGTCGTGCCACTTCACTCCCTGGCGAAGGTGGAACCGCCACGTCGTCGGGTTGGTCTGCTCCCAGCTGGTCGCGAGCCCCGGCTTGAGCGTGTAATCGGGCGCGAGGTAGATGAGCGGCTCGTACACGTTCATGTTGAGCTGGTACATGTAGGTCGTCGACTTCACACCGACGCCGTTCGGTGCCCAGTCGTCCTCGCCGTACGCCACGTTGACGGTGGCCGCGGTGTTGATCGCTGCCGCCGTGGCGCTCGGCTGCCCCGCCGCCGAACCACACGCGGTGAGGAGCTCGACCGCGGCAGCAAGTGAGAGGCCGGACGCCAGCGCGCCGGACACGAACTGACGGCGGTTGATCCTGCCCGACTGGATCGCCTCGACCAAGCGCGCGATCTTCGCGTCCGCTTCAGGGCCAACGCCTGCCAAATCGACGATGCGCATCGTGTCGCCCTCACTCACCTTTTCTGATCAGCCCGTGACGGCGCCCCCGAATCCGCCGAAGGGCGGTGAGTGTGTCATGCGATATCCGGGAGTGTCAACGAGGACTGCCACAGTCCGGTGCATCGACTGGCTTGCTAGTGGCGTGGCGCACGTATCGCGGTGCCATTAGTAACTGCATCTGCGATGCGGTACAGTGCGCAGCCATGCCAGGGAGGGCGTTTGCTGGAGTGCTGGCGGCCGGTGCCGTCGTGTCGGTCGTGATGGCCGCGTGCGGCGCCGCCTCGTCGACGACGCCCTTCGTGAACGCCGACGTCAGCCTGACGAACAAGAACAACGCGGCGCTGCGGCTGAACGAGGCGCCGTATGTGCTGGTCGATCGCAACGACCCGACGCGGGTGTACATGTCCAGCATGGACCTGCAGCAGAACGTCTGCCGCTTCTCGACTTCCACCGACAGCGGCGTGACGTGGACGGCCGGCACCGGTCCATCGCTCGCCCCGTACACCGACTGTGGCACCGGCACCGTGCAGCCGCAGAACGAGCGCACCGAGCTGAAGCAGGGCGCGAATGGGACTCTGTATTACGCGTATCAGGCGAGCGCCGACAGCCAGATGACCTCGGTTGGTGCGCCGCGCAGCGTGCTCCTCGGTCGCTCCACCGACCAGGGCCGCACCTGGTCCGTGACGCCGATTGACGCCAGCCCGATTCCAACGAAGCCGGCCGACGTGCAGACGAACATGGAGGTGCACGTCACCACCGACGCCGACCACCCGCAGGACGTGTACGCGATGTGGCGGCGCTCCTATCCGTCGGTCACCGGAGTGGCGTCGCGCCCGACGCGGCCGTGGATGGCGGTCTCGCATGACGGCGGCGCAACGTTCAGCACGCCGGCCATGGTCGTCGACCAGCCGAACGGCTTCGACGGACCGCGCCCGCTCTTTGTGAGCGGCAAGCTCTACGCGTTCTACCGGATCTCCGCGCCGTCGGCGACGGGTCAGGCCACGCCGCCGCAGACGACGCAGAACGTGTCGGTGTCGAGCGACGGGGGCAAGACCTGGGACACGACCAAGATCGACGGCGCCAACGACGGCAGTGAGCCGGTGCCGATGTACGACACACAGCGCAAGCAGTTCGACGTGGTCTACCACGACAACAACGTGATCGGTTCCGCGTCCGGTCACCTGAACATCTACTTCACGAGCTCCACCGACGGCAAGAAGTGGTCCACCCCGGTCGTGCTCAACGACGATCACCCGGGGAACAACGTCACCCAGCACTACTACCCGCAGATCTCCGAGGCGCCCAACGGCCGCATCGACGTCGCCTGGTACGACTTCCGCGACGATCCATATTCGGCGCCGGTGGCCAAGACGCCCGGCGCACCGCTGACGCTGTGCGGCGCCTGCATCGGCCATGGTCAGTCGGTGTACATGTCGTCGTCGAGTGACGGTGGCGCGACCTGGACGGCGAACACCCGCCTGAACAGCGTGGTGATCGACCGAACCAAGGGCACGTGGAACGGCACGTACTTCTTCGTCACCCCGCCGACGGTCACTGCCGAGAACGACCGCACCATCGCGGGCTGGTCGGACACGCGCAACGGCGACGACCAGGACAACTTCCAGGACATCTACGCCGGGCTCGTCACGTACGGCGCGCCGGCGACCGCATCGGTGACGACCACCAATGACAACACCGTGCTCGTTGCGGTGGTGTGCGCCATCGGCGGCGCGCTCGCCGGCGCCGGGATCATGCTGCTGGTCGCAGGGATGATCATTCGCCGCCGGGCCCAGCCTGGCGTTCCGGTCGCCTGACCGGCGGTCAGCTAGCTCGGTCCGCTCGGTACCGCGGGAGTTGCGGCGCCGTCGCGTGCGCGTCGAGCGCGGCGCTGCCCGGCCACCCACATCCCGGTCAGCACGTACGCCGCGAGCAGCAGGACCACGAAGACGATCCACTGCCAGATGGCGATCGACCCGCCACCGGCAGTGACCGGGGCGACCCCGATGTCCTGGCGGCCGGTGTCGGTGGTGCCCTGGCGCGTGTCCGTCCAGGCCGCGACCGTGCTGCCATTGTCGCTGTCGATGCCCAGCTTCGAGCCGAGGTCAGGCGGCAGGTAGGACGGGCCGGTCTGTGGCCCGATCGCCGAGTTGAACGCGACCAGGGAGGCGGGTCCCGCGGTGAACGAGGTGCCGCCGTCGCCGGACGTCGCGACGTACGCGCGAATGAGGTTGTCACCGGTGTCGCGGTGGCCCTGGTAGTAGACGAGATCGACGCGCCCGTTGGGGGCAACGGACACGGCCGGAAGCCACGCCGACACCGTCTTGTCGCTGACGCCGCCGGTCACGGTGACGGGCGATCCCCACGTCGCGCCGCCGTCACCTGACCTGCGCAGGTAGACGCGGTCGGCGCCGCTGCGCGCGTCCGCCCACGCAACATAGAGGGTGCCGCTGGGACCGGCCGCGATCGACGGGATCGGCGGCAGGTACACGAGGAAGCGCCCGGACGGCAGCAGCCCGCTGTCGATCTCCTGACCCTGGTCGAAGGACTGTCCGTGGTTGCTGGATCGTGCCAGCACCAGGGCGAATGGGCTCTCCCACGCCGGTCCGGGCAGATTGAGGAAGTCGCGTGCGTCGCCCTTGTAGTCCTCGTACATGACGGAGATGTTGCCGTTACTGTCTACAACTGGTGTGGCCGCTCCGACGCGCTGCCGCTGCGCGTCGCTGACCGGCACCGGCGACGAGAACGTCTGGCCGCGGTCGGTTGACGTCTGCATCACAATCCCGGCCGGCGGGATGATCGTCAGCAGGCCGACCTGCGTGGCGTGCAGGTAGGTGACGTAGATTGCGCCGCTCGAGTCGACGGCGAGCCGCGCCTGGAACGCGTACCGGCCGGTGATGGGGTAGGGGCCCTGGAACGACGCGCCGCCGTCGGTGGATCGCGCCAGCCACAGCTCCTGCGGGTCATTGCCGCTGCCCTCCAGGTTGACGTAGACGACGTACAGCGTCCCGTCGGATGCGAACGCCGCATCGGGGCCGTACGGTCGGTCTCGCCCCGCCGGCAGCGGCAGCGAGCTCGTCGTCCACGACTGCCCGCCGTCCTTGCTCCAGTGGACGTCGGTGGAGTAGCCCGGGCGGTCGATGCGGGTGGTGACGACGATGTTCTGCGCGTTGGTGGGATTGCGCACGACGGTGGGGGAATCGTTCGCTTGCACGATCGCATTGGCCCCGTTGCCCCCGAGCAGCGTGTTGCTCGTGACCTGCAGCGCCGTGCCGCGGCCCGCCAGCATCCAGATCAGCAGCGCCACCGCCACCAGCGCAAGCGCCGCCGCGCCGGCGAGCAGCGGCATGCCGCGAGTGCGGAGTGCGCCCGCCACCTACTGCGTGCCCCCGAGGCCGACTTCCACTGCGGTGACCCGGTTGTTCCCCGCCAGAACCGCGGTGTCCACGGGGGCTGCGATCGTGATGATGACGACGGCCAGCATAGCCGGGGTGATCGCCGCGATCGCGATGCGCTTCGAGGGCAACAGGTGCTCCGGCTGGAACGTTCGCGGATCCTTCGCGGGGAACACACGGTTGATGGTGCGGACCATTGCGCACGTGACGATGAGGCTCGAGAGAATCGCGAGCTTGACGCCGAACTCCGCCGGCTGGAACGACAGCAACGCCACGGCGACCACCGCGGTCGCGACGCCGTACACGATGCGTCCCTGCTGCGAGCGCGGGGCCGTCACCGGGTCCGACATCATGAAGAACACAAAGATGAGCACCTCGGGTGAGGTGCAGATGTCCACCCAGTAGTCCCAGCCGTGAATTGCACCCGGGTGCCACACCGCGACCATCGTGCGTCCTGCCAGCGCCAGGATGCCGATGAGCACGGCGAGCGTCACCCAGAACGCAACGGCCATGCGCAGCATCTTCACGGGGCGCAGGATCCACCACGCGCCGAACATGATCACGGCAAAGGCGAGAACGACCCCGACGCTGAGCTGGCCCCACCACAGGTACTGCGGGAAGACGTTGGTGACGCCGCCCACCAGGAGAGCCGCCACGAGGCCCGCGTTCGACGGGTTGAAGACGTGCTTGCCCTCGATGCGCATCAGGTACTTGGACACGAGCCCGAGCACGCCCGCGGCGATGAACCATTCGATGCCGTTGAGGCTCCACCAGTCACCGTGATGCGTGCCCGTCGTGCGCAGGATGAAGGCGGTGCTGTTGCCGGTCAGGAGTCCGCTCGCCGGCCATGCAAGCAGCCCGTCGCGCCAGAGGACGACCGAGAACTCGAGCAGCGCGCACACGCCGACGGTGATGAGGATCTGCGCAACTGAGATCTTGAATCCGAGCAGCGTCTGCCCGAGGACCTGAAGGCTGATGATGACCGCGGCCAGGCGCAGCCGCACGTCCCGAATGCTCGGCTTGATGACCTTTATCTCGCGAGTGCCGAGCCGGAAGGTCGGGGCCGGCACTGCCGCGATAGGCGCGCTCGCGGCACTCACGATGTTGACAACGTTGCGCCCGAGTACGCCGACGTCAGCCGTTCACACCAGATGACCACCGAGCGGTACGCGGTGGGATCGACGCTCGACGGAATGGTGAAGTTGAACGAGCCCGCGGTGATCGGCAGCGGCGCCACATCTGCGAACTGCGCAGCCGCGAACTCGGGAGTGCTCGTCGGATGCTGCAACACGCTGAGACGAATCTCGAAGTCGGTGTTGGGCGTGACGTAGAAGTTGTCGAGGCGCAGCGCGTGGCTGCCGTCGGCGAGCCTGTAGATGCGCGCAGTGCCCTGGCCGAACTGATCGATGTTGTAGAAGGCGCCGCTGGCGATCACGGAACTGCCGGGTGCGGACATCGCCGCCAGCGGTGCCGAGTTCTGCGGCCGGTCGAGTTGCTGCTGCACCGTCAGGGTCCAGTCGCTCGTCGCGGTGATCGCGAGTGTGAAGGTCCCGGAGTCGACGCCGAAGCCCTCGCCCTGCGCCGAGCACGGCGCGGCCTTCGCGATCGACTGCGTCGTCGCGCCCGGCCTCCGCGCGTCGATGGTGATGCCGCCGCTGCCGCACTGCCAGTCCACCTTCCACTGCAGCGCGTCGCTGTCGATGGAGACGCTCCTGGTTCCTGAGCCGCTGCCCGTGAGCGCTGCCGCGGGCACCCAGTACGGCTGCGCGGCGAGGGTGGTCTGACCGCTGGTCACCTGGCGCCCGATGGTGTTCAGCTGCGACGTGGACAGCTTCGTCGGCGCGGGAAATGCGCGGTCACGAAAATCGAACAGGTTGCCGCCGAACACCGCTGCGCCGACGAGCGGAATCAGCAGGAGCCAACCGAGAGTTCGCGTCGTCGCGGCGCGCCGCAGAGCGGCCTGTTGTTCAGCCATTTCCTGGAACCGGCGTCGCGCCGGCGACCGTCAGTGTAACGGCCGCCCGGCGCGCGCACGACAGCCGCCCTTGGCACTAACCCATGTACGCGTGCAGCCAGTCGATTGCCAGCGAGTTGGCACGCGCGAGGTCGGCGTTCTCGAAGAAGTGATCGGCGCCGGGGAAGCTGACGAACTTCACCTGCGCGCCCACCGCCTGGAGCGATGCGACCGTCGCGGCGGTCCACTCGGCTGGGATGTCCTGGTCGACAGTGCCCTGCATGATCAGCGCCGGCGGGGTGTCGGGCGAAAACCATGTTCGCGGCGACATCAGCGAGTAATAGGTCGGGTTCGTGTCTGGGTTGGGCACGCCGCCGCTGCCTCCGGGCGAACGCAGCCAGAACCGGCGCGCGCTGTCGGCCATGTCGCTGCTGACCGGCGCGTAGAGCACGGCCGCGCGCACCGCCGGCACCGCGGTCATCAGGATCTCGGCAACGCCGCCACCATTGCTGTGCCCGGCCACCGCCACGCGGAACGGGTCCGCCTGGGGCAGCGTCGGGAGCTCGCTGATGAGGTCGATGTCGGCGATGGCCTCGGCGGTGATCGACGGAACATCGGGCTCCGGTGGCCCGGAGCCGAGGTACCCGGGGTACGAGGGTGAGATGGTGAGATACCCCGCGGACGCCATCGGGTCGGCGTACTTGGCCGTGTCCAATCCCTCGTAGTACTGGTCGACGGCCGCGTACCCATGGTTGACGAGGACGACGGGGAACTTCCCGCTGCCGGATGGGATGTCGAGCACGCCGGTCATCGTGTTGCCGTCGCTCGCCCACGTCACGTGGTACTTCGTGTACCCGGGACCGCTGCCGATCTGCTCCTTCACGGCGATGCTGCCGGTTGCGCGCGGACGATCGCGCAGGGTCGCGATCGCGTACGGCGGCAGCGTTGCTCCCACGGCGTGCGGCGCGGGCGTCGCCTGCGGCGTCGCGGTCCGGTGCGGCGGCGCCACCGTTGTGCTCGTCGCCGGAGCGCAGCCGGCGATCACCAGCGCGCCGAGGATGGCGGTCAGACCGCGGCCTCCTCCAACCACGTGACCAGAGTACGCACCGCCCGCACCGCGGGTGAGTCCGGCGCAGCGTCGATGGGCGCCAGCCCGTGGCGCTCCGCCTGGGAGAGCTCGAGGTCGTACGGAACGGCGGCGACGATGGGCAGGTCTGTCGCGCTGCGCACGCGTTCGATGTCCGCGTCGCTGCGCACCTTGTTCACCAGCACGTGCGTGGTGGAGAGCGCCAGGTTCTTCAGCGTGATGAGGCCCTTGGCGTTGGGCTCGAGCACCGCGATGCGGACAACCGCGAACGACGACCACCCGAACACCGGCTGCCGCGTGCCTGCGGCGAGGTCGGCGACCATCGCCCAGCCCGGGCGCCGGAAGCGGTCGATGACGTGACGGAAGGTCACGCTCACCTCGGGTCGCACGTTTCCAGGAAGCTTGCCCAGCTCGAGGAAGCGCACGCCGTCGGGCGTCGTGATCGCGTACGTGTCGACCAGGTGGTGTGACCCGGCGCCCTTGCCGATCTTCCAGTATCTGCCACGTTTGCCCTGAACGACGGAGGCGAGACCCAGCGGCAGCCGCGGCTGTGCCCCTGGCGGCGCCCCCAGTGAGTACGCGAGCCCCGGGAGCGTGTCGACGTCGAGCGCCAGCACCGGCCAGCCTCGCCGGCCGAGCTCGCGCGCGACGGTGCCGGAGATCGACGACTTCCCGCTTCCCCCCTTGCCGATGAACGCGACTCGCAACCGGCGAGAATCGCGACCGTTCGCCCCGGTCACGACGGGTTTCGCTACCCGGCGCTCACCGCTGCGTCGCGCTCGAGCCGGAGCGCGAGCTCGCGGAGCTCGACGAGCCCCGGCGACAGCGGTGCCGCATCCAGCGGCGACGCGCCTGCCGCGTCGGATGCTGCGATCGTGGGATCAAAAGGAACGCGCGCGAGGCACTCGACGTCGACCGCCTCGAAGCCGCCCTCGACCTCGGCGCGATCGCGATCGCTGGTCAGCTGGTTGGCAACGCCCACGACGCGCGGCACCTCCGCCTCGCGTGCGAACCGGATGATCGTGTGCGCTGTCTTCATGGAGATCGGGTTTGGGGTTGCCACGACCACCAGCACGTCGGCAGGGTTGAAGAATCCGCCGAGCGCCCACGCCGGCTCGTCGATGCCTGCCTCGAAGTCGGTGATGATGCGGTCGAATGTGCTGTTCTTGCCGAGCATGACGCCGAGCATCGAGCGCACCCCCGAGTCCGCGGTGCACCCCTCGTTGACCTCGACGGGCGCTGCGAGCAGCGTGACGTTGTCGGGGGCGATGAGCCCGTGGCGCTCGGTGAGCAGGACCGGATCATCGACGAGCACCGCGACGCGCCCCTCGCCGAGACGCTCGACCGCCACCCAGAAGTCGGTGGGGATCGGCTCGCGCTCGGCGATCCTCTCCAGGGGCACCCCGAGGCTGATGCCGAGCACGGGGTTGGAGTCCCCGTCGACCGCGAGCACGCGATGACCTTCGCGACCGAAGAAGCGCGCCAGCGAGGCCGACACGACGGTCTTGCCCACGCCTCCCTTGCCCGCGACAGTGACTCGCAGTGTGCTCATGCGATTCAGCAGCTCCCCAGTGGCCCCATTCCGAGTGACTGCTATCCTAACTGCACGCGGCACTGAGGCCGCCCAGGATTGGTGAGTAGATGCGCATTGCAATTTCCGGAAAGGGCGGGTCGGGGAAGACGACCATCTCGGGCACGCTCGCACGCGCCATGGCGCAGAAGGGTGTGTCGGTCCTCGCGATCGACGGTGACCCCAACCCGACGCTGGGCTACACGCTCGGCATCGACGCCAAAGAGGTCGACAACATCCCGACCATCCCGCGCGATCTGCTCGAGACCGTTGCCGCTCCCGACGGCACAGCGGTGCGCCGTCTCCGCCTGCCGATCCCGAAGCTCATCGAGGCGTTCGGCACCACCGCGCCCGACGGCGTGAACCTTCTCATTGCGGGGAGGGTCGACCACGCCGCGCGTGGTTGAATGTGCGGAACTCATGCCGCGGTCCGCGGCATTCTGCGAGAGCTGATCGCATACGGCGACGGCGTCACGCTGGCTGACATGGAGGCCGGCATCGAGCATCTGAGCCGAGCCACCGTGTCCGACGTCGATCTGCTGCTCGTTGTCGTCGAGCCCTTCTACAAGTCGATCTACACCGCCCAGAAGGTGATCGAGATGGCGCGCGAGCTCGGCATCGGGCGCATCGTCGCGGTGGCGAACAAGGTGCGCAACGACGAGGACCGCACCGCCATCACCCGCGCCGTGGGCAAGTGGGACGTCGCGATCATCGCGGAGGTGCCGTTCGACGAGCAGCTCCGCGAGGCTGAGCAGAATCAGCAGGCGCCGATGGACGTCGCCGCCGACAGCGCCGCGGTGATGGCGATCCGTGCCCTCGCCGACACGATCCTCGCGACCGCAGCCGCATAGCGCGCCGCTCGAGCGCCTAGTCTCCTGGCTCCTGCGCGCGTGCGGGCATCGCGACCACGGCGTCGACGACCGCCGCCATGGCGGCGGTGACGAAAACAAGGATCCCAGCGACGGAGTGGAGCAGCGCCGTCTCGACAGGCACCAGCCCCTGCCCCGCCTGCACCAGCAGCGGGATGTGGGTGGCGACCATCCAGGTGCCCGCAACCACCGCCAGCAGCGATCCCACCAGCGAGCGGCGCCCCTGGATGAGCGAGAACCAGGCCACGCCGATCACCAGTGCGCCAGGGACGACGTGGTCGATCACCTCGTTGAGGGGCAGCGTGTTCAGCGGCTGGCCGAGCGCGGTCGAGGCGTATGGGGCGACGGCGTCCAGCACGCCGAAGACAACGAGCGCGATCGAGAACCACGGCGCCTCGGGGGCCGCGAGCGGGCGGCGCGCGCGCTCCTCCGGCGCGTCCGCTGCCTGCTCGGTCACACCGGTAGCGTACGGCGCTCGCTGATGCGCCGTCCTCGCCGCTGGGGTAGGCTTGGATTCAGGACTCGCAGAGAAAGGAACCACGAGATGAAGATCGCGATCGCTGGCAAGGGCGGCACGGGCAAGACCACCCTCGTGGGCAGCATGGCCCGGGAACTGGCGGCGATGGGTCACAAGGTCACGGCGCTCGACGTCGACCCCAACCCCACGCTGGCTAACACCATCGGGGTGACCCTCGCGGCTGCCGAGAACGCCCCCACGCTCCCGTTCGACGCCTTCGAGCGCGTCATGCTCGACAGCGGCGGCGCGGTGCTCCAGCTGACCATCCCGGTGGAGCAGGTGCTGGAAACCGTCGGGCTCCCGGGTCCGGACGGCATCAACCTCGTCGTCGCCGGCCGCGTGGAGCACGCGGCGCGGGGATGCAACTGCGCCACGCACGCCGCGGTGCGCGCGGTGCTGGCGGCCATCACCGAGGAGACGCCGGGCGTCGTCCTCGTCGACATGGAGGCCGGCGTCGAGCACTTCTCGCGGGCCAACGGAACGCTTCGCTACGTGGACGCGCTGATGATCCTGGTCGAGCCCTTCTACAAGTCGCTGGTCACCGCCTGCACCGTGGTGTCGCTGTCCGCCGAGCTCGGCATCACGCGCCGCTACGTTGTGGCCAATAAGGTCAGAAACGAAGGCGACATGAAGGCAATCGAGGAGTTCTGCAACGAGTCCGGCCTGGAGCTGATCGCGACGGTGCCCTACGACCTCGCGTTCCAGGAGGCCGAGACGCGCGACGCGGCCCCGATCGATGAAGCGCCTGACGCGCCCGGCGTGCTGGCCGCCCGGGCCCTTGCCCACCGGATCCTCGAGTTGATGAGCGACAAGGCGCCAGTCGCGGTCTAGACACTGGCTTCAGCGGCCGAGGTGTGTGATCATTGCTCCTAGTGCTTCGGGCGGAGGTGGAATGAGTTGAAGATCGGAGTCATCGGGAAAGGCGGGAGCGGCAAGACCACCGTCTCGGGGGTCCTGGCGCGCAGCCTGGCCCGCCAGGGATGGGAGGTGGTCGCGATCGACTGCGATTCCAATCCCAACCTTGGCATCTCCCTCGGCCTCGGGTTGGATCAGACCCAGGAGCTCGCCGCCATCAGGCAGGCGCTCGACGAGGGCAACGATGAGCACGCGCCGACGGCCGAGGAGGTCCTCGAGAAGTTCGGCAGCGTCGGCCCCGACCGCGTCCGAGTCGCCGTTGTCACTCGAATCGACAAGCCGAGCGGCGGCTGCCCCTGCTGCGGCATCTCGCCTGAGCAGCTGCTCTCCGAGCTGGAGACCAGCAGCACGCTGCCGTCGACCGCTCCGGCGGGCTCCGGCCCGGCGCCGCGGGCGCTGATCGCGGACATGGAGGCCGGCATCGGCACGGTCACCCGCATGGCGGAAGGCTCGCTCGACGTCGCGATCCTGGTCACCGAGCCCACTCCGAAGGCGATCGAGGTGGTCCGCCGGGCGGCGGAGGTGATCGCCGAGCGCAAGATCGCGCCTCGCATCGTGATCCTGGCCAACAAATCGCGCGACGCGTCCGACCCCGAGCGGGTCCGGACGATCCTTGCGGACATCGTCGCGCTGGAGGGTGTCGAGGTGGTGGTCATTCCCGAGGATATGGCGGTCCTGGCGGCCGACGCCCAGGGCGTCTCGCCGATCGATCACGCGCCGGGCTCGCCGGCGGTGGAGGCTGTGGCCGAGCTGGCCCAGCGGCTCGCGGCATGATGAGCGAGGAGCGCACCAACCGCAACGACGACGGCCAGCCGAAGAACTTCCTGCGCGCCTGGCTGCTGCTGCTCCTCAGCGAGGACCCGGCACACGGCTACGACCTGGTCGAGCGCCTCGACGCACTCGGCGTCGGACGCGACGCAGGGAGCCTGTACCGGGCGCTCCGCGGCCTCGAGCACGAGGGCCTGGTGCGTTCGGCCTGGGAGGCGTCTCTGATTGGTCCCGATCGCCGGCGCTACGTTGTCACCGACACGGGACAGGAGCGCCTGCGCACATGGGTCGGGATACTCGATGGTGTTCAGGCAAGCCTTACAGCATTTTTGGATCGGTGCCGGAGATCAGTAGATGAGCACGGAGACCGAATCGTTCCTCGCTGAGGATTACATGTTCTGGCGGGACGAGATCCTGCAGGTCATGTATTGGATGTCCGGGGAGGGTCTTGGTGACAAGATCACGCCCGGCGATCTCGTGTCGTTCCTGCGCGTGCCGGAACGCCTGATCGCGCCCGTCATGGCGAAGGTGGCGCAGGAGCGGTTCCTGGAATCCGCCGGCGATGCCGCGTACCGGCTCACCGAGCTGGGCATGGACGCCGGCAAGCGCAGCTTCGCGCTGGAGTTCGAGGGCATGACGGGCGCCGGTCACGGCGACTGCGACATCGACTGCTGGTGTCACAAATCTGCGGCTCGTGCGGCACAGTGCCAGACCGAGCGGCTCGCCAAGATTTTCAGCTAGAACCGGTCAGACCCGGCAGTAACTCCACGCGCACCGGCAAACGCATTCGCCGTGAGCGCGTCGCGCGTCGCAATGACGTCGAATCGCGCTACGTAACGAGTCGTCGCGTGGAGTGCGGCGACCGAATACGCTGCACCCGCGTTTGCGATAGGTGACGAGTGCACTTACCGCCTGAGTGCGCCTTCCATAGAGCGACAGACCATCTACCGCTCTGTGCGCGCTCAATAGATGCGCGCTGCCACTAGCGCGCACTCTGCAGAGCGCCTATAGTGCGGCGCATGGTTGGGACAGAGTCGACGACTGCGGCGCCCGTTCGCCCGGCTGTATCGCCAAAAACGGGGACGTTCAATTTCGAGCCTGTCAACCGCATTGGCGGCGGCATGTCGATGAACGTGCGTATCGACCCGGCAACCGGTCGCTACGCAGACGCAAAACTTGCGGCGGATCGGTTCCGCGGCTTCGAAGACATTCTTCGCGGCCGTGACGTGCGCGACGCCGTGTTCGTCTCCAGTCGTGTGTGCGGCTATCACGGCGGGCAGCATTCGATTGCTGCGGTACAGGCTGTGGAGATGGCACTCGACATCGCTCCGCCACCGATGGCGGTTGCTCTGCGCAACCTCGGCCTGTGCGCCGAGATGGTGCATGCCGAGGCCGCACACCTCGTTCTCCTTGCTGCCGTCGACTTCTCTCGCATGCTGGTCGGCGAGCACTACCCCGACGTGCTGGCGCTCGCGCAGAAGACGCCGGCCGAGCACGTCGAGCTGCACGGCTACGCGACCATCGGCGACATCATGGGGTCGTTCGATCCCATCACCGGCCGTTGGTACCGCGACGCGTTCAGTGTTGCACGCATCCCGTACGAGATGTACGCGGTCATTCACGGCAAGTACCCGCATCCCGAGACGATCGTGCCTGGTGGCGTCGGCTCGTACATGTCGCACACCGCGGTGAGCAAGATCCAGGACTACGCGGTGCGGCTGCTGTCCCTCGTTGATCCGGCGAAGCGCATCGTGCAGATGGTGTTCGATCTGCTCGACTTCCTCGCGTCCGTTCCGGGACTGAGTGACATCGGTGTGGGGCCGAAGAACTTCATCGACTCCGGCATGTGGGACGACCCCGAGCTCTACGATCACACCTGGGAAGGCCTTGCCCTGCGCAGCACGATGCGCTGGGCCGCGCCGGGCGTCATCCTCGACGGTCAGCTCGTCACCGGTGACCTGCGCGAGGTTGCAGCGGGCGTCGAAGAGGACACCTCGCTGTCGTTTTACGATGACATCCCTCGCTCCCTGCCCGGTGCTCCCTACCCGGTCGTGCAACGGCGTTCACATCCGGAGCGGCGTAACTGGAACGGCAAGCGCTCGTGGTGCGCCAGCGCACGCTGGCGCGGCAACGCGGTCGAGACCGGACCGGGCGCGCGCCTGTGGACCACCGCGATGCGCGGCAGCATGCCCCGTCCCAATCCGTTCATCGCCGCGCAGAACGGCAGCGTCTTCCTCCTCCTTCCCGAGGGTGGGCAGGGCGGCCTGAGCGAGATGATGATCGAGTGGCGGCCGCCGGCTGTATGGAACGCGATCGAGCGCACTCGCGCGCGCACGGTCGGCATCGTTTTTGCGGCGCTTACCGCGGCTGTGCAGGCCCTCACCGTGTTCGACCTGCAGAAGGAGAGCCGCCACCAGACGGCCGTCGAGTTCAAGCTGAAGAAGAGTGGCGAGCGCTTCGGCGTCGGCTTCGCCGGCGACGGGATGCTCGGTCACTGGCTGGCGCTGGACGGCGAGCTGATCCAGGACTACCGCATCATCGGGCCCAGCACGTTCAACGTTGGCCCGGGCGGTCCCGCAGAGGCGGCGATCAACGCGACGCCCGCCCTCGAGGGGACGCCCACCGGTCAGGAGGCGCTGATCGCCCTCCGCAGCTTCGACCCCTGCCTCAACTGCGCGACGCACTAGAGGCAACCCAACCAACCTTTGTCTTGAAGCACGGTGCAGGGCGGTGCCGTCACGCAGATGGCGGCGCCGCCCCGCCCAATCCTCCACGGCTCCTGTCCGCCGCCGGCGGAGGCTAGGAGGAGATGCTGAGCGCGAAGTCCTGCTCGCCGCGCTCCTGCAGCAGGGCCTGAAACCGCGTCGTCGTGACCTCGTCCATGACGGCTGAGCGCTTCTCGTAGGCTTCGTACGCCTGGCGTTCGCTGGCCCACTCGTCGATCACCATGAAGTGCTGGCGGCGCCGGATGTCCTGCATCAGCAGGCGGCGGCGGTACCCGTCGAAGGGCTCCAGCTCGCGGGTGAACTGGTCCTGCGCGAGGATGTAGTCGTCGACGGTCACGTTTTTGACGTGGTTCTCGGAGATCAGGAAGAAGGGGAGGGGGTCGGCCTCCTCACGCTTGGGCGATTCGACCTCGCCGAGGCCGTTGCCGCCGACCTCCAGCTGCTCGAAGGGCACCTGCCGTGGCTCCTCGCTGAGGCCTGCCACCGACGCCAGGGTGCGCAGCATGATCGTGCCGGCGTCGAGAGCGATCTTCTCGGTCCATGAGTCCAGGACCCAGAAGCGTGCAGCATCGACCTGACTGCGCAGCACGACGCGGCCGGTGAAGTACTCGGACTGGCGAAGCGGCCGTTCCTGGTCCGAGAGGGACTCCAGGTATCCGTCCAGCTTCCCCAGGTCAGCGATCTGGCGCTGTACGTTCCAGTAGCGAGGTGGCACTGCGTCGCTCCGTTCGTCCGCCTTTTATCGAGTTCAGCAGCTTGCCCACCTGGGCGAGGTCCTGAAGATTGCGAGCCGGCATGAGGTCGTCGATGTACGGCATTGCCGCCTTCATGCCGAGGGGCACGGGCCGCTTCGTGGGGCCGCCCAGCGCCGGGTTGAGCCAGATGAGCCGGTGGCAGCGCCGCTGCAGCGCTGCCATGGACTTGCTCATCTTGTCTGGATCACCGCGGTCCCAGCCGTCGCTGAGGATGATCACCACCGATCCCCGACCGAGCACGCGCCGGCCCCAGGTGCGGTTGAAGATGCGGAGCGAGTCGCCGATACGCGTTCCGCCCGCCCAGTCCACGACGTTCTCGGACATCTTGCGCAGCGCTGCGTCCGGGTCACGCGTCATCAGGTGCTTGGTCACGCGGGTCAGACGCGTGCCGAACACGAATGCCTCGACGCGGCCGTGGCCCGTGCGCATGGTGTGCACGAGCTGCAGGACGGGGCGCGTGTAGCGGTCCATCGACCCGCTGATGTCTGCGATGACCACCAATGGGCGGCGCACGATCTTGGGCTTCTGGTAGTCGCGCTCGAGGATGACGCCGCCGTAGCCGATGTTGCGGCGCAGGCTGCGCCGCCAGTCGACGTGGCGTCCCTTGCTGGCGCGCTTCAGGCGGCGCGACTTGCGCTCGGCCATGCGCCAGTTCATCTCGCGCAGCAGCCGCTTGGCCGCCCGAAGCTCCTCCGGCGTCAGGTTGCCGAAATCCTTGGAGCGCAGCATCTCGTCGCCCGTGTAACTGAGGAGGCCGGAACCCTCGCCGTGGCCGCGCTCGCTCTGCTCCTTCGCATTTTCCTTGTCGGACGACTGCGTGTTGCCGACGCGGTTCTGCTCCGGGTCCATGGTGTTCTCGAGCGACGGCAGCGGCGGGCCGTTCTGCTGCTCGGCCTCGGGGCTGAGCACACGGGGCATAGCGTGCGGCGAGCGCATCATCTCGTCCTCGCCCGGCGCCTGCGGCGTGAAGAACTCGAAGAATGCGCGATCGAATATCGCCAGGTCGCTGACACGCTCGGTCAGCAGGCAGCGCGACGCCCAGTACAGCTCATCGGGCGTGTGCAGGTCGAGCCACGGGATGGCGCGGAAGAGTTCGATCATCCTCCCGGTCGTGGCCGGCAGGCCGCGGACCCGGAGGAAGACGCCGAAGCGGAGGAAGGACGCCATGATCGCGCCCGGCTCGGGGTCGCCCATGAGCCGCTGGCGCAGAGCGCCGGGCTCCCACTGAACGTACGGTGTCTCGGGGTTCTCAGCCATGTGTCAGCCGGCGTCGGCTTGGCGCAGCAGGTCGGGCAGCTCCACCGAGACGCGTTCGACGTCTTCCTGCATCTTCAGGACCACTCCGAGGGTGTCGCGTGCCACCTGGATGTCCAGGCGATCACGGCCGAGCATCAGCAGCGCACCCGTCCAGTCGAGCGTCTCGGCGATCCCGGGCACCTTCTGCAGGTCCATCCGGCGCAGGTCCTGGACGACGCTGCACACCTGCCAGGCGAGCCGCTCCGGCGTCTGTGGCAGCTTGACCTGGACGATGCGCGCTTCCTTGTGGATGTTGGGGTACGGGATCCAGTAGTAGAGGCAGCGACGCTTGAGCGCGTCATGGATCTCGCGTGTCCGGTTGGACGTGAGGATCACGATCGGCGCCTTCTCGGCGCGCACGGTACCGATCTCGGGGATCGTGATCTGGTAGTCGGAGAGCAGCTCGAGAAGGAACGCCTCGAACTCCTCGTCCGCACGGTCGATCTCGTCGATCAGCAGCACCGGCGCCTGGTCCTGCGCGGCCTCGATCGCCTGGAGCAGCGGGCGGTGGATGAGGTACTCGGGGCCGAAGATCGACTCGAACGCGGACTCACCAGCAGTTTCGTGCTGCTCCAGCGAGCGGATGCGCAGCATCTGCTTCGAGTAGTTCCACTCGTACACCGCCTGGCGGACGTCGATGCCCTCGTAGCACTGCAACCGGATCAGGCGCGTCCCCAGCGCGGCGGAGAGCACCTTGGCGATCTCCGTCTTGCCGACACCGGCCTCGCCCTCGACGAGGAGCGGGCGGGGGAGGCCGCAGGCGAGGTAGATCGCCATGGCCAGGCTCGAGTCGGCGACGTAGCGCTGACTCATCATCGCCTCGCCAACGGCCTCCAAGGAGGGGAAGACCGTCCCCGTGGGCGCCGACGGCCGGTCAGCCATTTGCAGGCCGGACCCTGCGTCGTCGTCGGCTGCTGCGGGGTTCACACTCATGCTGGCATCGCCTCCACTTCAAGATCCGCCCCGAGCCACTCTCTGAGCGTCTCTAAAGCCATCTTGATCGCTTTCGGGACCGCCGCCGCGACCGGTGGGGTCATATCCGTGTAGAGCTCGTCGGCGTCGCCCACCTCGCACCCCAGGACGCGCACCTTCTCCGGCAGGTGTCCGAGTGCCTTGGCGAGCATGAGCCCGATGCTGGGGTCGGCCTGGTGCAGGTCGGAGAAGAACTCGCGGCGCTGTTCGGACGTGAGCGACGACGGCTCCGGCACCTTGGGCTCGAGCAGGACGAGCGTCCCCGGCGGCTTGCCGCGCTCCACGGCGTCAATCAGGAGCACGGCCTCGTATCCGTCCATCAGCTCCTGGACGAAGCTGATGCCGGCGATGCCCGTCTCGGTCACGCGCACCGATGGGGGCAGCTTCATCTGCTCGAGGCGGCGCGACACCTCGACGCCGAACATGTCATCGCCACGCAGTACGTTGCCAACGCCAACGACGAGCACGCGGGCCTTCTCGGTCACGCTGCTCTGTTACTCAGTCGCCGAGCGCTTGGGCTCGTCGGTGCCGGCGTCGCTTACCGGTTCCGCCTTGAAATGGCGGATGTCGCCGAGCTTGACCAGGCCCCCGGCCGCCACCGCCTCCTCGCGCTTCTGCGCGGCCATGATCTGCTCCGGCGTGAGCTCGTACAGGTCGAAGATGAACGACAGCACCGGGTCCTCGATGGCCTGCTCGAGCAAGTGTTGCTTCGCCAGAAGGCCGGCGATGCGGACCATCGCCTCGCGATGGAGCACGTCGAAGGACTGGATCAACTCCTCGACCTGCCCGCGGATCGTGGTGTTGGGGTTCTCGACGAGGAGCTCGATCAGCTCACCGACGCGCGCCCCGCTGGCGATCAGCTCGTCGACAACACCAGTGTCATCGCTGCTCTCACTCCCTTCCTGTTCCGACGACATGGGTCACTCCGGAGCGGCGTGGGCGACGCCCTTTGACGGGCAACTGCTCGGATCGCCGTCCGGGCCGTGGCAGAACTCGCAGTTGGGCGAGCACTCGCCGTGTCCCTGGTGGGTCAGGCTGCTGAACTCGTCGGTGAAGCTGCGGCCGGCCTCGTGGCGTCCGAACGCGGTGAGTGCGTATCCGTCGCCGACCGCCCCCACGTAGTCGTCCTTCACCATGCGCTCGAGCGTCGCCGTGACTATCGCTTCGTCAGCACCCAAGAAGTTCTGGATATGCGCTGCATTCGGCGCCGTGCCGAGCCCTTCGCCGCCCATCCAGAACATCACCTGCAGCACCTCGTCGCGCCAGTGGAGGTAGTCCATGGAGGGCTGCGCTGCGGAGTCGTTCGCGGTCTCTGCCGTCTCGCGGATGCGGACTGCGCTCACAGTGCCCGCTCCTCGTTATGGAGCTGCGTCGCCGCGTTGTCGTCTGGAGTTCTCATTGCAGCTGTCCCTGTGATGCGGCGGGTGTCGATTCCTCGATCCCAGCTTCTTGTTCAATATAACGC
>JBOHUE010000161.1:0-3987 GCA_050734185.1 Candidatus Dormibacteria bacterium | reverse complement strand
CCTGACCCCTGACCGGCAGGCGCGCCGGCCGTTCGCCGCTCGCCTCCGCGATCTCCGCGGCTCGGACGGCGTACCCGTCCATTGCCGAGTTGTCGAACCGGGGCAGGTCCGAAAGCGCACGCACGGGCTCGGCGAGCACGCGGCCGCACGCGTCCTCGAGCGCAACGGCCTCAGCGCCAAGCGGCTGCGCGAGATCCAGCAGCCGCCGCTGCGCCACGGCCACGCTCGCGAGCGCCTCGGTGGCGCCCTGGATCGCTGTCATTCACTCGATGGTACGAGGGGCCGGGCGGCGCGGTCGTGAACCGCGACGCACAACCACCTCGACTTCGTGCTCGATCGCGCCCTGCGCTATCGCAGCGACGTGATCGTGGGGCGCGTCCCGATGCTGGTCCAGACGCACCGAGAGGCGCCGCAGAGCGGCCCTCAGAGCAGTGCACCGGCAGATACACAGAGTTCAAGCTCTGAACATGCAAAGGCCTCAGACGAGGGATCAGCATCCAAAGCTTGACAACTGCCGAACTCTGAGGGCATAGTTCCCGGGGCATGAGACGTCCCGGGGGTGGGTCGCTCCGAGAGCTGCGTCGCACCAACCGCGACGCAGCCCTGCGCTTACTCCGCACGCACGGCGCTATGACCCAGTCGGAGCTCTCGCAGCTGTCGGGGCTGTCGCGCGCCTCGGTGTTCAACATCGTGCGCGAGCTCACCGGAGACGGCGTTGCCCGCGTCACCAACACGACGCGCAACGGCCGCCGCGTGGCGCAGGTGACGCTCAACCCGGACGCTGGGATCGTCGTGGGCATCGACATCGGCAACCGGCACGCGCGCGTCGCCGTCGCCGACCTGGCGCACGAGGTGCTCGCCGAGGAGCGCATCCCGCTGCCGCTGGGCCACCCCGCAGAGGAGGCGATCCGCCAGAGCGTCGCGCTGGCACTGCGTCTGGTGGAGCAGTCCGGCCGCGACATGAGCCGGCTCGGCTGCGTGGCCGTCGGCATCCCTGGGCCCATCCTGGTGGGGGCGGGCCGCCTCGGGACCCCTTCGGTGCTGCCCGGGTGGGCCGGTGTCGATGTGGCGGCCTCCTTCAGCGAGCGGCTGGGGGTCAAGGTCGTCGTCGACAACGACGCCAACCTCGGCGCGCTCGCCGAGAGCGTGTGGGGTCGCGCTCGGGGCGTCGACGATTTCGCCTATCTCAAGGTCTCGACGGGCATCGGCGCCGGGCTGGTGCTCAACGGGCAGCTATACCGCGGCAGCCTCGGGCCTGCCGGCGAGATCGGCCACACCACGATCGAGGAGGACGGCGTCGTCTGCCGCTGCGGCAACCGCGGCTGCCTCGAGACCGTGGCGGCGGCGCCGGCGCTGCTCGAACTGCTCCGCGCGGCCTACGGCGACCTGACGCTCGAAGACCTGCTCGCGCTGAGCGAGGCCGGCGACATCGGCTGCCGCCGCGTCATCACCGACGCCGGCCGGCACATCGGTGTGGCCGTCGCCAACCTCTGCAACCTGCTCAACCCAGCGCTGATCGTGGTGGGCGGCGAGCTCGCGGCCGCGGGCGACCTGCTGCTCAACGCCATCCGTGACTCGATGTCGCGGCGCGCGCTGTCTCTGTCGGACAGCAGCGCGGCGGTGGTCACCGGCGCGTTCGCCGAGCGCACCGCCGTCCTCGGCGCGGTGGCGCTGGCGCTGCAGGAGGGCGACGGTGCCGGTGATGGAGCCGCGCAGGCCGGGTCGGGAGCGGCGATGGCCTCATGAATAGCAATCAAGGAATCAGCAGTTGGAGGTAACTGGCATGCATCGTGGAAGCGTCAAACGGTTGATGGTGGCGGGCAGCTGCCTGGGGGTGGCCGGCGTCATGGCCGCCTGCGGTAGCACCAGCTCGACGTCACCGACAGCGAGCAGTGGGGGAGGCGGAGGAGTCCCGAACGTCAGCGTGACATCGTTTGACAGCAGCTTCTCCGTGATGAGCCAGTTCAAGAGCCTCGCCTCATCCGGCAAGGGCCTGGTGGGCGTCATCCTGCCCGACACGACATCCTCGACGCGGTACGTGTCGTTCGATCAGCCGTACCTGCAGAACCGCTACCTGTACGCCATCGGCGGCAACCCCGAGGCCGCGCGCCGCGCAGGGGTGAACCTCGCACGCATCCGGACGATCGCGTTCGCTCTGTGCGCCGCGACCGCGGGCGCTGCGGGCCTCCTGTACCTGTCGCTCCTGGACGGCATGTCGAACAACGTGCCCGGCGGCCAGTACGTGCTGTACGCCGTCGCGGCAGCGGTCATCGGCGGCACCAGCCTCTTCGGCGGGCGCGGCAAGGTGATCCACGGCGTCATCGGCGGCCTGGTCATCGGCGCCATCGCCAATGGCATGGGGCTGCTCGGTCTGGACGTGCAGGTGCAGTTCATCGTCACCGGGCTCGTGCTGCTGGTGGCGGTCACCATCGACGCCCTGTCGCGTCGCGCCGCGACATCGGGCAGCGCCGCGCGCGCCTGATCACGACTCGACTCAGCCCGTCAGTCGCTCCCGTGCGTCCCTGATCTCGCGCTCCGCCTCTTTCCGTCCGCGCCAGCCGCCGACGCGCGTCGCCTTGCCCGGCTCGAGATCCTTGTAGATGTCGAAGAAGTGGCGGATCTCCTCGAGGATGTACGGGGGCACGTCCTCGAGCTCGCGCCACTCCATGCGCGGATCGCTGCTCAGCACGGCGAGGATCTTGGCGTCATCACCGTGCTCGTCCGACATCTCGAGGACGCCGACGGCACGGCACCTGATGTGGCAGCCGGGAAACGTCGGCTCGTCGAGGATCACCAGAGCGTCGAGCGGATCGCCGTCCTCGCCACGCGTGTTCGGCAGGAAGCCGTACTCCGCCGGGTAGCGTGTCGCGGTGAACAGCTGGCGGTCGAGGCGCATGACACCGAGGTCGGCGTCCCACTCGTACTTGTTGCGGCTGCCCTTCGGCACCTCGACGACGACGTCGAACCTCAGCACGTCATCGCCGCTCACGGGTGGCAACGATATCTCCGGCACCGCACCGCCTGAAGCCGGGGGTCGCCGTGGCACTATCGTTGTGCAATGGCCGTGATCGAGGCGTGTGAGTGTTGCGGCAAGCCGACGCCGGTGTACCGCCTGTCGAGCGTGATTCTCGATGGGCGCATGGCCCGCATCTGCTCCAGCTGTGTCGCCACTGAGAAGGAGCGGATTCAGCTTCCCTTTGCGCCGCGTCCGGATCAGGGGGCGATCCAGCCCAGCACATCGCGCGACATCTGGTAACCGCCATGGCCTTTGTCGAGCGCCTCGACGCGGCCATCGAACGCTCTGGGTCGCTGCTGTGCGTCGGCCTCGATCCGGACGGTTTCGAGGACGCGGGCGAGGTCGAGCGCTTCTGTCTCGAGATCCTGGACGCGGCGCTCCCTCACGCCTGCGCGGTCAAGGCGAACCTGGCGTTCTTCGAGCAGCTGGGGTCGTCGGGGTACGCGGTGCTGGAACGCCTGCGGCGGCACATGACTGCGGATCGGATCCTCATCCTCGATGGCAAGCGCGGCGACATCGGCAACAGTGCCGCCGCGTACGCCCGCGCGCTGTTCGACGTGCTCGGCGCGGATGCTGTCACCGTCAATCCGCTGATGGGGCGCGACGCGGTGGCCCCCTTCCTCGAGCGCCGCGGCCGCGGCGCGTTTCTTCTGGCACGGACCAGCAACCCGGGTGCGGCCGAGCTGCTCGAGCAACGACTCGCCGGCGGCGAGGCCGTGTTCGAGCGCATCGTCCAGCTGGGACTGAGCTGGGACCCGGGGGGGACCATCGGGTTCGTCGTGGGCGCTACAGCGGTCGAAGCGGTCGGCGCTGTCCGCGCGGCGGCGCCGGAGGCGCCGCTGCTGTTGCCCGGGATCGGCGCCCAGGGCGGTGCGCTCGAGGACGCGGTCCGCGCCGGCGTTGACGCGGGCGGCGGACGCCTGCTTGTCGCCGTGAGCCGCGCCATCGCGCAGGCGCCCGAGGGTCCCGGA
>JBOHUE010000160.1:0-29776 GCA_050734185.1 Candidatus Dormibacteria bacterium | reverse complement strand
ACCGTGGTCCCCGACGACGTGTCCTGCACCGAGGCCGGCTGTCCTGCCGGGTCGTACTGCGTGGTGATCGTCTGCCCGCTCGTGTCGTTGGGTTCGAGGTACGCCGTCTGCGTGTGCACCCGGCCGTCGTTGTAGTACGCGAGCGCGGTCTTGCCCACTGCCGTCGGCTGGCCGCCGCTCACGGCGCTCGTGACCTGCGCGGTCTTCCACCCAGCCTGGTCGTACGAGTAGCTGAGCTGCTGCTGCTGCGTCGGTCCCGACGCCGCCGTCACCACCACCGGCATCGTCTGTGTCGCCACGAGCCCATCGCCCGTGTACGTGTTGACGGTCGGCGCGCCCTTGCCAATAGACCCGGTGAACGCCGGGTTGTTGGCGGCCGCCGCCCAGGCGTCCGGGCTGAACACCTGCTCGCTGCGCGCCGGCTCGTTGTGATACGTCGCCGTGGTCCCGCCCGCGCCGTCGGTCACCTGCGTGTCGACTCCGTCCGACGAGAAGGCCGTCGTCGTCGTCTGGCCGCTCACGCCGTCATTGACGCTGGTCTGGCCCCCGTTGGCGTTGTAGCCGTATGTGGCGACGTGCGCCGTCGTGTTGCGCGTCACCTGGTAGGCGAGGCCGTCGCTCGTGTAGCTCGTGGTCGTGATGAGGCCGTTCGCGTCCGTCTGGCTCGCGATCCGTCCCACGGCGTCGTATTGGCTGCTCTGCGTGGTCACGCGAGCGCCGCTCGAGCCGCGCGGATCCGGACCTGTGGCCGACGCCAGCAGGTGGTCCTCCGTGTTGCTGTACACGAGGTACGGGTTCTGGTCACCGCTTGTGCTCGTCGGCAGCTGAAGCTTGACCGTGCCCAAGCTGGTGTTGGTGACCGGATTCGTCATCCCGCTGGCGTCGTACGTGACCGTTGCGACGCACACACCGTTTTCCGATGGGAAGGCTTGGAGCCCCCAACTCTGCCCGTTCGGGAATCCCGGTGCTGTTGTTGTGCGCTGGGCCGGCTGCTGCGCCGCCACGCCGGTGTCAGCATGGCCCGACGTGTCATAGCGCGGCGACACCTGCGCGACGGGGCGGCCGTCCACATCGCAGTCGGTGCGCAGCAGGTAGCTGGCGTTTGGCGACGTCACCGAGGACGCGAACGCGGCCGGTGCGTAGGTGCCGATAACGTGGCCATCCGGGTCGTAGATCTTGCGGCTGCGGACATTGCTGCCCCCATCACCGCTTGCCGTCCCCGCGCTGGCAGCGACGGTGCTCGATGACCCCTGGACGGTGTCCACGACGCGGTTGTCCGCGTCGTAGCTGGACGCCGTGATGGTCCCGTTGGGCAGCGTTGCGGATAGCTGGTTGCCGCTCGGGTCGTACGTGTACGCCGTCGCCTCGTACGTGACGTTGTGATCGCGCGGCACCGCCGATACCGTCGTGCGGTCCAGCAGATTGAACGTCGCGGTGGCCACGTAGCCGCCCGGATCGGTGACGCTGACCTGGTTGCCATCAGCGTCGTACGCCTCGGTCGTCGTCAGCGTGGTGCCGCCCGCGCCTCCGTACACCATTGGCCAGTCGCGGTAGGTAATGCTCGTGCGTGTGCGCCCGGCAACGTCGAACGTCGCCGTCCTGGAGTAGTTGGTGTTGCTGTTGGTCGTCGCGCAGGCGCCGCTGCTGCTCGCGAGACCACCCTCAGCATATTGTCGCGGCGAGCAGACGTCGACCGTGTGGCCGTCGGCGTCGTACTGGTAGCCGGTGTACACGAACGCGGGTCCGCCGCCGTTGCGTGGGACCTGCTTCAGCAGCACACGATGCAGCCCGTCGTACGCGACGCTCGTCACCTGCCCGGCCGCGTCCTGTGACTGAACGACGTTGCCCACCATGTCGTACTGCGAGGTGGTGACGCACACCTCCTGACCGCTCGGCATCGGAGTCGCCACGCTCTGTGAGGCCACGCAATTCGCCACAGATGTCGTGCTCGTCGGACCCCGCGCAGCGACCACAGTGGTCTGCCGGTTGGGCGTGTCGTACGTGTATCCCGTGAAGCCGCCCTCGAGATCCTCGGTGAGCGTCTTGTTGAAGCGTGGTCTCAGAGGGCTTCAACGACCGCCACGGACCGGGCGTGACCGCCGCATAAGGTGTCAGATAAGTTGTCGCCGGTTTAGGTAGACCATCGTCGCCTGCGGGGTCGTGATCTCACGCGGCGGAGAGAGGCGTTGTCGAGGACCCGGGTGGTCTGCCGGTACTGGCAAAGCTCGACCACAACTTCGCTCCGGGATTGATCGTTGACGATGCAGCGCTAGGGCGATGCGTAGTATCGTACCCAGCCTCAATCGCCTCCAATGTTCAAGCGTCGGAGATGCCGAACCAACCATCCGGCTTCACCAGTGCCAGGTCGGAAAGGCTTGGAAGACGCCTCGCACGTTGCCAAACCAGTCAGCGAAATTCCCATTTTCACCATACAGCCCTCCGAAGTCCCGTGAGCCATTGATAACGCTCAGCAGCGCTCATGGCATCAATTCGAATTTGTAGTTAGGAGTCCTCGCGCAGTCGGAGGGCAGCGTCGAGCGCGTGACGCCGGCAAAGGCCCGAGAGAGTCGGCGTCGTGCGTTAGAGCGCCTACACGGCAGGATTCGGCGGAGCGGTCGAGCAAGTGTCGTGCACCTCGTACGGCATGTACGTCCGTCCGCCGTCGTCGGTGATCAAGCTGCGCGCGGTGGGATAGCTCAGTGCTGACCGCGTCACCGCAAACGTTCGCAAATGAACGCTAACCCCGTACCAAGAGCAGCAGCGAGGCCACTACGCAAACGACACCGATCGCCATCCCCCCAACGCCTATGAGTCTCGTTCCCTCTTCCGGGTATCGATATCTCCAGAAAGAGAACACGAGACTGTTCGCCTTGTTCATCGCGCGGGTTATTGGCCCTGCGAATTTCCATAGCAGGTAACCGATGCCGAATGTCGGGACGGCAGCGACAGCCGGAATCCAAAACTCCTTGGTCACGGCTGATACTGCTGCGGCACACTGATCGGAACGATGTCTGTCGTCGTGTTTGCGACGTGGAAGGCGATTCGCGGAAACCCGAAGGACCGACCGGCGTAGAACTCGTCTACCTCATGTCCAGTGAAGTTGCTGTTGCCGTTCTGATAGCCCAGTGCGAATGGACCCACGCTGAAACCGAGGTCGACAAAGGGGCCCTCAAGGTCCCGGATGTGCTGGGCGTCTGATACGAACCCCCCAAACGAACCGCCACCGCCAAGGCCGAGCCCGATGGTGTGCGAGAACGCCAGCCCGCTCTCCAACCCGTAGTTACTCTCGACGAGGCAAACGCTGCCACCGCCTCCGACGACCAGATAACCACCACCTTCGAAGCACGCTCCCGACGTAGGCAGGGGCGTGCAGCCGGCCGATACACCGCCCGGCCCGCACTTGTCCCGTTCAGCTTGCAACTGCACGGCCTTCGCGTAGAGTGCCGCGAAGGCCTGCGCCGCCTCGTGGTCGCCAGCCTTCTCGGCGGCCTTCTCGAGACGGAGGAGCAGTGCCTCCGTAGCGAAGGACTGATCTTCTGCCATGGACAGGTCCAGCGCCGCATGAGCCTCGATCGTGGCATCGACGAGTTGTCGCTGCGTGTCGGTATCGAGTTCGCGTCGAATCGCCGCTGGTGCCGACGCGTAGAAGGCCTGGTCTTTCAGCACCTGCGCCACCACCGCCGTTTTGGCGGCTACGAAGTCATCCTGATTCAGTGGATTGCAAAGGTCACCGCAACTGCCCTGGGCGTCGGCAAGATCGTCACCCGTTGTAAACCTGTGTCCCGAAGGGTCGCTCAGGTTGACGGGGTCGCCGTTGACGTAGTTGTAGCGGTCCTGGGTCAGGGGATCCTGGACAAGCGCAGCATTGGCGTTGCTCGGCCCTGCGGTGTACGCGTCGGCGGTGAGGAAGCTGCCCTTGGCGGGATCGTACGTGCGCGCACCAAGTTGATACGCCCCGGTACTTGGGTCCTTGCGCCCATCGCGGTAGTAGAAGGTGTTGGGCGTGTTGCCGCCACTGTTGGTCGCCGTTGTTTGGTTGCACGCGGACAGCGCGAGCGCGGCCTCCGGCGTGCCGAAGGGGTCATAGAGCCTGCCGCATGTCGGAGTGGTTGTCCCGCCGAAAACGGCGGCGATGCTGCCGCTCTCGTCTGGCACCAGGTACTGCACCGAGGACCCGTTGCCGGCCGACATCAGCCCGGCGTGGCCACCACTCGGGGTCAGCGCGTACGCCACCTCTCCCTGGCCGGGCATGTCCTCGAGGACGCCCGTCTGCGACAGCCCGTCCTCGTGCACCACCGTCGGGCCGCTGGCGTTGGGATCGCGGTGGCTGACCTGGCGGTTGAGACCGTCGTACGTGTACAGCGAGGCGGACGCAGGCGGACTAGCGCAAGAGATCGATGCAGACTGCAACGCCGACGACAGTCTCCCAAAGACGTCGTAGCAGTACGAGGCCACCGCCGACGACGAGGTGGTCAGCGAGCTCACCTGGTCGAAGCCGCTCGTGTAGGTGTACGTCGCCGTCCCCGTCGGTGGTGACACACAGCTCGAGCCGGCGCCCGGCAGCTGTTGCGCGATCGAGTCATCGGCCCGGTAGCAGTACACCGAGCTGAGGCCGCTCGCAGGATCGGTGTACGTCTGCCGGTTGCCGTCCGGGTCGTGCGCGACGCTGATGGCACTGGCGCCGGTCCCTGGGGTGAAGGAGTTGACCCGACCCGCCGAGTCGTAGCCGTAGGCATACGTGGTGTTGCTGCTGGTGCACGGGCTGCTCCCCGTACCGAACGTGGATGACGTGACCTGGAAGGCGCCGTTGTAGCCGTAACACCAGCCGCCGGTCACCGCTCCGCTGCTGCCATACGTTTCGGTGTTGAGGCTGCCGTCGGCGTTGTAGCTCGCGGTCACACGCAGGCCGCTCGGGTCCGTCTGCGTAAGCGGCCTCCCACCGGCGTCGTAGCCCCAGCTGGTGCTGCCTCCGTTCTCCGCCGCCGACACCATGGTGGCCGCGTTTTCGCTGTCGAGATAGCTGTACGTCGTCAGGTAGTTCGTGCTGCCGTTCGTGTCCTGTCGCGCCGCCAGCTGTCCAAGGCCGTCGTAGCCATAGGTTTGGCTCCGGCTGCCGTCGTTGGCGGTGCGCATCAGCTCATCCAGGAAGTAGCCGGCGGTCACAGTTGTCCCCGACGTGGTGTCTTGCACCGACGCCGTCTGTCCCGCTGGATCGTAGGTCGTCGCGATCGTCTGCGCCCCCGTGTCGTTCGGCTCCAGATACGCCGTCTGCGTCTTGAGCCGGCCGTCGTTGTAGTACGCGAGGGCCGTCTTGCCTACTGCAGTCGGCTGCCCGCCTGCGCTAACCGAGGACGTCACCTGCTGCGTCTTCCAACCTGCCGGGTCGTAGCTGTAGCTGAGCTGCTGTTGCACTGTCGGCCCCGACGAGCTCGTCACCAGCACCGGAATGGTTTGTGTCGCCAGGAGGCCATCGCCGGTGTACGAGTTCACAACGGGTTGGCCCTTGCCGTTGGACCCGGTGAACGCCGGGTTGCTGGCGGCGGCCGCCCAGCCGTTGGGGCTGAACACCTGCTCGCTGCGCGCCGGCTCGTTGTGATAGTCCGCCGTGGTGTCACCGGCGCCATCGGTCACCTGTGTGTCCACGCCATCCGAGGAGTACGCCGTGGTCGTGGTTTGCGCAGTGACACCGTCATTGACACTCGTCTTGTTCCCGCTGGCGTTGTAGCCGTAGGTCGTGACGTGGCTGCTCGAGCCAGCTGTCACCTGATACGTGAGTCCGTCGCTGGTGTAGCTCGTCGTCGTGGTCAAGCCGTTGGCGTCGGCCTGGCTCACGGTCCGGCCGTCGGCGTCGTAAAGAAGGCTCTCCGCCGTCACCCTTGCCCCGCTCGTGCTCCTCGGGTCGGGCCCCGTCACATATGCGAGGAGATGGTCCTCGGTGCTGCTGTACACGACGTACGGGTTGCTGTCAGCGCTCGTGCTGGTCGGCAGCTGCAGCTTCACCGTGCCGAGGTTGCTGCCGGTCACGGGGTTGGTGACGGCGCTCGGGTCGTAGCTGAGCGTGGCCACACAGACGCCGGTGAGCGGCGAGTACGCCTGTAAGCCCCAGCTCTGACCGTTGGGGAAGCCCGGCACTGTCGTCGTGCACTGGGCCCTCTGCTGCGACGCCACACCCGTGTCCGCATAGGTGCTTGAGGTGTCATATCGGGGCGACACCTGCGCCATCGACCGGCCGTCGGCGTCGTAATCCGTGCGCGCCAGGAAGCTCGGATTCGGCGACGTGACAGAGCTGACGAAGGCTCCCGGCGCGTAGCGGCCGATGACGTGGCCGTCCGGGTCGTACACGTGACGGGTGCGCACGTTGCTGCCCCCGTCGCTGCTCGCCGTTCCAGCGCTGGCAGCGACGATGCTCGATGACCCCTGGACCGTGTCCACGACTCTGTTGTTCGCGTCATAGCTGTATGCGGTGACGGTCCCGTTGGGCGCTGTCGCGGAGAGCTCGTTGCCGCTCGGATCGAAGGTGTACGCCGTCGTCTCGTAGGTGACGTTGTGATCCCGGGGCACGGCGGACGCCGTCTTACGGTCCAGCACGTTGTAGGTGGTCGTGCTGATGTAGCCGCCCGGGTCGGTGGTGGTGATCTGGCTGCCGTCGCCGTCATACCCATACGTCGTGGTGAGCGTGGTCAAACCACCGTAGGTCAGCGCCCAGTCCCGAGAAGTGCTGCTGGTCCGCAGCCTGCCGGCCACGTCGTAGGTGGAGATGGTCGAGTAATTCGTGTTGCTGTTGCTGGTGGCACAGGCGCCACTGCTGCTCGCGAGACCACCCTCAGCATATTGTCGCGGCGAGCAGCCGTCGACCGTGTGGCCGTCGGCGTCGTACTGGTAGCCGGTGTACACAAACGCGGGTCCGCCCCCGTTGCGTGGGACCTGCTTGAAGAGCACGCGATGCAGTCCGTCGTACGAGATGCTCGTCACCTGCCCGGCCGCGTCCTGCGACTGAACGACGTTGCCCACCATGTCGTAGTGCGAGCTGGTGACGCACACCTCCTGACCGCTCGGCATCGGCGTCGCCACGCTCTGTGAGGCCACGCAATTCGCCACAGACGTGGTGGTCGTCGGACCTCGCGCAGCGACCACGCTGGTCTGCCGGTTGGCGGTGTCGTACGTGTATCCGGTGTATCCGCCCTCCATGTCCTCGGTGAGCGTCTTGTTGTTGTGAGCGTCGTAAGTGCTGATCGACGCCCGCGACGGCGGCGCCGGCGACATGGCGAGACTGGAGGAGCCGGTGTAGAGGGCGGCGCAGGCGTGGCCATTGGCCTCCGCCGGCGTCAGCGTGCACACCAGGTTGTCGTTGCCGTCAAACCCCTGGGTGACGTCGTACGCACTCGTCCCTGCGACGCTGCCGCGCGGCGGGCGCGTCGCCAGCCGGTTGCCATCGGCATCAACCGTGTACGTGGTGACGTGGGCCAAGGGGTCCTGATTGCTGAGCGCGTAGCGCCAGGGCGATCCTGTCAGTGATGCGGCGTACAGCGTCTGCTGGTATGCAGTCGATGGCGGATTGTTGGCCGAGCCGGGGAAGCTGCTGAGGCTCAGCCCCGCAGTGGCGTCGCGCGACCAGCTCCGCACCACATCCCCGGCGGCGTCGTAGGCGAAGGCGACGAAGGCCCCGGTGGGATCGGTGACGCCCTGAAGCCAGCCGCCCATGCTGGTGTGGTTGCCGTAGTCCTTCTGGCTGTCCGGGTAGTAGCTGTAGACCGAGGCGCCGCCGCTCTCCGCCACCGCCTTCGGCGTCGTCATCGTGTTCTTCTGCCCGTAGCCGTCGTACGTGTACAGGGTCACGCTGTTGGCGTGGGTGCCGTTGTCGAACGACGGCGCCTGCACCTCGCACACCTTGCCCGTGTTCGACGCCGGCGCGCTCGGGTTGGCGCAGATCTGGGTGGTGTTGGAGCCGAAGTTGGGCGTGTAGTTCGGGCTGATCGCGCTGTTGTCGTCGGTGAGATACGTCGTGAGGTACGGCGCGTTGCCGCTGCCCGCGGCGTTGCCCCTCGGGGTCAGCATCTGGGTCGGATCGGAGATCTCGTAGAGACTGTTCTTGTCGACCCGCGTGCTGCCTCCCAGGCAGGCGCCGCTGGAGTCGGCGCCGCTGCTGACGCCGCCCGACCCCGTCACCGTGTCGTCCCAGCAATGCACCGCGAGATTGCCGCTGCTCGCCTCGAAGATCTGTGTGTGCCAGCCGGACGAGGTGTCGACGGTGGCGCTGGAGCTCACCGCCTGATGCTTGTTCAGCACCTGGCCCTCGGGGTTGTACGTATAGGTCGTCACCTCATCGGGCGTGGAACCGCCCGCGACCCGATCCACGCGGCAGAGGTTGTTGTTGACAGCATTGTCCGACTGCTCGCACGGAGCCGCCGCCGTGTCCCAGGTGTTGAACGTCTGCGCCACCGGTGTCACGCTGCCGGCCTGGCTTCCCGGGATGCCCTGGTCAACCTCGCCCACGCGCCCGGAGGCGTCGATGCTGTTGTACAGAGTCCGCTCGCCACCGCTGTCGGCAGTGGTCCAGGGCAGCACACTGCCCGTGGCATTGGCGTACGTCATCGACGTCCTCGTGCCGTTGCGATCCGTGACCGTTGCCAGCCACGGGTAGTACCCGGGGAGTCCCCCGCCCACCGCGGCCATGGTGTACGTGAAGCTGACGGTGGTGTTGCGCGGCAGGTCAGTGATGCTGCACAGCTGGTCGGCGGTGCCGCTGCAGCCGCCGTAGGTGTAGTTGTCCGAGCTGCCATCGGGGTTGATCACCGCCGTCAGGTGCTGCGGCGTGGCGCTGTCGAACAGGTACCGGGTCACACGCCCCGCCGGGTCGGTGACATCGGTTTCGTTGGTGAGGTAACTGAAGCTGAATCCGCGGCCGGCGCTGTCGGTGATCGATTGCAGCGCTCCCAGCCCCTGCTTGTTCCAGGCCTGCGAGCTCGGGTTGTTGGCCCAGTTGTAGGTGAGCGTGTTGCCCGCGGTGTCCACCATGGCAAGCAGGTGGCCGTCCCAGGAGAACTCGTAGCGGGTGCCGTCCGGTTTGACCGCCTCGAAGCCCAGGGTCGCCGGGGTCAGGGTGGTCCCCGTGCTGCTGCTGCAGGCGTTGTCGGTCTCCATGTACCGGTACAGGCTGAGATGCATGCCGGGCGGCGCGCTGAAGCTCTCGTCGACGCAGAGGTTGCTGAAGTGAGAGCCGCCGTGGCTGTTGCTGTCGAGATGGAGCACATGGGGATAGAGGCTGTGCAGCAAGCCGTTGCCGCCACCCTGCTGGGTGATGTCGACACCGTTCACCGCCAGCGCGTTGAACTGGTACACGTGACGCGTGCCGTCGCCGTCGACGAAGGTGACCGCGCTCGCCGAGCCCGGCGCCTCGTTGTTGGGCACGATCAGGCCGAGCGAGCTGCCGAGCCCCGGCCCTGTGGAGCTGGCGCTGAGGTCGCCGACGTTGAGCTGCCAGCCGTTGCCGAAGCCCTGGGGCACACGCTCGCCGATGCCGTTGCCGTTGCCACCGCCGTTCTTGCCGTTGACGTCAGTGGTGGCAGCAACGGATGAATCCTGGCTGTTGTACGTGCGCCGCAGCACGAAGTCGAACAGACCATGGCTCTGTATCGGCGTGGAGTCCAATGCCTGCACCACCAGGTTGCCGTTGGCCACGTTGACCTGCGCGGTCTGGGTGGGATCGACCGGCGTGGACACATACGACCACCACGGCTCCAACCCCAGGCCCGCATCGCAGCCCGTCATCGCCACGGGCGCCGAGACTCCCGGCGCCTGCCCGCCGACCACCACGACGGCGGTGTTGTTCACCCCGTTGCACTGCACGTCCTTGCCGCCCACCACCGTGTAGTAGGTGAGCGTGTGCGACGTCGGGTACCCGTTGGGATCGCCGGGATAGCCGAGGGTGAAGCCGCTGGCGGTCACGTAGCCGTCGCCCACCGTGCAGCGCACGCTGCCCGTGGTGGGTTGGCAGCTGCTGCCGTCGAACTTCGGCGGGCCACCGTGCAGCAACGTCGTGTCCATCATGTCGGTGATGCCGCTGACCGGGATCTCCGCGTTGCTCAGCGGGTTGCTCACCACCACCTGCCACTGCACCGCCTCGCCCTTGCCGAAGAGATTGCCGTTGCCCTCGGGGGCCGAGAGGATGCTCTTCTGGATCGTCGGCAACGGCACCCGGTTGGTGTAGTACCCCTCCACATCGATGACCAGGTCAGTGTTCGCCGTGGTTCTGACATTGATGCCGTCCGGCCCCAACAGCACGATCATGTCGAAGTTGTCGACATCGTTGCCGGCGCCCACGACATCGGTGACGGCTGGCTGGGAGGCCCCGCTCGGCCACACCGTCATGTCTGTCAAACCGCTCGCCGGTGCGACCACCGACACGTTGATAGCCACGGCGGTGACGTTGGCCGACGGAATGCCTGCAAGGCCGGCAAGGGCATACGTTTGCGTGGTGTTGGCGACGAGCGGATGGCCGCTGCACGAAAAGCCGCTGCCGCTGCGGGTGTCGCAGGCGCGGCTGATGGCCTGGTCATCGAAGTCCAGGCCCTGCTGCGCTGGACTGCTCCCGTCGGTCGTGTACGCGAATGCGTCCATCACGATGTCCGCGACACCCGGCCCGCTGTTGAAAACCTTGATCTGCCCGTCGGCACCGACCGGGACGACGATGCGCTCGGTCACGCCAATGCCGTTGCCGTAGAGGTCGAAGCTGACCAGCGGCATGTTGGTCCCGGTCGGCCAGACGATGAAGTACCCGGGTGCCGTGTTGTTGGGCAACACGGTCAGGTCTATGACCGCGGCTTGCACGCCACCTGACGGAATGCCGGCCTGGCCGGTGACGTGGACCGTACGAGTCTCGCCGGCGGCGAAAGGCCCCTTCTGACATACCGTGCCGTACTGCGGCAGGGTGTCGCACAGCGCAGCCGCGGGTGAGAGCGGGTTCATGAGCCCGGCAGTGGTGCTCGCGGCATTGAACGGGTACTGAAGCCCGCTGCCACGGTTGTCGAGCGTAGCGACTTCCCCGGCCGCCAGCGCGCGGTTCCACAGCCCGACCTCATCAAGGGCGCCGTGCAGAGCCCACGCGGTGCCGCCGCTGCCGCCGAGTGTGATGGTGCCGTTGGAGAAAGTACCGCCGACCGCGTTGCTGCTGGCGACGCCCGTGGGCACCGCGGCGACGCCATCGATGTACAGCATTCCCCCGAGCGCACCCGACAGGGTTCGGTCCAGGACCACGACGTAGTGGTGCCAGCCGGCCCCCGGCGGGCTGTAGTCCACGATGTTGTAGCTGGCCGAGCCCGTGGCGACCTCGATCTTGCCCTGCGTCCAGGCATTGGTGCCCACCCAGAAATCGTTGCCGGTGCCCCACTGCGACCCGAAGGCGATCGCCTCGAGGTCGGTGGGGAACGACGCGAAGTACCACCAGAAGCTCAGTGAGACTTGCGACGTGGACGTGAGGTCCTCGCTGCTCACGCTGAGTGCGTCGCCACCGTTGAGGTTGGCGCCCGCGTTGATGCGGCCACCCGTCCAGTACGGGGTGGCGCCGATGAACGCCGCGGTGTGCCCCGCGCCGGTAGCATCGAATCCCGAGGTGCCGCTGTTCTCGTCGAGCTTCCAGTAGCCGGTCGCTCCGCTGGGCGGGCTGCTCGGCGATGGCGCAACGTACCCCTCGACGTCGGCGGCGATGTCAGTCGTGCCGGTGTAGTTGAAGACGGAGATCTTCCCCTGCTGACCGACTGGGACTTCCACGAGGTTGCTCTGGTTGGTGTTCGGGGCGGTTTCGATGTTGTTCGAAGCCGGGACTGCGAGGCCGTACGGGTAAACGACGATGACGTTGTCCGGCGTGCCGCTGGGACCGATCGAGGTCACGTTCACATACACCGCGGACGCATTGGTGGGTACGCCCGCCATCCCCGCCACGGTCATTGAAAGGGTCGTGGCCGGCTGGAGTGTCATACCGGCGCACTGCGTCCCTTGGCTCGCTCGCGTGTCGCATATTCGCGTTGCCGTGAGCGGCACGTACGGCCCCGGCGTGACGAACTGGTAGGTGCTCGCCGTGCCCGTGGCGCTTGAGCCGTTGCTCGTCGTAACCGTGACGGGGATCTGACCCGCGAGCCCAGCAGGTGTTACCGCTGTTAGCAGCGTGCCCGAGGAGACGTTCACCGAACTGGCGGGAACGACGCCGAAGGTCACCGTGGTCGAACCCGCAACGAAATTTGTGCCGGTGACGGTGACCACGGTTCCGCCAGCTGTCGTACCAGCCTCGGGGCTCAGCCCGGTCACCGTCGGTGGCCCGAGGGACATCAATACTGCGGCGTATCCCGTCGTCTTCGAGGCGAGTGACGCGCGCGAACTCAGCGCGACGCCGCGCGGCGGCTGCGGCGCCTTCGCGGGATTCTTGTCAAGCGCCGCCAGTGGTTGCTTGTTGTTGACGCGTGCTGGCGGAGTGACCGGCTTTCCCCTGATCTCGGGAGACAGGGACTGCGGAGCGAGCGACGGTGTTGGCGGCTTGCTCGCCGCTACCGTCTGGGCTCCGGCATGCGTCTGATTCCCCGCCACAACCGACCCCGGCGCGACCCAGGATGACCAGACCGCCAGCACTGCTGCGGCCGCGCTCAGCCGCACCGACCACGTGTGGCCACCGATCCCGTTCATGCGGCGCTCCAGGGTGGAGTGCGGGGTCCGCCATGACCGCACGGGTTGGCTGAACGCTCAGCGCAGCGGCGAAAATATAGCAGCCCTACGTCGCGCGCGATGATGGTCTTAAGACCATCTGACCGTGTCCGCGACCTCGACAGGGGTCGGTTCGACGGCCGTGCTCGGCCGCTGCTGTCCGACGGCAATCGCGGTCGGGACCGGCTTCCCTAACGTTCCCTCGCGGATCCGAGCCTGCAGCCGGACCACAGCGCGCTCGTGCTTGGGGCACCCTCGTCGGGGTCATTGGCGGACCGTGGCCTGCTCGGCGGTTGCCGACATCGAGATCTCGGCCATGAGGCGACGAGTTGTTGATGTATAAGGTGTCAACGCTCCGACCGGGCACGTTCGACGGCGACCGCCGACATCGCCACGACCAGCAAACGCCCTTTCCAGTAAGGGAATTTGGCGGAGGGAGAGGGATTCGAACCCCCGAGGGCTTGGCGGCCCTTGCGGTTTTCAAGGTGGACCTTCGTGTGTCCGGGCGCGAGCGCGCATGGCCATTTCGTATTCAGAACCGTGGTCTCAGAGGGCTTCAACGACCGCCCCGGACCGGGCGTGAGCGCGTCGTAAGGTGTCAGATAAGGTGTCACCGGCATCGAGGCGATCAGAAACTGCCGTGGCCCGATCGGTGCCCACCGACCTGCTGCTCTGCGACCAGGACTAGTGCGGTCCCTGCGACGACTTCCGACTCCACTTCGAGGCGCTCGCTCGCCACGACCCGGAGGAACGTCAGCTCGTCAAGAGCCTAATCGAGTCGGGCGTGAAAACCAACCCCGTGAGTCTCCCTCAGACCCAGTCGGACTCAGGCTCGTCAGCGTACGCGCCTGCGGCGCGACGTCGAATCCGGATCGTTCGTCTTCAGTGGCCGCCCGTGGCGTACTCCCGTAGCTTGCCCGTTGGGCGGCGACCAACCAATAAGCCCGTTCTGCATTCGCATCCATGGAGGAACAACCACAACCGGGCGGTTCCAATACAGCACACTGAATGCGAGAGAACCGCACACAAGTGCGATAGCTAATCCCAGGGAGGCGGTCACAGTTAGGCTCGTACAGGCACCGGAGGTGCAAGTCGGCGGGCGATAGAGAATAGCTGTACCGACTGCCGCACCCCATAAGACACCCGCAGCAGCAGGGGCACTGCGGAGCAGGCCAAACCACCATTTCGCGCCACCGGGGAACCCCTCTGGGGGTGCGTGCCCCGAAACGATCCTCCGGTTCCACGCGACCTTGCCCTGCCACGCCAAGACAGATTCCAGGGATACGGCTATCGCCATCACTGTCAGAACGATCGTCTCAGCCATAGTCCTTACGCAATTATTAGCTCCCTACCAACGCTTCATAGAGATGACTGCCAAGTTCGTGGCCGACGAAGCCTCCAACGGTGCCAGTGCTCGTGCTGTGGCTCCCCTCGTCGGCGTTATTGGCGGACGATGGCCTGCTTGGCGGTTGCCGACGTCGACATCTCCGCTATGAGACGACGAAGTTGTCGCGGGTGCGGCGAGCCTCTGGTCGCCGTTGGTGTACGGGCCTACGACGCGGATCGAACGCACGCTGGCCGCTGCCCATGCACCGCGTGGCACGACGTATGGACGACGGAGCTCGGAGACCGAGGCCACGGACTGTCCGCGCCGGCGCGCGGGATGGCTGTGAAGACATCCTGCGCGCAACCTTCGAGGCTGGTTCGGGCGCAGGAAGTCTGAGCTGAGCGGACCTTAGTCGCGTGCTTTCACCCGGACTGCGGCCAGCGCGCCTCGGTCATCGTGGAAGGAGGCGCATGCCTAGTGGGCGGAGAGGCCGCCGCTTTCACTGCAGCGGGCGCGACTCCTGTAACACCGCGCCCGCAAATTCCGGAATCGCAGCACTCATTCCGAAACGCTTCAAATGGACCCACGGCCTCTTGTAACAGCGTGGCTCCAACCTCCGGAATCGAGGGGTCTCACTGAGTCCCTTGGTACGGCGAACAAACTTGACGGACCTGTCGACAGGCCGTGCGGCGAGCGCCCTACCGTTCTGTAAGCCAGGCGTTGAGCTGGGTGAGCGTTTCGTCGACCTGGCGTTGTGAACGCACGAATAGTGGTCGAATGGTCACATCCAGAGACATCGACTCACCGGTCTTTGTGACGACCTGAATCGCGGGCCAGCGAGGATAGAAGACAAGGCTGGCGAAAGAGGCACCGAGCCGGAAATGGTCGATGGCTGCACGGTCGATACGTCTGGACCACATGACGTTACGGATAAGCAGCGTGTGACCGGCAGCGACTACGCCGATGCGTGCCTGTCTCACTACGAACGCGCCAATTGCGCAGGCGAAGGCGAGAGCCGCAATGACACCAAGTGACCCGTGCACGATTGCGAGAGCAGCGCCAGCGAGAATGAAAGCGACGCTCACTGCGCCGTAAAGGGCGTAAAGAACGCGGGTTGATCGCGGGAGCATCAAGCGAACGCGTGTCGTATGCGTAGGGTCGCTCCGTGACCGATCAGTTGCCGCCAAGGACATCATCCATCGCGACTGCTGCGGCTCGGTGCATCGTCGGTGTGACGTGCGAGTAGAGATCGAGGGTAATTCCGACCGTGGTGTGGCCGAGCATTTCGGAGACGACCTTCGGATGTACGCCGCGGCCAAGTAAGAGCGTTGCGGCTGTATGGCGCAAGTCATGGAACCGGATCCGTGGAAGTCCGGCACGCAGAAGTAGGGGCACGAACTGTCCGAGCAGCAGGTGGCTGCCGTCCTGCGGCTTGCCAAATGCGTTCGGGAAAACAAGATCGTGGTCATGCCACTGGGCCCCGAGGAGCAAGCGCAACTGTGTCTGGGCGGTACGATGCCTCCGCAAAGCATCGGCTGCAAGAGTTGAAAGCTCGACTTGCCGTCGAGATCGCATCGTTTTGGGTTCGCTGATGACGAGCTGCCGGTTGTAGTCGCGCTGCAACGTGCCGACAACGCGGAGGACGCTGGCATCGAGATCGACGTCGCGCCAGCGCAACCCCAAGACTTCGCCGCGGCGCAACCCGGTGCTCACCGTGACGGCGATGATTGCTTCGAGTGGGCCGCCGGTCGCTGCCTCGAGGAGGCGACGGACCTGATCGGGGCTCAGCACGCTCATCTCGCGTCGGGACACCCGAGGTGGATCGACTAGATCCGCAACGTTGCGCGGAACCAGCCCCCAGCGGACCGCGTGCACGAGAGCGCGATGAACGGTCGCGTGGATGTGATGCACAGAGACTGGGCTCAGACCGGCGGCCAAACGGTTCGCGTACAGGTGGTTCAGGTGCTGCGGCGCCAGGCGCCTGAGTACCACTGCACCGATAACCGGCGCGATATGGATCCGGATGTGCTCCTCTTGACGGCGCCAGCTCTTCGGCCGCAGTTGCGACCGCTGACCCTGAAGCCAGTCGGCCAGGAAGGCTGCCACCGTTTGGCGCCCGGCCGGCATCGGGAGGCCGCTGTCGCGCTGCTGGGTGACCTCGGCGAGTTTGCGCGCGACCTCCGTCCGGGTTTGCCCGTAGACGTATCGACGCTGGCCGTTGAATGCAGTCGCATACGCCGCCCACCGTCCGTCCGATCTCTTGAAGATCGACCCCTCGCCGCGGCCTCGGCGACCTGCCATCTGGGCAGTGTGAGGGACCCGAGATAAGGTGTCAATAAGGTGTCAATGCTTCAACCGGGCACGTTCGCCAGCGACCGCCAGCGTCCGCCGCGACCAGAAAACCCCCTTTCCAGTAAGGGGATTTGGCGGAGGGAGAGGGATTCGAACCCCCGAGGGCTTGGCGGCCCTTGCGGTTTTCAAGACCGCTCCGATCAACCACTCCGGCATCCCTCCGCGGCTGCCTCTCATGGTACCGGCGCTTCATCTTGGTGCCTTTACGACATCACAATCCGGATCTCTGGTACGCTCGGCCGCGATGCGAACGACTGCGCGCCTGTTTTACGCCCGGCCAGCCGGATGGCTGCCGGGGTCTTCACAGACCTAGCGCGCAGCCGTCCCGAGGCTGGCTTCATCAACGGATGGGTCAGCCCGGAGGCCGTGGGTGGCCCATCGCAAACAACGGAGGGTACCCACGATGGTCATCGATCCACTGATACCGAGCGCTGCTCCACGCCCGGCCGCGCGCCGTGTGGTGATCGGCGACGCGGTCATCGGCGGTGGGCGCGTCCACGTCATCGCCGGACCGTGCGCCGTGGAGGAGCGCTACGTCGAACACGCGGTGGCGACCGCGAACGCCGGCGCGTCCGTGCTCCGCGGGTGCGTGCTCAAGCCGCGGACCAGCCCCGACTCGTTCCAGGGCATGGGGACCGCCGGTGTCAGCCTGCTCGATGCGGCGCGCCAGGCGACCGGACGTCCCATCCTCGCAGAGCCCCTCGAGGTCGACGACATCGACGCGCTGCGTGGGCACGTCGACGCGCTCATGATCGGCGCGCGCTCGATGCACAACGCGCCACTGCTCCGCGCCGCGGGCCGCAGCGGGCTGCCGGTTGTGGTCAAGCGTGGCATGTCGGCGACGTACGACGAGTGGCTGGCTGCGGCCCGCTACGTCGAGCGCGAGGGCAACGACCAGGTGATCCTGTGCGAGCGCGGCATCCGCACCTTCGAGACCGCAACCCGCAACACGCTCGACCTGAGCGCGATTGCCGTGCTCCGCGAGCGCACGGACCTGCCGATCATGATCGACCCCAGTCATTCGACCGGAAAGGCGGCGTGGGTTGGTCCCATGGCGATGGCAGCCGTGGCCGCAGGCGCGGATGCGCTGCTCATCGAGTCGCATCCCGATCCGCATCGCTCTGCATGCGACGCGGCACAGGCCATTCCACCGGCGGTGCTCGAGGGCATCGTCTCCGCCGTGCAGGCGCTCGCCGGTCTGGCCCGCTGCCCCGCCACCGAGACGCTTGCCGACTGTCGCGACACGATCGACTCGATCGACGACGCGATCCTCTCGCTCGTCGAGCATCGTGCGCAGGTGGTGGCCGCGGTGCAGCAGCACAAGGCGCGCGACCGTCAGCCGGTGCGCGATCCCCAACGCGAACGTGCGTTGATCGAGCGGCTGCAGGGGCGTGCCGCGAGGTTGGACGGCACCGGTGTGCGGGATTTGATGGCGGCGGTCATCGACGTGTGCCTTGACGCGAATCCCGTCGACGACTCTGTTCCGGAGCCGGACCGCGACCGTCTGCTTGCATGAGCTATTCGGACGAACCACATGCGCTCGCCGAGCCGCTCGACATGTACGACCTCGAGCTGCAGGTGCACGACGGCATCGCCGTCATGTCGCGCTGCGCCCGAGAGCTGGCTGAGGCCGGCATGAACATCGACGCCGTCAACTACAGCGGCGTCAACGGAACCGCGGCGCTGCACCTCCTCGTGCAGGACGGACCCGAGGCGTTGCGCATCCTCGCGGGCGGCCACGTGTCCGCCACATGCCGCCCCGTGCTCGTCTACACGCTGCCGAACCAGCCCGGAACGCTGGCGCGATATTCCGGCGCACTGCTGACGGACGCGGTGCGTATCGACTTCATCTATCAGGCGACCGCCAAGGGCGTGGTGGTCGCGGCGCCTGACCTCGCGGCCGTGCGCGCATCGTTCAGCGCTGCCGCCGCCGGCGGCTGAGCCTTAGTTCAGCACGTCCAGCTGATCGGCGTGCTCCTCGAGATGGCCCACGAGGAACTCGTCGATGATCCGGTCCATGCTCATGACGCCGCGCGTCTCGTGCAGGCCGCGCGCGGACCAGGCGACGTCGTCGAGTGACGCGATGACCAGACGCAGCGACTCGATGTCGGAGTGCGTCACGGCCCAGAGCACGCTGACCGGCTGATCGCGGTCGCGCTGGATCGCTGCAACGCGTCCGGGGTCGCTCTTGGTGCGACCGAACGGCACGGGCTCCTCGTCGTACGAGTTGGCGACAAGCTGCGCCTGATCGATCCAGTACGGCACCGCCTCGGCGATGTGTGCCCAGATCTGTGCCGCTTCCCATTGTTCGCCGGAACCGGGATCGGCATCCGTCAGCGCGTCGCGGCGCGACGCCACCGTACTGCGCGCCGCGAGACGCGCCTCGACGGCGTCGAGTCGCCCCAGCAGCTGTGTGCGATCGCTCACGACGACCCGCCGCGCAGCGGCTTCAGCGGCGCGCCGTCGACCACGCGATTGCGGAGCACGCCGAGCCGCTCCACCTCGAGCTCGACGACATCGCCGGTGCTCAGCCAGGGATATCGCTCGGCGCCGTGCACCAGCGACAGCTCCAGGATGCAGCCGGTGCCGCACGTGCCGGACCCGATGACATCGCCGGGGCGCACCCACGTCCCGCGCGATGCGTAGGCGAGCATCTCCGGGAAGCTCCAATAGATGTCTGCGAGCGTCGCGCGCGAGTACTCGGTGCCGTTCACCCGGGCAATCATCGCGAGATCGTACGCGTGTCCGCTGCGCGCCGATTCGAGCTCGTCGGGCGTCACCAGCATCGGGCCGAGCGACGTCGCGAAGTCCTTGCCCTTCACCGGGCCCATGCTGAGCTTCATCTCGCGGCGCTGCACGTCGCGCGCGCTCCAGTCGTTCATCACACAGAACCCGGCGATGTGCGTTGCGGCGTCCGACGGGTCGAGGTTCTGGCCCGCGCGGCCGACGACAGCTGCGACCTCGAGCTCGTAGTCCATCTCCGCAGAACCCGGCGCCGCCGGAACGTCGTCGTCGGGACCGAGCACCGCGTAGGGGTTGCTGAAGTAGAAGACGGGCAGCTCGTACCAGTCGGCGTCCATCTCCAGGCCGCGCCGCTGCCGCGCTGTCTTCACGTGCTGCTCGAACGCGTAGAAGTCGCGGATGGTCGGCGGACGCGGAAGTGGTGACAGCAGCCGCACGTCGGCGAGGCGGCGCACCTCGGACGGATCGGTGCGGGCGCGGTTGCCGGCCATGGCCAGCCGTTCGCCGTCGTCGCCGAGCAGCTCGAGCAACGTGAGCTCGGGTTCGAGACCATGCACCGCGTCCTCGACGACAAGACCGACGCGCGGTGCACGGTCACCGGCGGCGTAGGTCACCCAGCGCATCGCGTTGGTGACAGCGGTTCGCGTCGGAGCACACTACCTATACTGACCGTCGACGCGGGGAGGTGGCTGAGAGGCTGAAAGCGCCCGCCTGCTAAGCGGGTGAGGGATGTTAAGTCCCTCCGGGGGTTCGAATCCCCCCCTTCCCGCCAGACTCGGCACTCCGGTACGCGTCCATCATGGGTGCGTGACGCCCCCAGGCAACGATGTGGGTGTGCGTGCCTCTCGCCCGCTGCTCGCTGTCGCAACCGCACTGCTCGTCACCGCCTGCGGCGCCGCCCCATCACTGTCGCCATCCGTCCCCGGCTCCGCGGATCCGTTTTCTGCACTGCACGCCGTCCGCAAGGTCCCGCTGACGCCGCCGACCAGTGCGGCGACCCCTGCGCCGGCTCAACCGCCGGCCACCGCGCCACCCGCGTCGCCGTCGAGCACACCGTCGTACATCGTGCTGCCCCCAGACCCGGCATCAGCATTCGGGCTGACGGCGACGACCATGGGCGGCTGCACCATCTTCCCCGCGGACAACGCGTGGAACCAGGATGTCTCCGGGCTTTCGCTGGATCCCAGCTCGGCCGCATACGTTGCGTCGATCAACAGCACTCGCCAGTACGTGCATCCCGACTTCGGCTCCGATCCGACGTATGGCATCCCGTACACCGTCGTGCCCGGCTCGCAGCCCTCCGTCCCCATCACGTTCACGGCGTACGGCGATGAGAGCGATCCCGGCCCCTATCCCATTCCCACGAACGCCCCTGTCGAGTCCGGGAGCGACCGCCACGTGCTCGTGCTCGACACGGGCAACTGCCATCTGTACGAGATGTACAACGCCGTGCAAAACGGTGCAGGCTGGAGCTGCGACTCCGGCGCTGTGTTCAACCTGAGCAGCGACGCGCTGCGTCCCGACACGTGGACGTCAGCGGACGCCGCCGGCCTGCCGATCCTGCCCGGGCTGGTGCGGTACGACGAGGTCCAGTCGGGAGTGATCACGCATGCGCTGCGCTTCACGGTCGCGCACACACAGAACGGATTCATCCATCCCGCGACGCACCAGGCCGGCAGCGCCAACGCGAACCTGCCGCCGATGGGCCTGCGCCTCCGCCTCAAGGCGTCGTTCGATCTGTCGCCGTATCACGGCGCGTCGCTGGTGATCCTCACCGCGCTGAAGAAGTACGGGATGATCGTCGCGGACAACGGCAGCAGCTGGTATGTCAGCGGCTCCACCGACACGCGCTGGAACGACACCGACCTCGATCAGCTCAAATCGGTGCCGGGCAGCGCGTTCGAGGCTGTGCAGACCGGGCCGATCCTGCGCTGACTCCGGCGACGAGCGCCCCCCGGTCGGTCAGCTCTTGTGCGCGTGGAAGTGGTCGGACACCTGCTGCCACGAAGCGGCGTTCACCCCGCCGGGCAACGGCGTCGTGCCGTCGAAGTAGTGGACGGCGCCGGTCTCGACGTTGCGGTACTCACCGGGGCTCACCATCGTGCCGGGAGCAAAACGCACCGAGTGCGACGGCGCGTCGGGCGACGCATGCGACGCGGCGGCCTGCCCTTCGTGCGCATGAAAGTGATCAGAGACCTGCTGCCAGGAGGCAGAGTTGGCGCTGCCGGGGATCGGCTTCTGACCGTCGAAGTAGTGGACGGCTCCCGTCTCGACGTTGCGGTACTCGCCAGGGCTCACCACCGTGCCGGGCGTGAACCGCACCGAGTGCGACGGCGCGTCGGGCGACGCATGCGACGCGGAGGCGTGCCCTTCGTGCGCATGAAAGTGATCAGAGACCTGCTGCCAGGACGCCGAGTTGGGGCTGCCCGGGAGCGGCGTCTGGCCGTCGAAAAAGTGGACCGCGCCGGTGTCGACGTTGCGGTACTCGCCGGTGCTCACGACGGTGCCGGGGGGGAACTTGATCACCTTGTTCTCGGTCATGCGCCGAGTCTACCGCTGTTGCGTCAGGCGGAAAGCTGCTCGCCGGCAACGCCGGCAAGCGCCTCGACGCCCTGCTCGAGCTTCTGCCGCGGGGCGCTGAAGCACAGCCGGACGTGGGTCGGCACGCCGAACGCAACTCCGGGCGTGAGGAGGACGTGGCGTTGCGCCAGGGCGTCGATGAAGGCGAGAGTCTCGGGCCACGGGCTGCGCAGCCAGAGGTAGATGCCGCCCTGTGGTTCTGCGGCATCGATGCCTGCCTGGCGCGCACCGCGCAGGACCATGTCGCGCCGTTCGCGATACGGCGTGAGGTTGATCTCCCACGAGAGGAGGTGCAACATCGCTCGCTGCGCCGTGGCCGGAGCGTTGACGAACCCGAGTGCACGCATCGATTGCGCCAGGCCCAGGTGCGTCTCCGGCGTGGCCAGCGACGGGTGCAGGACGAGGTACCCGATGCGCTCGCCGGCGATGCCGAGGTCCTTCGAAAACGATCGCGCGAGGACTGTGTTCGGGTACGCGGCCAGCGGCTCGGAACGACGGTGGGGTGCGTACACCATGCGGTGGTAGACCTCGTCGACGATCAGCATCACCGGCCGGCCGTGCCGTTCGCCGTGCCGCGTCAGCAAACTTGCGAGGCCGGTCAGCTCATCTCGGTCGAGCAGGTGGCCGCTCGGGTTGCTCGGTGAGTTGAGCAACACCGCGCTGGTGCGCTGCGTCAGTGCAGCGGCGATGGCGTCGAGGTCGAGCCGCAGCGTGACGTCGTCCGCGGGGATGGGAACGAAGCGCGCGCCCGACGTCTCGCAGTACAGCCGGAACTCGGGGAAGAACGGCGCGACGCCGATGACATCGTCGCCGGGATCGACGAACGTGCGCAGGGTGACGGCCATCGCGGCCGCCGCGCCAGGAGTCATCGCGATGCACTGCACACCGACACCGGGGAAGTCCACGTCCTCGGCGGCGCGTTCGCGCACGTCCTCATAGCCCAGGTTGGGCATGTAGCCGAAGCGCCCAGCAAAGCGGTCGTCCACGGCGGCGTGGAACGCGCTGACCACGCCTTCGCCGGCCTCGAGCGGCTGCCCGATGGAAAGGTCCACGACTGCGTCCTCGCCGTGTTCCGCGCGCAGGCGGATGCCCTCCATGAACATGCGCCGGATCCAGCCGCCGTCCTGCAGTTGCGCCCGAGACCACCGCGAGAGAGTCACGGTTCGCTCTCGAACGCCGGTATCAGGCGATCGACGTTGAGCCGCGCACGCCACCGGTGTGCCAGCTGAACGGATACTCGCGGTCGACCACCTGACGCGCAACCGACGTCCGGTGCAGCGAACGGAATGTGTCGACCATCACGGCGAGCTCGTCGGTCTCGCGCGGGCGGTCGAACGAGGCCTCCAACGCGCCGGGCTGCGGCCCGTGCGGCAAGCCGGCGACATGGTGCGTGAACGATCCCTGGCGGATGCCGCGTCGCGCGGCGTAGTCGCCGGCGACGTAGTAGAGGACCTCGTCGGAATCGAGGTTGCTGTGGTGGTACGGCAGCATGACGGCGTCCGGATCCCAGTCGAGCTTGCGCGGCGCAAACGAACAGATGACGACGTTGTGCGCCTGAAACGTCTGATGGAACGGCGGCGGCACGTGGAAGCGCCCGGCGCGCGGCTCGAAGTCGTGAATGTTGAACGCGATCGGGTACACCGTGCCGTCCCAGCCGACGACGTCCCATGGATGGTGGTCGAGAACGTATTTGGTGATGTGTCCGCCGCGCTTCAACCAGACCTCGGTGCTGCCGCTGCCGGACTCCAGCTGCTCCGGCGCGCGGAAGTCGCGCTCGCTGTATGGCGCGAACTCGGTGAGCTGTCCGTTGGCGGCGCGGTACCGCGACGGTGAGTCCACAAATCCCGTGACCTCGAGACAGAGGATGCGCGCGCGGTCCGGCGCCGCGAGCTCGGCGCGGTAGACGGTGCCACGCGGGATCACGAGGTAATCGTGCTGTCCGAACGCGAGGCTGCCGAACTGCGTGTGCAGCGTGCCCTCACCCTCGTGGATGAACAGGACCTCGTCGGCGCTGCCGTTGACGTACAGCGTCTCCTGCTGGCGCTTGGGCAGCGCCAGGCCGATGCGGATGTCGTCGTTGAGCAGGAGCCACCGCCGCCCGGTGATGAGGTCACCCTCGAACGCGAGCTCGAACCCCTTGAGGTGGGCATGCGCGTAGACCTGCTCGTGCTCGGCGGTGATCACGTCCGCCGGTCCCTCGCTCAGATCGTGCGCCGCCTCGGGCATGAAGCGGTGATAGAGCAGCGAGGATGGGCCGCTGAACCCCTCGCGCCCGAACAGCTCCTCGTAGATGAGCGACCCATCGAGCTGAAACCGCATATGCCGCTTGCGCGGGACAGCTCCAAGCCGTCGGTACGGACGCATCGAGCAAGCCTAGCGAGCGGTGCTGGCGGCGTGTGGCGCAGGCGAGGGCCGCGCACCCGGAGGGCTGACCTTCACAGACCTACAGATTGCCTCGAGCCGCTTGCTCGCGCTCGATCGATTCGAACAGGGCCTTGAAGTTCCCCTTGCCGAAGCCCTTGGCGCCTTTGCGCTGAATCACCTCGAAGAAGAGGGTTGGCCTGTCGCCGACGGGGCGCGTGAAGATCTGCAGCAAGTATCCGGCTTCCTCGCGGTCGATGAGGATGCGCAGGTCGCGCAGGCGGTCGAGATCCTCGTCGATACCGTCGGCGCGCTGACCGAGCGCGCCGTAGTACGCGTCGGGCGTGTTGAGGAAGTCGACGCCGCGGTCCTGCATTGCCTGCACGGTGGCGACGATGTCGTCGGTGTGCAGCGCGATGTGCTGCACACCGGAGCCGCGGTAGAAGTCGAGGTACTCCTGGATCTGCGACGGCTTCAGTCCCACGGCGGGCTCGTTGATGGGGAACGTGACCTGCGTCCGCGGATCGCGCGTCACCTTGGAGCGCAGCGCGCTGTACTGCGTGGCGATGTCGTGCTCGTCGAACTCCTGGAAGACGTTGAAGCCGAAGACCTCGGAGTAGAACGACACCCAGTCGTCCATGCGCCCGGTCTCGACGTTGCCCACGGTGTGGTCGATGAAACGGAGCCCCACACCGCCGCCGGGGCGCTGCTCGTCGCGGTAGCCGGGCCAGTGCGCGCCGGTGTACTCGTCGCGTTCCACGAACGTGTGCACCGTGTCGCCGTACGTCGCGATGCTGGCATGCGTGACGACGCCATGCTCGTCCTCGCTGCGCGCCGGCTCGCCGAGGCCGCGCGCGCCGTGGCGCGTCGCCGCCTCGTACGCGGCGGTCGCGTCGTCGACACGGAGCGCGATGCGCTTCACCCCGTCACCGTGCAACCGCACGTGGTCGGCAATATCCCCCTCGGGGCCCATCGGCGCGGTGAGGACGAGGCGCACCTTGCCCTGCTGGAGCACGTACGACGCCCGGTCGCGCAGGCCGGTCTCGGGACCCGCATACGCGATGACGTCGAAGCCGAACGCGTTGCGGTAGTGATACGCGGCCTGGCGCGCGTTGCCCACGTAGAGCTCGACATGGTCGGTGCCACCGAGGACGGGGACGTCGACCGCAGTCGCCGCCTCGACCGCCGTGCTCACGCGGGCACCGGCTCGCGCTCGAGCTCGTGGCGCCTCGCCTCGAGCCCATCCCAGAACGCCTTCACGCCGCTGAGCATCTCCTCGGCGCCCTGGAGGAACTTCTCCTGGTCGAACCCGGGGCGCGCGAATGCGCCGCGCAGTTCGTCCATGGTGTGCGCCGCGTGCTGGTCCTCGACACGATCGTGCCACGTGAAAAACGCGAGGCGAAGGTCGGGGCACTCGCGTTGCTTGTATGCGTCCAGCCCGTGGATCAACTGCTTCCAAAACCCGGCGGCGGCCCAGTGTTCCACCGCAAACGACGCGCCCTCGGCGACGTCCGGATCATCCGACCCGTAGATGCGCGAGAGCTCGTCGCAGAAGAAGAGCGTCGAGTCGCGGCCAAACTTGCGCTTGCCGAGGTCGTCGAACTCGAGGCCGACCGCATGGCCCACGCTGACGAGCCACTCGAAGTGCCGCGCGGAGAAGCGATACACGCCGCCGTCGACCGTGCCCTCGGTGGAGACCAGCTCCGGGTCACCCTCGCGGTCCTTGTCGGCAGCGCTCCTGGCCACCGTCGCGGACGGTGATGTGCGACCGCTGTTGAACACGACGCCGAGCTCGTTGACGAGGATCTCGCACGACTCACGCGCCTGCTCGATCGATGGCGAATTGATCGTCTTGAGCAGCTGGGCAACGATAAACAGGTTGCTGAAGACAGAGAACTGCTGGACGAGGTCGCGCACCTGGGCGCGTGAGGCCTCGCCCTGGTCGAACCAGCTGCAGTAGTCGTTGTTGGTGACGACGGGGTGGGACATCACCACCTCGCGCACCTGCTCGAGGAAGGTGTCCCAGTCGTGGCGAACGCCCGCGGAAACTGCCATCGGCGCAACTCCTGAGGCCGTGGAAATATGTATCGATATTCTCCTCTACAGGACCTTTCCTGTCCATGATAATGCCGCTGGCCTGGACAGAATGCTCCGTAGGCTGCCATAATAGTCGCGAGATGTCCAGCAACAGCGGCGACGTGACATCGGCCGCTGGACGTGATGCTTCCGGCCCGCTCGACCGCGTCGATCGCCGCATCCTGGAGCTTCTGGCGGACGACGGGCGGATGTCGATCGCCACGCTCGCGGAGCGGGTCGAGATATCGCGCGCCAGCGCGTACTCACGTATTGACCGCCTGCGCGCCGAGGGCGTGCTCGAGGGGTTCAGCGCGCGCGTCCGCCCCGCGAGCCTGGGTCTCGGCATCACGGCACTGGTGTTGATCGCGGGACGTCAGCCCGCGTGGCGCACGCTGCGCGACGAGCTCGCGGCGATGCCCGAGGTTGAGTACTGCGCGTTCACCACCGGCGAGTACGACGCGCTCATTCTCGTTCGCGTCCCGAACGTCGAGACGCTGCGCGACGTGATTCTCGAGCGTCTGCAGGCGTCGGAGACCGTCCGCGCGACGCAGACGATCTTCGTGCTGGACGAGGTCGTCCGCCGGCCATACGTGCTGCCCCGATAGGGGCCCCTGAGGAGAAGTCCTCACGACTCGCGCGCCGGCCGCCCTTATGTTCGCTCCAGGTTCAGTTACGGAGGAGACGATGATGACCACGGATCGACTGATCGTCACACTTGGCGCCACCGTGCGCACGAACGCGACTCGGGCGGCGGTCTACGACGCACTGGCCGACCTCTCCACACACATGGTCTGGGGCGGTGACGAGACAGGCAGCCAGAGCTTCCGCCTGCTCACGATGCAGCAACCGGGCGGCGTCGCCGTCGCGGGGACGCGATTCTCGTCGACGGGCGTCGTCCAGATGGGGACGTTCAGCGACGAGACGGTTGTCACCGAGTCTGTTCCTGGCGCGCGCTTTTGGTTTCGCACAGAAAGCGTCATGGAGCGCAAGCGCGCAGCGTCGTGGATCGGAACATTCGAACATCGGTACACGCTCGAGAACGACGCCGATGACACGGTGATCAGGTATACGTGCGCGATCTACACGCGGAGCTATGTGCCCTACTGGTGGAAGCTGCCGATGAAGCCGATGACGAAGTTCATGGTGCAGCGGACCGCACGGCATTGTCTGCGCAGCCTTGGGACGGTTGCAGCAGCGCAGCCGGTGCCGGCTACGTGACCTCGACGATCGCCTCCAGCTCGACCGCCGCGCCGAGCGGCAGCTGCGTGACGCCGACCGCCGCTCGCGCATGACGACCGGCGTCGTCGCCGAACACCTCGACGAGCAGATCGGACGCGCCGTTGGCCACCAGTGACTGCTCGGTGAACGACGGCGTGCTGCTCACGTACACGGTGAGCTTGACCACCGCGCGCACAGAGTCGAGCGACCCGAGCGCGGATCGCACAGTGGCGAGCACGTCGACGGCGGTGGCGCGTGCCAGCACGCGCCCGCGGTCAACCGAGAGCGACTCCCCAAGCCGGCCGGTGACGACCTGGCCGTTCTCCTTGCAGATGTGCCCGGAGACGAACAGCAAGTTGCCGCTGCGCCGCGTCATCACGTAGTTGGCGACCGGCGCTGACACCGGCGGCAGCTCGATGCCGAGCGCGGCGAGACGGTCATCGCTGCTCATCGCGCGTGACGCACTCAGTAGTCCTGCAGGTAGTCGGCGTTGTACTCGAACGCGACGGGGTCGAACCCGAACGCGTCGCGCACGGAGTCGAGCCGCATGATGTTGTTCAGCTTCAGCATCTGCAGCTGATCCAGCGTGACCGGTGGCCTGGACAGCAGCGTCTGCATCACGAACGCCGGCGGCTTCAACGCCTGCACCGGGAGATGCACGGTGTAGCGGTGCAGTCCGAGCGTCTGCTTGATGATGCGCACGATATCGTCGTACGACAGATGCTCGGGCCCGCCGATGGGATGCACGCGCCCGCTCGGACCGCGCTCCACAGCGAGCACCATGCAGCGCGTCACGTCGTCGATGGAGATCGGCTGGAACAGCGCGGAGCCATCGCCCGCAACAACGGTGACGGGCGTCAGCTTGATGAGCCGCGCCAGCAGCGTGAAGAAGCCGTCGCCGTCGCCGAAGATCAGGCTCGGACGCAGCACCGTGTAGGGCACGCCACTGCCGATCACCGCCTCCTCGCCGGCCCACTTGCTGAGGAGGTACGGAAACGCGGGGTTGGGGTCGGCGCCGTTGGCGCTCTGGTAGATGAGGTGGGCGACACCCGCGTCGCGCGCCGCGGTCGCAACGCGCTCGGTGCCGACGCGGATCACGGCGTCGAATGTGGTCTTGCCGTGCTCGAGGATCACCGCGACCAGATGGATGACGGCGTCACATCCGGCGAAGGCGCCGGCGAGGCCATTGTCCTTGGTGATGTCCGCGCGCACGAAGGTGACGTGCTCCGGCAGATGCGCGGGGCGGGCACGGCGGGAGATCGCCACCACCTCGTGGCCCGCGCCGGCCAGCGCGCGCACCGCGTGCCGTCCCACGAAGCCGGTGCCCCCTGTGACCGCCACGCGCACGCCAGACCCTCCGCAGACGCTGCAAGCCGAACGGCAGGCAAGCGTATACGGGCCGTTGGGTGGCGGGGGCCCGGCGCTTGCATGGCGAACATGCGTTCGCTATGATGGCCTTCCTGCCTCGACGTTGCTGCTCCCCGTCCCGATGAGGCGAGAGCTTCCACGGAGGAGTGATGTCGGATTCGCTTGCTGCTGCTCTGGCGACCCTGAAGCGTCGCTACGGACCCAAGGCGCTGCGCCAGGGCGGCCTCTCCGAGGCGGCGGAGGTGTGGCCCACCGGGGTCCCTGCGATCGACGACGTGCTTGCTCCCGGCGGTCTGCCCCGGGGTCGGCTGACGCTGGTCGCCACCGGTGCCCGTACCGGCCCCTCGGGACGGCTCACCCTGCTGCAGTCGCTGGCCGCGCTGGCCAGCCGCTCGCGGGAGGTCGGCTACGTCGATCTCGCGGGCACGCTCGACCCAGGGTTCCTCGCAGACCTCGGGGCTGACCTCGGCGCCTGCGTCGTGCTCGACCCCGGCGCCGGCCGCTGGGCGCGCGGGCTGGCGATGGGGCGGTCGCTGGTGCACGCCGGGCTGCCCTGGCTGGCGGTGGCGCTCGGCGCCGAGCAACCGAGGTCCGCCGCCTGGGAGCACGCGCTGACGACGCTGGTCGAGGTGGTGTCGCGCAGCGGCGCCGTCTGCGTCGTCGCCGCCCCCGCCCCCACGGCCGCGCCGCTCGCGTACGCCTCCTCGTTGACGCTGACGTGCACCGCAGTGGGATGGCAACGGGCGCACGGCGACGTCACCGGGCTGCGGGTGCGGCTGGTCACCACCAAGAGCAAGGTGAGCGCGCCGGAGTCGCAGGTGACCGTGCTGCTCCGCTACCCGCGCACCTACGCGGCCGCCGAGGTGGTGGGCCTGCCCGCGGTGGTGGTGCCGCCGCTGGTGGTGTCTGGCCACGAATCGCTCCCGCGCCTGGCGGAGGTGTCCGGTTGAGATGCGCATCCTCTGCGCCCGCTACGCCCACCTCGGCCTGGTCACGGCGCTGCGCCGCTTCCCCGAGCTGCGCGGCGAGCCGGTCATCGTGGGCGGCGCGCCCGAGCTGCGC
>JBOHUE010000159.1:0-30205 GCA_050734185.1 Candidatus Dormibacteria bacterium | reverse complement strand
CGCGACTCGCTGACCACGCGGCTTGCCGCGATCAGCGACGCGATGCCGATGGGAACGTTCACCAGGAAGATGAACCGCCACGACACACCGGTCAGGTCGTCGCGGATGATCAGCCCGCCGACGAGCGGGCCCATGATCGTTGCGATCCCGATCACCCCGCCCAGCAGCCCGAACACGCGGCCGCGCTCCTGTGGCGGGAAGCTCACCTGGATGATGGACAGCACCTGCGGGTACATCAGGGCTGCCATCAGGCCCTGCACAACGCGCGAGAGATCGAGCATCAGCGCGCTCTGCGCAACGCCGCACAGCGTCGAAGCAGTGATGAAGCCGGCCATGCCGATCATGAACAGCTTCTTGCGCCCGAAGATGTCACCGAGGCGGCCACCGGTGATCAGCATCACCGCGTACGCGAGCGCGTAGCCGGCGACGACGAACTGGATGTCGGCGTTGTTCGCCTGCAGGTTCTGCCGGATCGCCGGGATCGCGACGTTCACGATCGACACATCGAGCAGCACCATGAACATCGCGGTGAGCACGCTGGCAAGCGCGACCCAACGCCGCGGATCAAGGTGCTCGTGCTCCGCGTGAACGGCACCCTGGGTGGGTGTGTCCGTCATGTCCTCTCCCCCTGCGGGTGCAAGCCACGCATCAACATCGCGGCGAGCTCTCGCGCATACGTCGCGTCCTCCACGTCGATCAGGTCCTCTGCGAAGTAATGGCCGAACGCCGCGCGTTGCCAGCACGTGCCCATCAGCACGTTGGCGGCCATGGTCGCGTCGGCGTCACGCCGTATGCGCCCGAGGCGCTGCTCTGCGCCGATGTACGCCGCGATCGCATCGAGGCTGAGGCGCGGGCCGCGGTCCGCCTCGCGCAATGCCACGCGGTGGTACGCCAGCATCTCGGGGTCGCCGGCGATCGCGAACGTCGTCGGGATCATGTCGCGGTAGACGCGCAGCGACAGCACGGCGATGTCCCGCAGGTTCTCCTCGACGCTGTCGGCGCCGACGCGCTCGATGAGGCTGCCGAGGAACACGCGCAGATCCGGCGTCCAGCGCTCACAGAGCGACGCCATCAGGTGCGCCTTGTCCTCGAAGTGCACGTACAGCGCGCTGTCCGAGCAGCCCGCCTCGCGTGCGATCTCGCGAGTGGTGAGGCCGCGAGCCCCCTTCTCCAGGATCAGGCGCTCGGCGGCGGCGAGCAGCGCGTCCCGAACGCCGGGGCGCTCGCTGGTGGCCCTGGGCGATCGCTCAGTTTCGATGGTCACTCGCTCAGTATGCCTGGTCGGCCGCTCAGTGGTCAAAGCACCGCGCGTGCTCGGACGCTGCGTCAAACTCTGCGCCCATGATCGACCTCGCTGGTCTCCAGGGGAGCACGTTCGTCGAGGACAGCCTGGCGGTCGCCGGCTCGACCCGCGTCTCGCGCAGCGTCGCCGTTGCCGGCAGCGCCCAGACCGACCGCAGCGTCGCCGTGGCCGGCTCGGTGTCCACGTTCATGAGCGTCGCCGTGGCGGGGAGCGCTGTCAGCGGCGCCTCGGTGGGCGTGGCGGGCAGCGCCGGCACCGCGGCGTCGGCGGGCGTCGGCGTCAGCGTGCTCACGCTGCTCTCCGCGGCGGTGAGCGCGTCGGCACTGACGATTGCCGGCTTCGCGGTGCAGGCGTCCGCCGCGACCGTGGCCTGCATCCGCTGTTCGCGGTGTGTGGCGTGCGTCGCGTGCATCGACTGTGTTGACTGCGTCGGCTGTGTGGGCTGCGTGGGACTGCGCGGTGCCACCGGCGCCGTCAATCGTCGTCGCTGAGGTCAGCCGCTGAGGCCGCCGGCGACGGCGCCGGCGACCACGAGGGCAGGGGCGGCTAGCGGCCAGCGGAGCAGCACCGCGAGCGTCACCACGGCCGCGATCGGCGGCTCGACCCCGTGGAAGGACGCGCGCGACAGCGCCACCGCAACGGCAACGATCAGACCGAGAGCGGCGACGTTGACGCCGTTGAGCGCATCGCGGACGGTGATGTGCTCGCGCACCAGCCGGGTGATGCGGTCGAGCAGCGGCACAAACGCGAAGCCCGGCAAGAAGATGCCAATGGTGGCCACAACGGCGCCGGCCACCCCGGCGAGCAGGAAACCGATGAACGTCGCCGTGGTGAACACGGGTCCGGGCGTGGCCTGGCTGATGGCAACGGCGTCGACGACCTGACGATCCGTCAGCCAGTGCAGGTTCAGCACGAACTCGCTGCGCAGCAGCACGAGCAGCACGTAGCCGCTGCCGAAAGCAACGGCGCCGAGCTTGAGAAACGTCACAAGGATCGCGGCGACGGACACCGGCGCCACCGCCGCCGCTGTCGCTGCGATTCCACGCGGCGCCGTCACCGCCGCGACGAGCACCGGAGTCGCTGACGCGCCACGGGCACCGGGGGGTTGCGCGCGCCGTCGCGACCAGCGAACGATCGCGAGCCCAAGCCCGCCGCCGGCGAGTAGCGGGATCGGTTGGTTCACCAGCACGGCGAGCGCGGCTACGGCGGCGAAGAGCACGGCCGCGTCCCAGCGTCGAAGCAGGCGGCGTCCCAGGTCAACGACCGCCCAGACGACGATGCCGACCACGACCGGCGTCACCCCTCCGAGCACGCGCTGCGCCTCGGCGCCGGCTCCGAAACGCTCGTACAGGGCGGCGGCGCCGAGCATCAGCGCCATGGCCGGCGCGATGAAGCACGCGCCGGCGGTGACGAGTCCCGGCCACCCGGCGCGCCGGTACCCCAGAACGATCGCGAGCTCGGTCGAGCTTGGACCGGGGATCAGCTGGCAGGCGGCGAACATCTCGAAGAACTCGGACTCGCCGATCCACCGACGGCGCTGCACCAGCGTGCGGCGCATGAGCGTCACGTGCGCGGCGGGGCCCCCGAAGGCGACGCAGCCGAGAAACAGGAAGACCCCTGCCACCTCCCGCACCGAGCCTCTCGCTACGGTCCGGGACGCGGGCTCGCTCAGGTGACAGCGCCGCGGCTGGCGGACGAGACCCGGGCCGCGTACTTGGCGAAGACGCCGGTGGGATATCGCGGCGGCGGCGGCGACCACGCCTCCAGCCGCGCCCGCAGCTCGTGGTCGCTCAGCTCGACGTCGACGCGGCGCGCCTCGATGTCGATGTCGATGACGTCACCGTCGCGCAGCAGCGCGATCGCGCCGCCCAGGGCTGCCTCCGGCGCGACGTGGGCGCACATGAATCCATGTGTAGCGCCGCTGAAGCGGCCGTCGGTGATGAGCGCAACCGAGTCGCTGAGCCCCGCCCCGACGATGGCGCCGGTGACCGCGAGCATCTCGCGCATTCCCGGCCCGCCGACGGGCCCCTCGTATCTGATGACGACAACGTCGCCCGCTCCCACCTCGCCGTCGCGGACCGCGGCGAACGCCGCCTCCTCGCCGTCGTAGACGCGCGCCGGTCCGCGGTGATGCGTGCGGTCGTTGCCGGCGAGCTTGACCACGCAACCATCGGTTGCCAGGTTGCCTCGCAGCACCGCAACGCCGCCGTGCGCCTTGAGTGGCTGGTCGACCGGACGGAAGACCTGCTGTCCCGCGGCCTCCTCGGCCGTCGCGGCGATCTCGGCCAGGGTCCGTCCGTCGACGGTGCGGGAGTCGCCGTGAAGGAGCCCCAGCGTGAGCAGACGCTGCATGAGCACGCCCAGCCCGCCCGCGGCGAAGACGTCGGTGGCGACGAAGCGGCCCCCGGGCCTGATGTCGCCCAGGATCGGCGTGCGCCAGCAGATGGCGTCGAAGTCCTCGATGTCGAGCGGCACACCGGCCTCGGCCGCAACCGCAAGGAGGTGCAGCACCGCGTTGGTCGAGCCGCCGGTGGCGGCGAACGACGTGATGGCGTTCTCCACGGCGTCGCGCGTCACGATCGACCGGGGCGTTGTCCCATCGCGCACGAGCTTCGCCGCCAGCGTGCCCACAGCCTCAGCGACCGCGGGCTTATCGGGGTGCGTCGCGGGGACACCGTTCGCCCCAGCGGGGCTCAGCCCGATGAACTCCATCGCGCCGCTCATCGTGTTCGCGGTGAACTGACCGCCGCATGCGCCGGCGCCCGGACACGCCGCCTCCTCCACTCGCTGCAGCTCGGCCGCGTCGATGCGTCCGGCGTTGTACGCGCCCACCGCCTCGAACACGTCGCCGATGGTGAGGTCACGGCCGTGCAGATGCCCGGGTTGAATGGTGCCGCTGTACAGGATCAGACCCGGAATGTCCAAACGGCACAGCGCCATGGCGGCGGCCGGGATCGTCTTGTCGCATCCGACGATCAGCACCAGGCCGTCGAAGCTGTGCCCGCGCGCCACGAGCTCGATGGAGTCGGCGATGACCTCGCGCGACACCAGCGACGCCTTCATCCCCTCGGTGCCCATGGTCACGCCGTCGCTCACCGCGATGGTGTTGAACTCCATCGGCGTTGCGCCGGCGCTGCGCACGCCGGCCTTCACCGACTCGGCGAGCGCGCGGTGGTTCCAGTTGCACGGCATGGTCTCGATCCAGCAGTGGCCGACACCGATCAGCGGGCGCTCGAAATCGTCGCTCGTGAACCCGATGGCGCGCAGCATCGCTCGCGAGGGAGCCCGCGCCGGGCCGCGCAGCATAGCCTCGCTGCGCCGGGGGGTCGCCTCGCCTGCCATATCCGTGCACAGGATACGGAGCCGCTTCGCGCGACCGAAGCAGCCGCCCACGCCAGTTAAGATCCGGCGCGCATTCGCGCCGGTGTTGACCGGGCAACCGGTCAGCACGCATACTTTCTCGTTGCGATGATCTTCGGCGTTGCCCTGGTTCTGATTCTGGGCCTGCTCCTGGTAGGGAGCGGGGGCTCGAGCCTTCAGGCCAGGCACGTGCCGAGGTAGCACGAAGACCAAGCCGGAAGTTGCAAAAGGGCCCCTCCCACAGAGGGGCCCTTTCTCGTCTCCGGCGGCAACAAGACAGGAGGTGACGACATGACCGACTTCTGGCCGGGCCAGGATCCGTGGAGCGCGTTCGAGCAGAATCCGGCGTGGGACGGAGCCGGCGAGCCCGACGGCGATCCCGTTTCTGACCCGGGCGACACCGAGACGCAGACGCCCACCGACGCGACTCGCGGGGCGATCTTCGTGCGCGACGCCATTCAGCGGATCTACCACCCGTGAGCGCGGTCACCAACGCTGTGGTGGGCACCTCACCGCGCCAGCTTCGTGAGCCCGCGCGCCGGCTCACGGGCGCGCAGATCGCGCTCGAATCGTTACTGCGCGAAGGGGTCGACACCATCTTCGGCTACCCCGGCGGTGCCAACCTCTGGCTGTACCGCTACTTCCCCGAGTACCCGCAGCTGCGGCACATTCTGGTGCGCCACGAGCAGGGCGGCGCACATGCCGCCGACGGCTACGCGCGCAGCCGGCGCGGCGCTGTTGGCGTCGTGTTCGCCACCAGCGGGCCGGGCGCCCTCAACCTGGTCACCGGCCTCGCCACCGCGTACATGGACTCCGTCCCGGTCGTGGCGATCACCGGTCAGGTGCCGACGACTGCGATCGGCACCGACAGCTTTCAGGAGTCGGATGTGATCGGCTCGACCATGTCGGTGGTCAAGCACTCGTACCTGATCAAGCGGGCCGAGGACATCGCGCCCACGATCAAGGAGGCGTTCCACGTCGCGCGGTCGGGGCGCCCCGGGCCGGTGCTCATCGACTTCCCCAAGGACCTGCAGGCCGCCGTCACGGAGTTCAACTACCCCGAGGGCCCCGTGCGCCTGCGCTCCTTTCCGCCGCCACCACGTCCCGACACGGCCCGGCTCCGCCGCATTGCGCAGCTGATCCGCGACGCCAAGCGCCCCGTGATTCTCGCCGGCCGCGGCGTGATCATCTCCGGCGCGGAGCAGGCGCTGCTCGAGCTCTCGCACAAGGCGAACATCCCCGTCGGCTGGACGCTGCTCGGCACGGGCGCCTATCCGGTCACGGATCCGCTCGCGCTGCAGATGGTCGGCTTCATGGGCGCGGGCTACACCAACAAGGCCGTGTGCGACGCCGACGTGCTGATCATGATCGGCATGCGCTGCGACGACCGCGTGACCACACGCCTAGACTCGTTCGCCCCGCGCGTCGAGCACCTGGTGCACATCGACATCGATCCTGCCGAGATCGGCAAGAACGTGGTGCCCCACGTGTCGGTCGTGGCCGACGCGGCCACCGCGCTGCGCGAGCTCACCCCGATGGTGGAGCCCAAGCGCGAGCACGAGTGGCTCACGCAGATCGATCAGTGGCGGGAGGAGCACCCCATTCGCTTCACCAAGCCCAACGGGCTGCTGCAGCCGCAGGAGGTGCTGGAGGAGATGTACGCCCGCTGCCAGGACGAGGCGATCGTTCTGGCCGATGTGGGCCAGAACCAGATCTGGGCGGCGCTGTGGTTCAGCTACAGCCGGCCCGGCCTGTTCCTCAACTCGGGCGGCACCGGGACCATGGGCTACGCGTTCCCCGCGTCAATGGGCGCGAAGATGGCCAACCCCGACAAGACCGTGTTCTGCGTCACGGGTGAGGGCGGCTTCGTCATGAACATGCAGGAGATGGCGACGATGGTGGAGAACAACATCGCCGTCAAGGTCCTCGTGCTCAACAACCGCTCGCTGGGCATGGTGCGCCAGTTCCAGGACGACTTCTACGAGGGCGTGCGCTCGGGGGTTGACCTGACCCATACACCGGACTTCTTGAAGCTCGGCGATGCGTTCGGCATGAAGGCGATGACCACCGCGAAGCTCGAGGAGGTCGGACCCATGCTGGACGAGGCACTCGCCCATCCCGGCCCCGTGCTCATGAGCTTCGACATCGATCCCGAGGCCAACGTGTACCCGATCGTGCCGCTGGGCAAGGGCATGCTCGACTTCGTCGAGGCGGAGTGATGAGCCAGACGCGGCTTCTGTCGGTGCTCGTGGAGAACAAGCCCGGCGTGCTGCAGCGGGTCGCGTCGATGATCCGCAGGCGCGGGTTCAACATCGACTCGCTGTCCGTCGGGCCCACGGAGGACGACACCATCTCGCGCATGACGATCGCCGTGCATGTCGGGCGACAGCAGGCGGAGCAGGCGACGAAGCAGCTGGCGAAGCTCGTCGACGTCATCACGATCGACGACATCACCGGGCTGCGCAACGTGGCCCACGAGCTGCTCCTCATCCGCGTGCACGCGCCGGCGGCGCAGCGCCGCGAGGTGCTCGACCTCGTCGCCATCTATCGGGGGCGCGTCGTCGACGTGGCGTCGAGCACGCTCATCGTCGAGGTCACAGGCAGCACGGAGAAGATCGACAACTTCATCGAGCTCATGCAGCCGTACGGTGTGAAAGAGGTGGCTCGCAGCGGCGCCGTCGCGTTGGTCCGCGGCGATGACGCGCGCATCCGGCTGATCGACTTCGAGATCGGCGCAGACGACGAACCGGCGGCGCAGCCCGAGGAGCTCGCTCCGGCTGCGGAGATCGAGGCCGGAGACACGATGGGAACGGTGTGAGGACACAAGGAGAGAATCGCGGATGACCGCTCGGATGTACTACGACGAGGACGCGGACCCGGCAGCGCTCGAGGGCGCACGCATCGCCATCCTGGGATACGGCTCACAGGGCCACGCGCATGCGCTGAACCTGCGCGACAGCGGGCACGACGTGCGCGTCGGCCTCAAGGAGTCGAGCGGCAGCCGCGCCGCGGCGCGCGATGAGGGGCTCCGCGTGGTGACACCCGCTGAGGCGGCCGCCGAGGCCGACGTGATCATGGTGCTGACGCCGGACACGGGGCAGCGCGCGCTGTACGACGAGGCGATCGTGCCTGGTCTGCAGCCCGGCAACATGCTGATGTTCGCCCACGGGTTCAACATCCGCTTCGGGCTGATCAACGCGCCCGAGGGCGTCGACGTCAGCATGGTCGCGCCCAAGGGCCCGGGACACCTGGTGCGCAGCACGTACGTCGCCGGGCAGGGGGTCCCGAACCTGTTCGCGGTGCACCAGGACGCGACCGGAACGGCGCGGGCACGCACACTCGCCTACGCGCGGGGCATCGGCGGCACGCGCGCCGGGGTGCTCGAAACGACATTCGCCGAGGAGACGGAGACCGACCTCTTCGGTGAGCAGGCGGTGTTGTGCGGCGGCGTGTCGTCGCTGGTCAAGGCGGGGTTCGCCACCCTGGTCGACGCCGGCTACCAGCCCGAGCTCGCGTATTTCGAGGTGATGCATGAGCTCAAGCTCATCGTCGACCTCATGTACCAGGGCGGACTGTCCTACATGCGCTACTCGGTGAGCGACACCGCCGAGTACGGCGACTACACCAGCGGCCCCAAGGTGATCGACGATCGCGTGCGCGCCACGATGCGCTCGTTGCTGACCGACATCCAGGACGGCACGTTCGCGCGGCGCTGGATCGAGGAGAACGAGGCCGGCCGCCCGAACTTCGTGGAGTGGCGCGACGAGGAGCTGCACCAGCCCATCGAGCAGGTGGGCGCGGATCTGCGCGCCAAGATGGCGTGGCTGGGCGCTAAGACGGCACCCGGCGCGGTGAAGCCGAGCAGCGACGCTGTTGCGGCGACCGAGGGGACGTCGTGAGCGACGACACAGCGCATCTCCGCATCCTCGACACCACGCTCCGCGACGGTGAGCAATCGCCCGGCGTGGCGTTGAGCGCGGACGACAAGCTGCAGATCGCGCAGCAGCTGGCACGCGTCAACGTCGACATCATCGAGGCGGGCTTCCCGTACAGCTCACCGGGCGACTTCGCCGCGGTGCGCGCCATCGCCGAGCAGGTCGAGGGCCCGGTGATCGCCGGGCTGGCGCGGTGCTTCGAAGAGGACGTGCGGCGCTGCGCCGAGGCGCTCGTGCCGGCAAAGCGCGCACGCATCCATGTGTTCATCGGCACCTCCCCCATTCACCGTGAGAGTCAGCTGCGCATGACGCAGCAGCAGGTGTTCGACCGCGCCGTGTCCATGATGCGGCTGGCGAGGTCGTTCCAGGAAGACGTCGAGTTCTCGCCGATGGACGCCAGCCGCACCGAGCCCGAGTACCTCGCCGACGTCGTTGCGGCAACGATCGAGGCCGGCGCGACCACGATCAACCTGCCCGACACCGTCGGCTACGCCACGCCCGACGAGTGGCACGCGCTGCTCACCTGGATGTACGAGCGAGTGCCCTCGATGCACGGCGTGACGCTCTCCGTGCACTGCCACAACGACCTGGGACTTGCGACGGCGAACTCGCTGGCGAGCGTGCGCGCCGGTGCGCGCCAGGTGGAGACGTGCGTCAACGGCATCGGCGAGCGCGCGGGCAACGCGGCGCTCGAAGAGGTGGCGATGGCGACCCACCTGCACGCCGACGTGTTCGGCGTGTCCACGCAGCTCGACCACTCGCAGCTGTACCGCACGTCGCGGCTCGTGTCGCAGCTCACGGGCATGCTCGTGCAGCCCAACAAGGCGGTGGTCGGCGCCAACGCGTTTGCGCACCACAGCGGTATTCACCAGGACGGTGTGCTCAAGGACCCGCGGACCTTCGAGATCATGGAGGCCGAGGCGGTTGGCGCGGGCTCCAGCCTGGTGCTCGGCAAGCTCAGCGGACGCCACGCGCTCCGCGAGCGTCTCAGCCAGCTCGGCTACGCCCTCGACGAGGAGGAGTTGAAGCGCGCGTTCGTGCGTTTCAAGGACCTCGCCGACCGCAAGCGGGAGGTGACCGACCGCGACCTCGAGGCCATCCTCGCCGACGAGCGCACGGTGGCCGATGAGACCTTCCGCCTCGAGCACCTTCAGGTCAGTTGTGGCACGAACCTGCGGCCCACCGCGACGGTGCGCATGATGTTCTCCGACGGCGTCAGCCGGGAGAGTGTCGCGCTCGGCGACGGCCCTGTGGACGCGGCATACCGCGCGATCGACTCGCTGGCGCAGGTTAAGGGAGAGCTCGAGGAGTTCGCGATCCAGGCGGTGAGCGGCGGCATCGACGCGGTGGGCGAGGTGTCGGTTCGCCTGCGCCGCGACGGCGAGAGGGCCCTGGGCCACGGCGCCGATACAGACATCCTCGTCGCAGCAGCCAAGGCGTACGTTCACGCGCTCAACCGGCTGGCGGAGAGCAGCGGCGGATCTCGGCTCCACCCCGAGGTGGACACGGAAGCGCCGGCGGAGCGGCCGGTCGCGAGCACCTCGTGACGCCGCGGACGCTCTTCGACAAGGTCTGGGACTCGCACGTCGTCGTCGGAGAGCCGGGTGAGCCGGCGCTGCTGTATGTCGATCTGCACCTGGTCCACGAGGTGACGTCACCGCAGGCGTTCGAAGGACTGCGTCTCGAGGGTCGCAGCGTGCGACGCCCTTCTCATGTTGTGGCCACAATGGACCACAACGTGTCGACCACCGGCCACGGCGACGCCGACGCGATGAGCATCGCGCAGATGGCGGCGCTGGAGCGCAACTGCGCCGAGGCCGGGATCGCGTGCTACGGCGCGGGTCACAAGTGGCAGGGCATCGTGCACGTGATCGGCCCGGAATTGGGGCTCACGCTTCCTGGCACCGTCATCGTCTGCGGCGATTCGCACACGGCGACGCACGGGGCATTCGGCGCCTTCGCGCTCGGCATCGGCACGTCTGAGGTCGAGCACGTGCTGGCGACGCAATGCCTCCGTGAGGCCAAGCCGCTGACGATGGAGGTGCGCCTGACCGGGGCGCTCCCCTACGGCGTCACCGCAAAGGATGCGGCGCTGGGTGTGCTGCGCACCATCGGCACGTCCGGTGCCGCCGGGCACGTCGTGGAGTACTGCGGCGACACGGTGCGCGGATTCTCGATGGAGCAGCGCATGACTCTGTGCAACCTCACGATCGAGGGCGGAGGCCGCGCCGGGATGATTGCGCCGGACGCAACCACCTTCACGCACATCCAGGACCGTCCGTTCGCGCCACGGGGGGCCGGCTGGGACGCTGCCGTGGCGGCGTGGAGCGAGATGAAAACCGACCCCGGCGCCGTGTACGACCGAAGCGTCGTCATCGACGCCGCCTCGCTGGAACCCACCGTGACGTGGGGCACAACCCCGGCTCAGTCGGTGCATGTGTCCGGTCGCGTCCCCGATCCGGAGGGCTTCGACGATCCGGCGCAGCGCGAGTCGGCGCATCGCGCGCTCGAGTACATGGCGCTGACCGCCGGCACGGCCATCGAGGACATCGCCATCGACACGGTCTTCATCGGCTCCTGCACCAACGGGCGCATCGACGACCTCCGCGCCGCCGCAGCGGTGTTCGACGGCCGCCGCGTGCACGACGGGGTGCGCGTGCTCGTCGTCCCCGGGTCCGCGCAGGTGAAGAAGCAGGCCGAGGCCGAGGGACTCGACCGCGTGTTCCTCGCCGCCGGCGCCGAGTGGCGCAACACCGGCTGCTCCATGTGCCTCGGGATGAACCCCGACATCCTGCAGCCCGGCCAGCGATGCGCGAGCACGAGCAACCGCAACTTCGAGGGACGGCAGGGACGGGGCGGACGCACGCACCTGGTGTCACCCGTGATGGCCGCGGCCGCCGCCGTCGAGGGTCACTTCGTCGACGTCCGCGGCCTTGCGCTTGCCGAGCGGTCGGCATGAGGCCGTTTCGCCGCGAGGAGGGCACGATCGTCCCGCTGGACCGCTCCGACGTCGACACCGACCAGATCATCCCCAAGCAATTCCTGAAGCGCATCGAGAAGACCGGGTACGGCGACTACCTGTTCTACGACTGGCGCACCGACGCGGACGGCAAGCCCATCGCTGACTTCGTACTCAACCAGGAGCCGTATCGCAGCGGCATCGTGCTGGTGACGGGCCGCAACTTCGCGTGTGGTTCGTCGCGCGAGCACGCCGTGTGGGCGCTCAACGACTATGGGATCCGCGCCGTTATCGCGCCGTCGTTCGCCGACATCTTCCACAACAACGCGCTGAAGAGCGGCATGCTCCCTGTCGTGCTGCCCGAGGACGACGTGCGCGCGTTGCTCGATCTCGCGAACGAGGACCCGGGCGTGACCGCGAATGTCGACCTGGAGACACAGACCGTCACCGCCGGCGATCTGCGATTCAGCTTCACGCTGGACGCGTTCGAACGCCGCACCCTGCTCGAGGGCCTCGATGACATCGCGATGACGCTGCAACACGCCGACGCCATCGCCGCGTACGAGGAGCGCCGTCCCGCATGGATGCCGCACGTCACGCGAGAGACGGTGCCGCCGTCGTGACCGCGCAGGTCGTGGTGCTGCCGGGCGACGGCGTCGGCCCCGAGGTCACGAGTGAGGCGCTCGCCGTGCTCCAGCTCGCGTGCGAGGCCGGTGGCGTCGAGCTCGACGCCCGCGAGATGCCGATGGGAGGCCTGGCGGTCGACGAGTTCGGCACTCCGCTGCCGGAGGCGACCCTGCAGGCATGCCGCGACGCTGACGCCGTGCTCCTCGGTGCCGTCGGCGGTCCGCGCTGGGACCATCTCCGCGGCGCGCAACGGGTCGAGGCCGGCCTCCTCGCGCTGCGCCGCGGTCTCGATGTGTTCGCCAATCTGCGTCCCGTGCGCGTTCACCCGCGGCTCGCCGAACGCTCGCCGGTGAAGGGCGACGTGGTCCGTGGCACCGACATGGTCATCGTGCGCGAGCTCACCGGCGGCGCGTACTTCGGGGAGCCGCGCGAGCGCCGCGGCAGCGGCCCCGACGAGACGGCGCGCGACAGCACCGTGTACAGCGTTCGTGAGATCGAGCGCGTGGCGCGCGTCGCGTTCGAGCTGGCGCAGGGACGTCGCCGGCATCTGATCTCGGTCGACAAGGCGAACGTGCTGATCACGAGCCAGCTGTGGCGCGATACCGTCACCGCGCTCGCCACCGAGTACCCGGAGGTGAAGCTCGAACACCGTCTCGTGGACTCTTTCGCGATGGACCTGGTACGAGCGCCCGCGGCGATCGACGTCGTCGTCACCGAGAACCTGTTCGGCGACATCCTCAGTGACGAGGCCTCGGTGCTGGCGGGCTCACTCGGGCTGCTGCCGTCTGCGAGCCTCGGGAGCGGCAGGGCCGCCCTGTACGAGCCGATTCATGGCAGCGCACCGGACATCGCCGGAAAGAACGTGGCCGATCCGTACGCGGCAATTCTCTCCGTCGCGCTACTGCTGCGTCACTCCCTGCAGCGCGACGACCTGGCGCGCGCGGTGGAGGTCGCGGTCGACGACTGCATCAACGAGGACGTGCTCGGGCCCGACCTCGGCGGCACGCTGGGGACGCGCGAGATCGGCGACGCGGTGCGCCGCGAGCTCGCCGCCCGGCTCGAGACGGCGGCCGCTGCCTTGTGAGTGGAGGCGAGTCGGGGGGGCACCCCCCGAACGTTGTGAATGGGGGGGAGTCGGGGGGGCACCCCCCGACTGTGGAGATCTACGACACAACGCTGCGCGACGGCGCGCAGGGAGTCGGCATCAACTTCTCGGTGTCCGACAAGCTGCGCATCACCGAGCACCTCGACGCGCTCGGCGTCAGCGTCATCGAGGGCGGTTGGCCCGGCTCCAACCCCACCGACACCGAGTACTTCGACATGATGCGCGGCATCCCGCTGCGCAACGCGGTGCTGGCCGCGTTCGGTGCGACGCGGCGTGCCGGCGTGGCACCGCAGGACGACCTGCAGCTGCGCACGCTCCTGGACTCGCAGGCACCCGTGCTCACACTGGTGGGCAAGTCGTGGGATCGCCAGGTCGCCGACGTGCTGCGCACGAGCAACGATGAGAACCTGGCGATGATCGCCGACTCGGTGCGCTGGCTGCGCGAGCAGGGCCGGCGCGTCGTGTACGACGCTGAGCATTTCTTCGACGGCCACCGTGAGAACCGCGACTACGCGCTGCGCTGCGTTGAAGCAGCCATCTCGGCCGGCGCCGAGCGTGTGGCGCTGTGTGACACCCGCGGCGGCACTCTTCCCGCGGGCATCGAAGCAGCGGTCGTCGACGTGACCGCGAACTTCGGCGCCGTCGTGGGAATCCACTGCCACGATGACTCCGGGTGCGCGGTGGCCAACACTCTGGCCGCGGTGCGAGCGGGAGCGGTGCAGGTGCAGGGTTGCATCAACGGCTACGGCGAGCGCACCGGCAACGCGAACCTGTGCACGCTCATCCCCAACCTGCAGCTGAAGTTGGGGGTTCGAGTGGTCGCGGACTCAGCGCTCGCGCACCTGACCACCGTGGCGCGCGACGTCGCCGAGATCGCCAACATCACGCCGCCGCACTGGGCGCCGTACATCGGCAGCGCAGCGTTCACCCACAAGGGCGGGCAGCACGTCGACGCGATGGCCAAGGCGGCGTACACGTACCAGCACATCGACCCGGAGCTGGTGGGCAACCACCGCCACACGGTGGTGAGCGACAAGTCCGGGCGCACAACGATCAAGGCGAAGGCTGCCGACCTCGGCGTCGCCCTCGGTGACGACGCCACACTCGCACGGCGCGTCGCCGACGAGGTGAAACGGCTGGAGCACCTCGGCTATTCGTTCGAGGGAGCCGAAGCGTCGTTCGAGCTGCTGATCCACCGCGCGCGCGGCCACGAGGCGCCGTTCCGGCTGGTCGACTACATCACGCTGGTCGAGAGCCGCGAGGGACGCGCGCTCGTGTGCGAGGCGACCGTGAAGGTGCTCGTCACCGGCGACGTCGTGCACACCGCGGGTGAGGGGAACGGCCCGGTGAACGCGCTGGACGCGGCGTTGCGCAAGGCGCTCGCTCCCGCATTCCCCGAGATCGAGACCACCCAGCTCTTCGACTACAAGGTGCGCGTGCTCGACGGCCGCGACGGCACCGCCGCGGGGGTCCGCGTGCTCGTGGAGTCCGGTGACCACCGGCGCCGCTGGAGCACCGTCGGATGCAGCACCAACATCATCGAGGCGTCGTGGACAGCGCTGTCCGACGCGTTCGAGTACGCGATCGCGCAGGCGCGCTCAGCCGGTGAAGATGCGCTGACTCAGGCGAGCTGACGCCCCCTGCGCGTCAGTGTGAGGTTACCGAGAAGAACACCTTGGCTGTCACGACGCGTGGGCTGAACGGGAAGTGGTCTGACGCGACCCACTCCGCATACATCGAGTATTCGGCTCCCGGAGTGACCTGCAGGTCCTGCTGCAGCGTGTACGACATGTAGATGAGCTGGTTGTTGAGGTACAGGTGAACGTGGCCCACGGTTGGCGATATGTGAGTCGAGTAGACCGGCGTGATGGTGCCGCCGGTGATGGACACGGCGACATGCAGGGTTGAACCCTGAACCACCTGACCGCTGACCGGTGACACGAGCGTGATCTGCACCGGCGACGCTGGCCGGTTCTGCGTCGCCGGGGTGTAGCTCGGTGCGGGGGTTGTTGTTGACGCTCCGGTTCCCCCGCACGCGCATACCAACACTGCTGCAACGCAAAGGAATAGCGATCGACTCATGGCTTTCAACTCCCGGGCTTGAGGTCGATGTGCGTTGCCACCGACTGGCCCGAGGTGGTGGTGGCAAGCAGGTCGAAGCGTGTGGTTCCCGCGGGGACCGTGGCGTCGGAGACGAAATGGCCGATGTCGTCGAGGCGCCGTTTCACGAGGATGGTGGGTGTGCCACCGGGGGTCGTCATCCCGAACGTCATGTCGGAGATGGGAATCTCGTTGCCATTTGGGTCGAGCCACGTGCAGTGGAACTGATCGGCTCCCGGCTTGTTCGGATCCAGGTACACCTGCGCCTGCACGCTCGGGGTGACATGGATCGTGTACAGGGTGGGAAGCCCGCCGCTGAACCGGCCGACGTCGATCACCGGTGGCTGCGACAGGGTGGTCAGCTGGAGGTGGACCTCGGTCGAGTGCAGGCCGTTCTCGATGATCGCGGCCACCTGCCAGATGCCTGGTAGGGAGAGATTGCCTGCGCGCGCCCAGAAGTCTCCGCCGGACTGGCGCGCCAGACTCAGTGTCGAAGTTCCCAGGGAGGGGCGGAACGGCTGGGAGAACTGCAGCAGCACCTTGCTCGCGTGCACATCGGCACCGCTGTTGTAATCGGCCACGCGCATGTCGAAGGTGTTGAACCCCGTTGACCCAGGCGTGACGGTCAGCGTGACCTTCACCGTTGTCGCGTAGTCGCTTCCGCTGACGACAAGGTTTGCGGGTTGACCCGACGCAGCTGCGGCCGCGTATTCGGCCGGCGGCGCGACATTGACGAGGGCGGCGGCTACGGTGAGCGCCCCCGCCGCGATCACCACCTCGCCCGTGACCACGCGCCGGAGCCGAGCCATCGCACGCGGCAGTCGCGGGATGAGGCCGTAGCGATTGATGGCGCCGAGCACGGCGAGAACGAGGACCAACCCCACCTTGAGCAACACGAGCACGCCGAACGCGGTGCTCACGAGGTTGCCCCACGTCTGGATTTCGATGACGGAGCGGAAGACCCCGGTGACGACGACAACAAGAATGCCGAAGCCGGCGAGGGTGGAGAGACGGCCGACGGTCCGAGAGTGCTCACCCGTTCGCTCGAGCCGCAGGGTCACAACAAGCGCCACCAAGCCGCCGATCCACACTCCGACGGCCGCGATGTGCAGCCACTGCGCAAACTCGTTGAGCGCCGCCGGCCCCTGGGCTGCGGCATGGCTGTTGAGCACGTCGACGGCCATGGCTGCAAGCGCGGACAGGACCGCGAGCGCGGTGAGCACACGCGCGCGGGTGCCTCCGGAGCGTCGAAGTCCGATCGCGGCGGCGATCAACACCACCGCGGGGACGAGGCGCGCAAGCAGCGCCCGGCCCAGCGACGAGGCCACGACGTCGCCCGGCCCGACGCCGGCGCTCACAGCCTGGGCCGCCACAACGCCGATCGTCCCGACCAGTGCGGCGACGGCTGCGGCGACGATGAGCGAACGAAATAGCAGTGGTGGCAGCCCGAACGCGTACACGCCGAGCACGATTGCTCCGACGACGCTGATGAGGGCGACGAACAGGACGAGCCGCGTGACCACGGCCAGCGGACTGGGCGGGTTCGCCCCGACGACGGCACTCGTGCGCGGGACAGCCGACGCAGCGACGCCCACCCCGTAGGCGAATGATCCGGTTGCCAGGTGGCCATCCACCGTCGACACCGTTTTCCACGTGACCGTGTACACGCCGTTGGTGAGGCGCGGCTTCAACTGAACCTGCAGCTCCGCGGGTTTGCCGGGCACGACCGTCGTAGCTCCCGCGTCGACATCGGTGGCAGTGCTGTTGACCACGGTGATGGAGGAGAGCCGCGGGTCGGGCGTCTCGCCGAACACGATCGACACCGACGAGGGCGACTGGTCCACGCTGCTGCTCTCCGCCGGTGTGGAGCTCTGTGGCAGCGCGTGTGCAGCGCCGATCAGCGGGGCGGCGATGGCGGCCGCCCATGCGACCGCCACCGCCAAGAACAGAATGCGAAGACGACGATGCGTCGTGTCAGGACCTTCGCCGCAGGGTAACGCCGAGCGCAGCGCCACCGAGCACGACGGCAATGACGATCGCGATGACTCCCAGAATCGTCCCGCGGCTCGCATCATTCGATGCGGACTGAGCGCGTGAGCTCACCTGGTCGACCTTGGATGCCACATCGTTGAGCGCGGGCGCCGCGACCGGAAACTCCACCTGGCCCTGATCGGCGACGGAAGCGAAGGTCTTGTCGCTAGACATCACCGACTGGTCGATCTTCGCGCCGTGGATCGTGCCGGTGATGTGGAAGGTGTAGTCGCCGACCTTTGTCGGCGTCAGCGGCGCGTCGTACTCATCCATCCTCCCGAGCCCCGTGTCGGCGTCGAATGCGTTCCCTGGGCAGAGCGGGCTGCCGGTCTTGCCCGCGTAGGTCACGGTGACCTGGAAGTCGGGGTGGTTGCAGTCGGCGTTGAGGTCGCCGACCGGGGTGCCGATGTCACCCGACGGCGCCAATGTGTCAACGAACACCTGGACAGCGTTGGGCTGATCGACGTAGGTGACCGTTCCCCCGTTGGTCTCGAACTGCCAGCCCATGGCGACGTGGTATGAGCCGGCCTTGATGACGGCGTGCGCGGACGCGACGGCGGCAGGCACGAGGGCCGCTGCCGTCGCTGCGGCTGCTGCGCTGAGCAGCAGAAAGCGACGATGCATTGAAAAAACTCCTCGTCGTGAATGCACGAGGACACGCTCCGAATGGAGCGCGTCGTTCAGCAGCTCAGAGGGCGAAGAGCGTCGGTGGAGGCCGCTGTCGACGTTGGAGTCCGAGCAGAAGGAATGGTGCTCGGAGGTCGCGCGAAGCAGGAGCGGAGAGTCGCTGCGGCAGGAGTCGCCGCGCTCGCAACAGGGCGCGCAGCACCGCCTCGATTCGCGCCACGGTTTGCACGCGCCGCCCGAGGAGGCGGACAACAGCCGCCGCAATCGTGACCAGCACGAATGCGACGGCCGCATGCACGAAGGGCGCCATCCAGTGCACGCCGGACACCGCGCCTAGACCGGGAGCGCGGACTCCGCCGGCGAGCGCCTCTGCGTTTTCCTGAAAGATGTAGAGCGCGATCTGCAGCAGCGCCAGCGCCGGCCACGCCACGAGCACGCCGGCCCAGAAGGAGGGCGCGCGACCGAGGCTGGACGGCGGCTCGCCCGGCGGCTGCACCGGCCTGCCACGGAACAGGCTCCTGATGGCGGCGCGGCCGCCGTCGACCCGCCTGCCCAGCGCGGACCACAGCCGCCAGAGCCAGAGCCCACCCGTGGCGGCGGCGAACGCGAGTGCCGCACCGAGCGGGAGCATGTAGGCGTGCACCGAGCCAAAGAGTTCGGTGTTGAGGCCGGCGGTCCCCAGGACCCGCATGTACTCGAGCGTGTGGCCGAGCCACAGGCCGATGAGCGCGAGCGCGACAGCGCCTCCAACAAGGAGCCGGCGCCTGTCACGGAGCGGCATGGGCGAAGCATATGCGATGTACGGCGCCCGAAAGCTTTCGCCCGCTACCCTGGGCCGTCCTCCAACCAGAGGGAAACCGCAAGCAAATGCCCTTCATTCCCATCCTCGCTCACGCGTTCGGTAAGCGATACGACCTCCCTGTGCCGCTGTGGCTGTTCGTGCTCGGCGGCGCCGCCGTGGTCTTCCTGTCGTTTCTTCTCGTCCTCCCAACCGCCGTCCGGCCGTTGACGGCGACCGGTCCCACCGGCGATGTCGCCGTCGCGCGCAGGCGGGCGCCGGTCCGCGGCGCCATCGCCTGGCTCGTTGTCGCCGTCCTGGCGGTGCTCGGCTGGATCGGATCACAGGCGGTGGCGGAGAACATCCTCCCCACCGCCTTCTGGCTGCTCGTCTGGATCGCGGTGCCGATCAGCTGTGGCGTCATCGGCGATTGGACACGTCCGGTCAATCCCTTCGCCGCAATGGCGCGGCTCACAGACCGCGATTCGCTCCGGCGCACGATGATCGGATCGCAGCGGAGGTTCTCGTGGCCTGCACGGCTCGGATACTGGCCTGCGGCGTTCATCTTCTTCGCCGTCGCGTGCGGCGAACTCGTGTTCAATGCCACCGCAACGGTTCCGTCCGTCACAGCGACCGCGCTCGCGGTCTACCTGGGCGTCAACGCGCTGATGGGGCTGCTCGTCGGAGCCGACGCATGGACGGCGCGCGGCGAGATGTTCTCCGTGCTCTGGTCGACGTGGGGGCGGCTCGGGTGGTGGCGCTTCGGCTCTCAAGGGCATCGAGGGTTTCTTGGCGGCCTCGACGCGCCGTTCGAGGCGAGCGTGAGCCGGATGACGTTCCTGCTCCTGCTGCTGGTGTCGGTCTCCTTCGACGGTCTGCTGTCGACCCCGGCTTGGAAGAGCTTCGAGATCAAGGTGCCCAGCGCGATGGCGCCTGGCACCACACCATTTCTCCTGCTGGAAGCCGGCCTGTTCCTCGCCCTCCTTGCCGTGGCGTGGCTGCTCTTCGGGGGCTTCGCTGCCGCGGTGCGCAGGGCCGGGCGTTTGCAGACCACGTGGATCCAGACGCTCGCCGGATTGATGGGCTCGCTCCTGCCGATCTCTTTCGGTTACCTGATCGCGCACAACGCCGACTACATCGCGATCAACGGTCAGCTGCTGATCCCGCTGCTGGGCAACCCGGGCGGATTCGCCGGCGTAAGGCTGCTGCCCGCGCCGTTCAACGACTCGTACGAACTCAACCCGAACCTGCTGCCGTCGGCGGTGCTGTGGTACGGCGAGGTGGTGTTGATCGTGCTGGTCCACATCGCGGCAGTGGTGGACGCGCATCGTTTTCTGGGCCGCACGGCGCGCGACGTGGGGGACGCACGCCGCAGCGAATGGCCGTGGATCGTCGCGATGGTCGGCTACACGATGACCAGCCTGTGGTTGCTGGCGCAGCCCGTCGTCCAGGAGACCTCAAGCACAAGCACGGCCGCGAGCACATCGCGCGACGCGAACTCGCTGCTGACCGCAGCGCACGGTGATGTGCCAGCGCCGCCACCGTGATCGCGCACGTCCTGTCGGGCAGCGCCATGCCGATCGGTGTCGAATGGTTGGCCGCGGTGCTGCTCTTCGGGGGCTTCGTCGCCGCAGTCGCCGTGCGACGGCGGTGGTGGCGCCGCGCCGCCGCCGCTGTCGCGCTCGTCGGCCTCGCCGTCACGGTGACGGGATTCGTCTTCGACACCGCGCTGCCGGGGCCAGCCCCGTATGGGCTGCGCATTCTGGCGCCGCTCGGGCGCACACCGCCAGACGCCGTCATCACGGTATGCGGCGTCCGTGGCGACGGCGCGCTCGTGACGCCCACCGACGGTCAGCACTGGCTCGTCCCCTTCATCGACGGCCGGCAGGTGCCCGCCATCGACGCATCGGTGCTGCCGGAGCGCCTGTCCCCCGGTCCGCATTCTCTGCGCTTCGACCTCGTGACGCCGTCGATGCGCGAATTCACCCCGGCGGCGTCGGTGACGGAGGAGCTGACGGTCGACGCGGCGGCGACGCCCTCGGGACCAGGGCGGTGCTGACCGCCGTCCACCCCCCGCAGCGACATGATTGAATGGCCCGGTGCACATAGTCCTGGTCGGATGCGGCCGAGTCGGCGCCGGCCTCGCGCAGGCGCTCGAAGCCCAGGGGCATTCCGTCGCGATCATCGACAAGACGCGGCGTGCGTTTCGCCGCCTGCCGCAGGACTTCAAGGGCATCACCGTCGAGGGCTCCGGCTTCGACCGTGAAGCGCTGGAGGAGGCGCAGATCGAGCGTGCAGACGCGCTCGCCGCGGTGACGTCGGGGGACAACTCCAACGTGCTGACGGCGCGGATCGCGCGCGAGACCTATGGCATCCAGAGCGTGGTGGCGCGCATCTATGACCCACGGCGTGCCGAGATCTACCAGCGCCTTGGCATCCCCACCGTGGCGACCGTCACGTGGACCGTGGGTCAGGTGGAGCGCTGGCTCTTGCCGGAGCGGATGACGCCCGTGTGGTCGGACGCGACCGGCTCGTTGTTGCTGGTCGACCGTGTGCTGCCCGATCACCTCGCCGGCACACGACTCGAGGCGATCGAGGTGCCGGGCAAGATACGGCTGGTAGCCGTTTCGCGCGCCGGCGTTCCACGGCTCGACCCCCGCGAGCTGGTGGGCCAGGAAGGCGACCTGCTGCACATAGCTGTCCAGAGGTCGGCGCTGCCGCACTTGGAGGACGCGCTGACGCCGACTGCTGACGCGGTTGCCGCGTCGTGAAGGTTGCCGTCGCCGGGGCAGGGAGTGTCGGCATGGCGGTGTCGGCCGACCTCAAGGATCACGGTCACGACGTGCTTCTCATCGAGAAGGATTCAGATGTGGTGTCGAGGTCCAAGCTGCACCTCGATGTGCGCTGGGCGGTGGCCGACGCCTGCGAGGTCGCCTCGCTGCAGGCCGCCGGGGTCGGTGACATGGACGTGATGGTTGCCGCCACGGGCGACGACGAGGACAACCTCGTGATTTCTCTGTTGGCCAAACAGGAGTTCGCCGTGCCCCGCGTGATCGCGCGCGTCAACGACGCGCACAACCAGTGGCTGTTCACGGACAGCTGGGGAGTCGACGTCGCCGTGTCGACTCCCGAGCTCTACACGTCGCTGGTGGAGGAAGCCGTATCGGTGGGATCGCTAGTCCATCTGCACGCATTGGAAGGCGGCCAGTACTACCTCCTCTCGGTCACGCTGGCTGCGGATTGTCCGTCGCTCGAGCGGACCATCGCCGATATCAAGTTGCCGCGCGACGCGCGCATCGTCACTGTGGTGCGGCGCGGACACCTCATCGTTGCGGAACCCGACACCGTGCTCTACCCCGGCGACGAGGTGGTGGTGCTGGCGAGTGTCGAGGTGGAGGCGGAGGTGGAGCGGCTCTTCATCTGCGAAGACAGCAAAGTTCCGGCTTGAGCAGCTCTCCACCTCTCGATCGGGTCGTGCATCCCGACGCCGAGGCGCCGGCGAGCCCGCTCGCTCCTGAGCCTGGCTCTACGGTCGACGCCTCCGCCTACCCCGAGGCGTGGACGTACCGGCTGAAGAACGCCCTGCTGGGGCGGCCGCTCGTTTCCGAGCAACTCGCGTCACAGCGTCTGTCCAAGCGTGTGGCGTTCGGTGTGCTGGCGCCGGACATGATCTCGTCATCGGGATACGGCACCGAAGAGATCCTCGTGATCATGTACCCGATCATCGGGATCGGGGCGTTCTCGCTCGTCGTCCCGGTGACGCTCGCGATTCTCGCGGTGCTCTTCTTCGTGACGCTGTCCTACATGCAGGTCATCGGTGTGTACACGCGCATCGGCGGGTCGTACGTGGTTGCGCGCGACAACTTCGGACCCTACATCGCTCAGATCGCCGCCGTGGCGCTCCTTATCGACTATATCGTCACCGTGGCGGTGCAGACGTCGGCAGGCACCGCGGCGCTGACATCGATCGTTCCGTCGCTGGTGCCGTACACCGTGTGGATTACGGTCGCCGTAACGCTCCTGATGTTCTACGGCAACCTTCGCGGCATCCGCGAGGCCGGCAAGATCTTCGCCTTCCCGACGTATTTCTTCGTGTTCTCGCTCGGGTTGGTCGTCGTCGTCGGCTTGATCAAGGCTGCGCTCGGCGTGCTCCATGCACAACCGCTCCCTGCAGCGTCGACGCTCGGGTGGACCTCCGTCGGCCATCCGGGGAGCGGAGCGCTCATGGGACTCGGTGTCTTCTTCCTGCTGAAGTCGTTCGCAAACGGCGGCGTCTCGCTCACCGGGCTCGAGGCCATCTCCGACAGCGTTGGCAGCTTCCGCAAGCCGGTCGCGCGCAACGCTCGCCTCACCCTCCTGGTCATGTGTTTCGCACTCGGCTTCCTGGTGCTGGGGACCTCGATCCTGGCTCATATCACGCATGCCGTGCCGTACTCCTCGGGCACGCCGACGGTGGTGTCGCAGGAACTGCGCGCAGTGCTGGGCACCGGAGGACTCGGTGCCGTGCTCTTCGTCATCGTCCAGAGCGCGACGGTGCTCATTCTCCTCACCGGCGGCAACACCAGTTTCAACGGCTTTCCGTATCTGGCGAGCTTCGTAGCCGGTGACTCATTCCTGCCGCGACAGCTGACGAAACGCGGGCACCGTCTCGCGTTCTCCAACGGCATCTTCGTGCTCACGCTGTTCGCGATCGTCCTCATCATCGCGTTCCAGGCGCGCGTCGATTCCCTGGTCGGGCTCTATGCCATCGGCGTCTTCACCGGGTTCACGCTGGCTGGGGCAGGAATGGTGAAGCACAATGTCGTGCACCGCCCCAAGCGGTGGCGACTCGGCGTCGCGGTCAACGGCTTCTCCGCAGTGCTGTCGGTGACCGTCGTGGGCGTGCTGCTGGTGACGAAGTTCCTCGAGGGCGCATGGCTCGTCGCCGTCATCGGGCCACCGATGTATGCGGGACTGCTCGTGCTGCACCGGCAGTACAGGCGTGAGGAGTCTCAGCTCGAGGCCGGCGCGGCAGCTGCCATCGAGGCGCCGGTGCTGCGGCGCCACGTGGTCATGGTGCTTATTAACGAGCTCGACAACGCGGCCGCGCGCGCCGTCCAGTACGCGCGCAGCCTGCGCCCCGACGAGCTTCGCATCGTCCATTTCGACATCGACGCGGCGAAGACGGAACACCTGCGGAACGAATGGAGCCGGCTCGGCCTGGCGCGGCTGCCCCTCGACATCGTGGAAGCTCCCGACCGCCGAATCGATCGCGCCGCGCTCGAGTACAGCGCGACCGTCGTCGCCGACGGCGAGACCGAGTGCACGGTGCTCCTGCCACGCCGCTTCTTCCACAGCCGCTGGCAGTGGCTGCTGCACGATCGCACCGCGGACCGCATTGCTGATGCCGTCGAGGCCGTGGCGCATGTTTCCGCCACTATCGTCCCATACTCCGTGGCGCCGCACCCGGCACCGCACGTCGAGGGCCGGGCCACGCCGCTAGCCGTTCAGGTCGAACGTCAGCGCCGCCCGCCAGTGCCGCTCGAGGTGGACCAGGCGCTGGCGCGTCGCGCCGCCGGCACGCAGCCCATCAACAACATCGTGTGGCGGCGACGTGCCATCGTGGCCGGCCGCATCCGCTCCGTCCGGGTGCAGACAGCCCGCGGCGCTGCCAATCTGGAATGTGTGCTCACCGACGGCACCGGCGACTTGCTGCTCGTATTCCAGGGCCGACCGCAGATTCCCGGGATCATCCCCGGGGCCAGGCTTGTCGCCGAGGGCATGGTTGGAGCCTGGCAGGGCAAGCTCGCGATGCTCAACCCGGACTACGAGCTGGTGTCCGGCCCCGAGGAGTAGGCATGAGCGCGGTGCGCTCCTTCGCTGCCGTTCGTGGCCACCTGGTCTGGCCGGCGGTCGCCGTCCTCGGTCCGGCCGCATTGACTGCTGTGCTGGTGGCGGCCAACCTCGGCAACAGCCGCGACTACGCGTTTGTCTATCTGGGCGTCGTTGCCGTCCTCGGCCTCGCGTCTGGGCTGCCCGAGTCGCTGCTGGCGGCCGGCGTCAGCTTCCTCCTGGTCGACTTCTTCTTCGTCCGGCCAGTGCACACGTTTCAGTTCGCCGACACCCCCGACCTCATCAATCTCGCAGTCTTCTTCGGCACGGCCGGCATCGTCGGCACCTTCGGTTCTCGGCGTCGCGCTGCGCAGCTTCGCGCCGAGAGGCTGGCCCGCGAGCTCCAGGAGGCGAACACAGAGCTTGCCCGGCTGGCCGCGCGCGAACGACTCTTCAGAGACCTGGAGGAGACCGAGCGGCTGAGGCGGCAGGTCCTGGCAAACGTCTCCCATGAGCTGCGGACGCCGCTGGCCGGCATCCTCACCGGCGCCACCTCGCTGTTGCGTCGCCGCTCGCTTCCCGACGACGTGCGCCCCGAGATCGGGTCGCTTGCGACGGAGGCGCGGCGCCTCAACCGTTTGGTGTCGGACCTGCTGGACATGACCCGCATCGAGGGCGGCATCGTCGACCTGCGCCCGGCCGAGGTCGACGTCGTCGAAGCGGCCGAGGCATCGATCAGCCGCCTGCACAGCCGCAACGGCGATCGGCGCGTGTCCATCGATGCCCCGTCGCCAGCTCCCGAGGTCATCGCCGACTGGCAGCGACTTGCTCAGGTGTTCGACAACCTCCTGGACAACGCCAACCGGCTCTCGCCACCCGCTGGCCAGATTTGTGTGCGGGTATCGCCTGTCTCAGAAGGACGCGTCGTCATCCGGGTGCTGGACGAAGGGCCAGGCGTCCCAGCAGAACTGCGCCAGCACATCTTCGAGCGCTTCGTCCGGGGCGCCCTTTCAGGGGCCAAGGGCGACGGCGGCATGGGGTTGGGACTGCCGATCGTGCGCGGTCTCGTGGAGGCTCAAGGAGGTCGCGTGTGGCTGCAAGAGACACCTCCAGGCGCGGGCGCATGCTTCGCGTTCTCGCTGCCTGCGGCCGAGCGTGACTGGTCGATACCGAGCGATGAGCGGCGCTGAACGCATCCTGCTTGTCGAGGACGACCCGGGCCTGCGTGTCGCCGTCACCAGCGCGCTGGTCGAAGAAGGCTACGAAGCTCTCGCCGTGCCCGACGGCATCCAGGCAGCACAGCGCCTCCGCGTTGCCGACTTCCAATTGGTGCTGCTGGACCTGGGACTGCCGTTCGTCGACGGCTGGTCCATCCTGGCCCAATTGGAACGCAGGCCGCTACCGTCGGTCATCGTCATCTCCGCGCGCGGTGAGGAGGGCGACAAGGTGCGAGCGCTCGACATGGGCGCTGACGACTACCTGACCAAGCCGTTTGGGGCTGATGAGCTGCTGGCCCGAGTGCGCGCTGTCCTGCGCAGGATCAACGCCACGAGCTACTCGCGCTCCGTGGTGGAGCTCGGCGACGTGCGTATCGATCTCGGCTCGCAGGCCGTCTCGCGCAGAGGGTCAGAGGTGCGGCTGACGCCCACTGAATGGGCGCTGCTCGCGCTCCTCGCCGAGCACGCGGGCACCGTGCTCGACCATCGCGTGTTGCTTGGACGGGTGTGGGGCGCCGAATACGTCGGGGACCGCAACTACCTGCGCACCTTCATTCAACGGCTGCGGCGCAAGCTCGAGGTCGAGCCGGCGAATCCGACGCTCATCGAGACCGTCGGCCGCCACGGGTACCGGCTGGGGCCCATGCTCAACTCGGACACGTAGGGCTGTCTCGACGCGCGTCTGTTGACCAAACGTTGACGCTTGCTGCGGCAGCCTGTAGGCATGGCGACCCCGCAAGCTCCGAGTGACACAAATCCGTTCACGCCCGAGCCGGCCATATCAGTCGACAGTTCTGCGTATCCCGAGTCCTGGTTGTACCGGCTGAAGAACGTGCTGCTGGGACGGCCGCTCGTCTCGGAGCAGCTGTCGGCGCAGCGTCTGCCCAAGCGCCTCGCCTTCGGCGTGCTTGCGCCGGACATGGTTTCGTCGTCCGCGTACGGCACCGAAGAGATCCTGGTGATCATGTACCCGATCATCGGGATCGGTGCGTTCGCGCTGGTGGTGCCGGTGACGCTCGCGATCATCGCGGTGCTCTTCTTCGTGACGCTGTCGTATCTGCAGGTGATCGGCGTGTACACGCGCGTCGGAGGTTCGTATCTCGTGGCGCGCGACAACTTCGGGCCGTACATCGCGCAGATCGCCGCAGTCGCGCTCCTCATCGACTACGTGGTCACAGTCGCGGTGCAGACGTCGGCCGGAACGGCTGCACTGACGTCGATCTTTCCCTCGTTCGTGCCATGGACGGTGTGGATCACCGTCGGCGTCACGCTCCTGATGTTCTACGGCAACCTTCGCGGCATCCGCGAGGCCGGCAAGATCTTCGCCTTGCCGACCTATTTCTTCGTCATCTCGCTCGGGCTCGTGGTTGTCACCGGTCTCGTCAAAGCGTCGCTCGGCATGCTCCACGCGCAACCAATTCCACCAGCGAGTGTGCTCGGGTACGCGTCGGTCGGCCACCCGGGTCCGGGAGCGCTCATGGGACTCGGTGTGTTCTTCCTGCTGAAGTCCTTCGCCAACGGCGGAGCGTCCCTGACCGGGCTGGAGGCCGTGTCCAACAGCCTCGACAGCTTCCAGAAACCCGTGGCGCGCAACGGCCGGACCACGCTCATCGCAATGTGCGTGACCCTCGGTGTCCTCGTGATCGGCATCTCCCTCCTGGCCCACATCACGCACGCGGTGCCATACGCTGCCGGTACGCCGACTGTCGTGTCGCAGGAGGTGCGCGCCGTGGTCGGGCCTGGCACCATCGGCGGCGCGCTGTTCTTCATCGTGCAGATCGCGACGGTGCTCGTCCTGCTCACCGGCGGCAACACGAGCTTCAACGGCTTCCCCTACCTGGCGAGCTTCGTGGCGGCTGACTCGTTCCTGCCGCGGCAACTCACCAAGCGCGGCCACCGGCTGGCGTTCTCCAATGGCATCTTCGTGCTGACGCTGTTCGCGATCGTGCTCATCATCGCGTTCCAGGCGCGCGTTGACTCACTCGTTGCGCTGTACGCGATCGGCGTCTTCACCGGGTTCACGCTCGCCGGCGCCGGCATGGTCAAGTACAATGTCGCGCACCGCCCCCGGCGATGGCGCCTGGGCGTCGTCGTCAACGGCTTCTCCGCCCTCCTGTCGGTGACAGTGGTGGGCGTGCTGCTGGTGACCAAGTTCGTCGAGGGTGCGTGGATAATCGCGGTCGTGGCCCCACCGATGTATTTCGGACTCTTGCGACTGCACCGGCAGTACTCACGCGAATCGGAGCAACTGGAGGCTGGCGCGATCGCCGCCACCGAAGCGCCCGTGCTGCGCCGTCACGTCGTCGTCGTCCTGATCAACGAGCTCGACAACGCGGCCGCACGTGCCGTCCAGTACGCGCGCAGCCTCCGCCCCGACGAGTTGCGCATCGTCCACTTCGACATCGATGCGGCCAAGACGGAGCACCTGCGCAAGGAGTGGAGCCGTCTCGGCCTGGCGCGATTGCCGCTCGACATCGTGGAGGCGCCCGACCGACGCGTCGACCGGGCTGCCCTGGAGTACACCGCGACCGTCGTCGCCGACGGCGAGACCGAATGCACGGTTCTGCTGCCACGGCGCTTCTTCCATAGCCGCTGGCAGTGGCTTCTGCACGACCGCACTGCCGATCGCATCGCCAACGCGGTGGAAGCGGTGCCACACGTTTCCGCCACCATCGTCCCATACTCCGTAGCGTCCCGCCCAGCCTCAGAGATCCGCGGGCGGCCCATACCACTGCCGATCCACGTCGATCGCCCGCGGCGCCCGCAAGCACCGCTCGAGGTGGACCAGGCGCTGGCCCGACGCGCCGCCGGCACGCAGCCGATCAAGGAAGTCATTTGGCGGCGGCGAACGGTCGTTGCCGGGCGCATCCGCTCGGTGCGTGTGCAAACCGCGGTCGGCACTGCCAACCTCGAGTGCGCGCTCACCGACGACACCGGTGAGCTTCTGCTTGTTTTCCAGGGGCGGCCGCAGATCCCGGGCATCGTTCCCGGAGCCCGCCTCGTCGCCGAGGGCATGGTCGGTTCGTGGCAGGGCAAGCTGGCGATCCTCAACCCCGACTACGAGTTGGTGTCGGAACCAGCGTAGCTGGCGAAATTCACACAGCCCTCGTCGCGGCGCGCAGGCCGAATGTCACACGACGGAAAGATCGCCGTCCTATCGTGTGCTCATGCCCCGCTTCATCCCCCGTGGTGACACAGGCCCTTTCTGGATCCACGACCTCTTCTGGTTGCTGATCGTCATCGCCCTCGTCGTGGGCACCTTCTTCGTTGTTCGCGCGCTGCTCAGCCGGCCGGCTCCGCCGCGCCCGTTCTATCCGCCATGGGCGCCGGGCCGCGGCGGGCCGATGCCGCCCGCGCTCGCTGAGCTCGACCTGCGCTACGCGCGCGGCGAGATCGGCCGCGATGAGTACCTGCAGCGCCGCGCCGATCTCACCGGTCAGCCACCGCCGGCAGGCCCCTCGCCGACACCGGGCTGATCGTCCGGGGCGTCCGCCCCGAAGGAGTGCACAGCCCACGCGACGGCGCCGACCAGCCCGGCGTCGGTGCCGAGCGCGGCCTCGACGATGCGGCAGCGCTGCATCGGCCAGGCGAAGGCGATCTCGGGCACAGCGGCCCGCAGCGGCGCGAACAGCAGGTCGCCGGCGTTGATCAGCCCGCCGCCGATCGCGATCACCTCGGGCGCCAGCAGGTTGATCAGTCCGCCACAGGCGCGTCCGATGGCGCGACCGGCCTCCGCGAAGAGGCTCGTGGCGAGCGCGTCGCCGGCACGCGCAGCCTCCTCGACGGCGTGGGCGTCGAGTGCGGCCCGGTCGACGCCGGCCAGGCTCGTGGTGGCGCCACTGTCGACAGCGGACCGCGCGGCAGCGGCAATGGCCGTGCCCGACGCCGTCCCCTCGAGACACCCTGGATGGCCCTGGCTGCACGCCGGCATGTCGGGTCCGACGGGCGTGTGGCCGATCTCGCCCGCCGAGCCGATTCCCTGGTACAGCTTGCCGTCGAGGATCAGCGCGCCGCCAATGCCCGTGCTCACCGTGATGAAGATGAAATGCTGCGCGCCGGCGCCGGCGCCCACCACCCATTCCGCATATCCGGCCAGCGTGGCGTCGTTGCGGACGGCGACCGGACACCCGAGGCGCCGCCGCAGCATCTCCCCCGCCGGTGTCTCGCGCCAGCCGGCGAGGTGGGGCGCCGCGTGCACCACACCCGTGGCCGGATCCAGCGGGCCGGGGATCCCGATGGCAAGCCCGTCGATGTGCCCGCCGCCCGCCTGGCGGGCCGCGTCCGCGACCGCGTCGAGCACCGCGTCCGGCCCCCCCTGCGCGGGCGTCGCGAGGTGCACCGCAGGCGCGTGC
>JBOHUE010000158.1:0-2624 GCA_050734185.1 Candidatus Dormibacteria bacterium | reverse complement strand
GTGGTGATCACACCGAGGTCCGCAAGCGCGGCGCCGACTGCGGCGTGGATGCGCGAACAACTGGTGATGACGTCGCCGCCGAAGTGCGGGTCGTCCACGAGGCACGCCACCGCGTACGTCACCTCGTCCTCATGGAGCACAGCCCGTCCGCCGCTGGGGCGGCGGGCGACGTCGATACCGTCGCGAGCGCACGCGTCGATGTCGATGTCCGACTCGGGCTGCAAGCGCCCAAGGCTCAGGCAGGCCGGCGTGAACCAGTACACGCGGACCGCGCAGGCGGTCTCGCCGGCCGCGCTGCGCTGGAGCAGATCGAGATCGCGGCGCATGTTCTCCGCGCCGCTGCAGCCGCCGTCGAACGAGACCGAGATCGCGCCCATCCCCGCGATCATGGGCGCGCCACGGAGCCTCCCGCCGTCCCCTAGTGTTCGCGTGTGGGCGACCCCCCTCAGCCCGTGGCACCCTGGCGCCGCCGTGCCGGTTCGTTGATCTCTGCGGCGGCGCGAGCGACCCCCGGAGCGCGCGATGCCGAGGCGGCTCTGGAAGTGGCCATCGACCTGAGTTACCGCGCTCGCTGGAAGCAGGCGGCTCTGGCAGCGATCCGGGCACGGCGGCATCCGCGCGCCGAGGTGCGCGCCGCCGCGGACCTGCTGCTCGGCACGATCCTGTCGCAGCACCTCGGAAACGACGACATGGCAGTGCGTTCGCTTGAACGGGCGCAGCGCTGGGGGGATGAGTCGACCGCCGCCAAGGCCGCGGCGCAGCTCGACACGCTGCTGCGGCGACGCTCGGGCGGCACGGAGCGGAGCGTCAACCTGGTGGGAGCCGCGTCGCGCCACGGACACCGCGCTGATCTGCTCCTTCGTCACCGCATGGCCCGGCAGTTGGAGCGCGACGGAGAAACCGGCGAGGCGGCGTCCGCGTACGAGGATCTCTTGCACGTTGAGGACGAGAGCGGCCAAAACCTTGCCACGCTGGCAGCGCTGCGGCTCGGCCGTCTGCGTGAGACGACCGAACAGCTCGGCGCCGCGCGCGACGCATACCGCTGGGCTGCGGACCATGGCGAGCCGCGGCAGGCGGCTGCGGCGTGGGTGGGGATGGCTCGTGTCGAGCGAGCAACCGGCGACCTGGCGGCAGCCCGCGACGCGTACCGCACCGCAGTCGACAGCCGCAGCGGCGACTTCCCGGCCGCGGAGCTGGAGCTCGCGCAGATGTTCATTGTCGATCGCGACTGGGCGTCGGCCCGCCGCATCCTCGACCGCCTCTGCGACAGCGACGATCAGCGCGTGGCGGCACTGGCGGCTGCGCAGCGTGGCGCGCTGTTGAAAGCGCTGGGCGACATCGACGCCGCGCTCGCGAGCTATGAGCTCGCGCTCACCAAGCCGCTGCGCCCGAAGGCGCGGGAGCGCGTGGAGCACTCGCTGCAAGTGCTCCGCGAGTCCGCCGGCTGACGCTCAGGACAGGGCCGCGTGAGCTACTGGCTGTACCTCGGCGGCGTCACCGTGCGTGTCGCAGCGCTCGAGGACATCGTGCGCAGCAAGGAGGCGGCCGGACGTGACAAGGACGCTGTGGTCCTCCCCGCATTGCGCCGTCTGCTTGAGCTGGACGAAAGCTAAAGAAGCCAGTCGAATGGCGCTCGCGCCTCCCGCGCACCCGCTAGGTGAGGTACTTACTACAGTCCATGCCCAGCTGTGACATGGCGCTTCGCAGGGCATCGCCATCCGTCTGAGCGCGCTGGAGGTTGCCCGCGCGAAGATCGGTATCCACATTACCGATGGCTTTGGCGGCTGCTGCTAGGTCGTCGTTGAGCGCAGTGGACGAAGAGACCACCCCCTGGGCAAGGTCGTCGGTCATGGTCGTGGATATCTGCTGAGCCGTATTCAGTAGGTTGGGGTTGGCACTCGTCGCCACCTGGAGGTCACCGGTAAAAGCGGTGACAGCCCTCTGCAGGTTGTTGAAGTTCTGGCACTGCGCCTTTAGGTCCTGTTGCTTTTCCGCGGGCCCCCCACCGCAGGCGGCGGTCGTAAGTCCCGATACGCTTATGAGCATCAGGACCAGACGCTTCAACATGGCGTTTGGATCTTGTCATACGCGCGGATCGAACGCTGATTCCGGGGAGGCATCGGATGGTCACTGGCGCCATATCGTGGCCGGGCGGGCGGGAGCGTCATTGCACGAACGCTGCGTCGGTGTGCGTCTCTCCTGAAGGCCAATGGGTGGCGTGCGACGCGTGGACGGGATACTCGCCCAGCGCCGCACTCATGGTTCGCCGACGCTGACTTTCTCGTAGGTGACGGCCTCGAGCATGAAGCCGTGAATGTCCAGAAAGAAGGTGGCGTAGAAGTGCTCGTTGTACTCCGGGAACAGCTTCGGTTCGTGCACGATCTCGTGGCCGCGCTCCTTCGCCCACTGATAAACGCGGTGAACATCTGCGCGCGTTGGCACGTAGAACGAGATGTGCTGCAGCCCGATCCGATGGCGGGAGTAGTCGCCCTCCTCAAGACTCGGGTACAGGAAGATCTGGGCTCCGTACCAATCACTCGCCCTGTAGCCAGTTTCCCACTGCCGCACGAACCCGACGAGGGGCATGAACTCGTCGTAATACGCCCTTGCGGCGTCGATGTCGG
>JBOHUE010000157.1:0-71100 GCA_050734185.1 Candidatus Dormibacteria bacterium | reverse complement strand
CCGGCGACGCTGCGCTTCGCGCTGGAGAAGCGTCACGCCACATTCTCTCTGCAGCTCGAGTACGCCGCTCAGACGGCTCGTCTCGCGTTGCTCGGTCCGTCGGGTTCGGGCAAGACGATGACGCTGCGCCTGCTCGCCGGCATCACACCGGCAGATCGCGCCGACGTCGTCTTCGGGACGCGCGCACTCGATCAGCTGCCTGCCGAGGAGCGCGACATCGGCTATCTCCCGCAGCACTCGGCGCTGCTCCCGCGGCGCACGGTGTGGCGGCAGGTGCTGCTCGCGGCGAACGCAGACCCCGCGATCGCGGCGTGGTGGCTGCAGCGGCTCGAGCTCACCGATCTTGCGGACCGGTTGCCGCACGAGCTGTCTGGCGGCCAGCAACGTCGCGTCGCACTCGCTCGAGCCCTTGCGCGCGCCCCCTCACTCGTGCTGCTCGATGAACCGTTCAGCGCCGTCGACGCTCCGCTGCGGCACCGGCTGGTGCGCGACCTCCGCCGCATCCAGCGCGACTCCGGTATCGCCACCGTGCTGGTGACACACGACCCGGACGAGGCGGCGATGCTCGCCGACGAGGTGGTGGTCATCAGCGACGGGCGCGCGCTGCAGCACGGGCGCACGCAGGACGTCTTTGCGCATCCGGCGTCGGCGGCCGTTGCATCGCTCCTCGGTATCGCCAACTGCAACCTCGCGACGGTGCAGGGACCGGGCTGCATCGTGTGCCGCGGTGTCGCCATTGCCGCGCCCACGGGCGATCTGCAGCCGGGTGCGTCTGTCGAGTGGGCCCTTCGCGCAGAGGACGTCGTGCTCAGCGAGCACGGTCGATACAGCGCCACGGTCGTCGACGCGGTCGAGGCGGGCGGGTTCCGCGAGGCGACGATTGCAATCAGCGGGCTCGAGCTGACTGTGCGCGAGGGCCGCGACGCGCTGCCGGCCACCGGTGCTGCGTGCTGCGTCGATCTGCCGCCGGACGCAATCATGGTGTGGCCTGGTCGGGAAGGCGAGATTCGAACTCGCGACCTCACGGTCCCGAACCGTGCACTCTAACCTGGCTGAGCTACTTCCCGGCTGCGCAATGATACCCCAGCACCACAGGCCCTCCCGCTGCGCCCCAGCGTGCGCGACAGGCAGCGCATACTGATCGCCTCACCAGTTCAGGAGCGCGTTGGTCATGGGACAGATCTCCATCAAGGAAACAATTGCTGCGCCGGTGGAGACGGTGTTTGCGTACGTCGACGACTACCGCAACACGACGAAGTACATGAAAGACCTCGTCAAGTGGCAGCCGACCACGGATGTCACACATGGGAAGGGCTCGAAGTTCGACGTCGGCATGAAGGCCGGCCCGACAACACTCGGATCCATTGTTGACATCAACGTGTGGACGCAGAACCGCGCCATCGGGTGGCACTCGCTCGAGGGCTTCAAACAGACCGGCAAGTGGTCGTTCGCGGCGCGCGGCAATCAGACCGACGTCACGTTCGACATGGAGTACGAGTTCGGTGGCGGCATCGCCGGGCGGATGCTCGGGCGTGCGGCGGAACCGATCGTGCGCAGCAACCTGCAGGCGTCGGTGCGAAACCTCAAGTCGCAGACGGAGAAGCTCGCGCCCAAAGCCACCACGGGCGGCGCCTCCGGGAGCGCAACGCGGCGCGGCGGCTCGGGCCGACCGGCGTCACGGCGTTCGGGCGGATCGAGCGGCCGCCCGCGCGGTTGACGTTTCGCTCACCAAGAAGGCCGGACGAGGCGTCAACTGCCGGCGACAGCGGAAGGGGATGTGGAGATGGTCGCGGGTGACTCCGTGCCCGCTTGAAGCTGAAACGAATCGCCGGCGTGAGGCGTAACCGACGTCTCAGTCGTCACGAACTCATACGCAGCGCTCGCCCCCGGCTTGAGGACAGGCGGCCCCGCGACGCGTGTGAGCGGCTGGTTGTAATAGGGGCCGCTGGCAAGGAAGAAGCTCGCTCGGACGGCGTTCTGGGTTGCGTTATCGACGCGAGCATCGATGCGCAGAGATCCTGCTGAGAACGCAGAGGTGGTCACCGCGATATGCAGCGGAGGGCTCACAAGCACGGCGGCCGTGGTGAACGCAACGCAGACCGCGATGCTTGCCGCGCTGACTCCGAGCGCGGTCCGCTGTATCAGAGGTTTGAGCGGCGCCCCGTGCGCGGGCCGCAGGGACGCAGCGTTCACAACGAGAACCGGCACCGCGAACACGAAGTACGACAGAAACGACCGTGATGACACGAACAGCACACCCAGTGGCAGGAGCGGAAGAATCGTGCGCAGACGGGCATACCGAGCGACGAACGCGGCCAGTGCCGCAATAAGCGCGGCACCTGCGGCGAGTCCAAAAAGACTGAGATTGCCGCCGCCGATCCCAAGTGCGCGCAGCAGCGTCGCTGGACCGATGCCCATCGGCACCATCGCGCTCGTGAACGGCGTGAGCACGCGGCTCAGCCACGCGCCTGGGTTCCATACGATGAACGGCAAGTTCGGCACCAGAAACGCCAGCGCCGCCACAAGAGCGTAGCCGCCGGCGACGCGCGGCCATCCCGCTCCGCGAGCGCGCGCTTCCATCGCCACACCGATCACGAGCAGCGGCGCAAGGAACCACGGCTGTTGCTTGAAGGCACACGCGAGTCCCAGGGCCACCGGTCCCACCCATCGGGCAGGCCCCCGCTGCGACGGATCACCGAAGCGGTCCCACCGCGCCACGGCAACGATGGCAAGAGGAACGAATAGAGAGTCGGTCATCCCCCCGAGGACAGCCTCCAGCGTCGCAGGAAATAAGAACAGCAGGGGAACCCACGGCCTCAGGCTGGGCGTGACCACGCGCCACATCACCCACGCGGCCAGAGCCCAGGCCAGCACGTCGAACAACAGCCCCGCATACGACGTTGCACCGAGCAACGCGACACCCGGCACGTAAACGAGAAACGATAGTGACGGATAGGAGAGGTTCGGCATTGGAGTGCCGTCGAGCCGGATTGTCTGTCCGACGCTGACGCCGAACGTGCTCAGCGCGCTCGTCAAATCGGTGCCATAGGGGTTCACACCGTGCAGCAGTGCTGCAGCCGCCGCCTGGTCATAAGCGAGCTCGTCGGTGAGGTAGTTGCCCAAGGCGGCGACCACGGGCGCGATGACGATGAGCGCAACCGTGCCGCCGAGGATGAGGAGATCGATGCGGCGCTGGCCGTCGCGGCTCTGCACGAGCAGCGCAGCACCCATGAGCGCGAGCCCAGCTGCCGCGAACAGTACGAGCGCAACCTGCCACGGAGGTCGAACCGGCTGCGAGGTGAACCACGCAGCCCATGTGATCCAGACAAGTCCAGTGAGCACGCGTGCGGCCTGGGATCCGGTGACGCCGTGCAAGGTTCGCGTCGGGCTGTCGACCTCGAGCCGCCGTCCCGTCTGGCGCCGAGCGCGCGGTGGCACCGGCCGTGTATTGCGGCGGCGCCTCGCGTTGCGAGCGCCACTGCTCGGGTCGGTTGCCGTGCCCCTCGTCATGCTGGATTAGGTCGTGCCGTCTGGGGGGCGTGCACGACTTGAACGGCGACCGACGCACCGGTGATCGGTGCATAGCGCCACTCGCCAGCGGCTGCGAGAAGGAGGCCGGCGACGACACCGGCCACGGCCCATCGGCGTGTCGTGACTCGCCACCGTTCGCTGCTCGCGAGGCTGAGCAGACACAGGATGACCGCGAGGACGAGGAAGAAGAAGTAGCGAGCGCCGGTGAGCCGTTGTCCTATAGCGACCCAGGCAGGCTGGCTGTCATGCGGGCCAACCTCTGGAAAGAACATGCCGGCCACCGCAACGGCGACAGCGAAGGCGCAGAAGTAGCGCAGGTCACGGCAGCCGCGCCACGCGCCTGCCAACAGAATCAACCCGACAGCGAAAGCGACCACTGCCGCGAGCGCTGACTCTCTGTCCGACAACGTGATGGGTACGAAGCGGAACAGCACCTGGTTCGCAAGCGCGAACACGAACGACGACGGAGATGCGCCCAGCGGAACATCGCTCCGCGCTGCACCATGAGTCGCGAGCAACGTTGCGAGCTGCGCGAACGCGCACACGGCCAGTATCGCGAGCTCGGTGCGCCGCCAGCTGTCGATGTGTCGCCGGTGGTAGATCGCGCCGAGCGGCAACAGCAGCAAGGCGAACGGCCCGGTGAGCCCCGCCAGAACCAGCGTGATCAAGTCGAAGGCGCGCTGCCACCGCCGGGTCGGCGGGACGGCGACCAGCACCAGAAACCCCAGCAGCGCCAGGTGCCACTGCGTGTTCGTGAGATTGCCCGTCAGCTCGGCGTTCGGGACGAGAATGAAGATCAGCGCGATCAGGAGGCGGAGCCGGTCGTCGGGCATGACGTTTCGCAGACGAGGCGACGCCAGGAACAGCGCAGGAAGCACCTGCATCGCGATGCCGATGGCGGCGTATGCGCGCGCCGCGTTGGCGAGCTGAAGCGGCGCCGTGAGCAGCGCCACCAGGCGGATGAACACCACCAGATAGCCCGCGCCGGGCGCCACAAGAGCCGCCAGGCCGGCGCCGTGCGCCGCCTGAAACCACTCGCCGTCCTCTGCGTACAGCTGCGGCTGGGTGAGGATCTCGGGACGCCGGGCGACGAGGAGCCCGGCGAAGAGCAGGCCGGTAGCGAGCAACCACAGAGCCTGGGCGTGACGCCGCGTCATCAGCAGCGCTGAGACTGCCACCGGCGCCGCCCCCGCTCGAGAGCGGGCAAGGACCTGCGACGTTGCCGCGACGGCTGCGTTGCGCGCGCCGCAGGCCGGGCTTCCAGACTGGGCTGATCGTGGTCGACCGGAGTGCAGTCGCCCGGCGCGGGGAAGCGTGGGCGGTCGCGCGCCTCCAAAGCCTCCCGCACGCGCGGCCCGATCGGTTTCTGACGGCATTGGCGTCAGCCGCGGTGGCCGTCGTCTTTGTCGTCGTGGCGATTGTCTTCTCCGGCCACACCACGCTGCAGGGGCTGCTGCGCTTCGATGGCGTCTGGTACGCGCGCATCGCGATGCACGGCTACGCGCCGGTGGCGGGGCCGATGCAACCCTCTGCGTTCCTCCCGCTGTTCCCCGCGGTCGTTGCGGTGGCGCACGCAGCGCTGCCATTTATCTCGCTGCCGCTCACCGGCGTGCTCGTCAACGTCGCAGCCACGGTCGGCGCCGCGATGCTCGTTGCGGAGACGCTGCGCGAATGGCCGCTGCGCGACCGGCTCCTCGCAGTGGTGGCACTGCTCGTTGTTCCGTCGGCGTTCTTCGACGTCATGTTCTACTCGGAGGGGCTCTTCTTCCTCGCCACCGCGCTGGTGCTGTGGTCGGTGCAGAGGCCACAGCGTCTGTGGTGGGCGCCGCTGGGTGTCGTCGCAGCAACACTCGATCGTCCGGTCGGCCTCTTTCTGGTCGTGATCGTCGCGGCTGCGGTGCTGCATGACACGCGACCGCGGTGGCAGCGCGCCGTCATCGTGGTCGCGTCTGCGGCCGGCGCCGCCGTGCTCCCGGTGATGTACTGGCGGGTCGCCGGGAGCCCCTTCGCGTTTCTCACCGCGGAGCAGGCGTGGTCCAGCCTGCGCACGATCGGTGCGGGCGACGCGCTGCGCTGGATGGTCGTGCAGCTGAACCCGTCGACGTCGACCAACCCCGTCGTGTTCTTCGGCAACATCGAGCTGCTGCTCGTCGGTGTGCCGCTTCTGTACGCGATTCGCCGCCACCGTGCGGCGGCGTTGTACTGCGCGCTGGCGATGGTCGTCGCGTTCGTGAACGGCAATCTCGGTGCGCAATCGCGATACCTGGCAACGCTCGTGCCGCTGTGGCTGCTTGCGCTCGCGCTGCTCCGCAGCCGGCTGCCACGGGGCTGGATCCCGATCACCGTGGCCGTATCGGTGCTGGGTCTGGCAAGCAACGTGTGGCTGCTGAGCCGCTTCGCCGCCGGCGTCTGGGCCGGGTAGAATCGGGGCGGGGCTGTTGGAGGCGCACCCGGCCCCGGGAGTATCGATCATGAGCAGGGAACGATCGGCGGCGAACGGACATCACGCCGCCACAGGTGGAGAACGGGTCAAGCGCGGCCTCGCCGAGATGCTGAAGGGCGGCGTGATCATGGACGTGGTCACGCCGGACCAGGCGAAGATCGCCGAGGACGCCGGTGCTGTGGCCGTGATGGCGCTTGAGCGCGTCCCCGCGGACATCCGTCGCGACGGCGGCGTGGCGCGCATGAGCGACGCCGGTCTGATCAAGGAGATCATGGCGGCGGTCACGATCCCGGTCATGGCCAAGGCGCGCATCGGTCACTTCGTTGAAGCGCAGGTGCTGCAGGCACTGGGCGTCGACTACATCGACGAGTCCGAGGTGCTCACGCCAGCGGACGAAGAGCATCACATCGACAAGTGGCAGTTCACCGTTCCCTTTGTGTGCGGTGCGCGCGACCTCGGTGAGGCGCTGCGACGCATCGCCGAAGGCGCCGCGATGATCCGCACCAAGGGCGAGGCGGGCACCGGCAACGTGGTGGAGGCCGTGCGACACATGCGCGCGATGCAGGGGGGCATCCGCCGCCTGCAGGCGCTGCGTGGCGATGAGCTCGCCGCCGAGGCGAAGCACCTTGGCGCATCGCTCGACCTGGTACAGGAGGTGCACCGGACCGGGAAGCTGCCGGTGGTGAACTTCTCGGCGGGCGGTATCGCGACACCCGCCGACGCCGCGCTGATGATGCAGCTCGGCGCCGAGGGCAACTTCGTCGGCAGCGGCATCTTCAAGAGCGACGACCCGGCCGCCTACGCCAAGGCGATCGTCGCCGCCACCACGTTCTTCGACAAGCCGGAGGTCGTTGCACAGGCGAGCGACGGCCTCGGCGGTGCGATGCGCGGCCTCGACATCGCGAGCATGGCCCCGGAGGAGTTGCTCGCCAGTCGCGGCTGGTGACCAAGGGGCCACGCCGGGGGTACACTCGAGAGGTGCGGTTCAGTTTCGGCGGACGCAGGGTAGGGAGGCGTCGCGTCCGCTGAGAGGTCGAGCACCATCGCGCGGATAGGCGTGCTCGCTTTGCAGGGCGATGTGCGTGAGCACGTGGTCGCTCTCTCGCTTGCCGGCGCCGAGCCGGTGATCGTGCGCACCGCCGACGAGCTCGCCACGGTCGACGCGCTGGTGCTGCCCGGGGGGGAGTCCACGACCATGAGCCGGCTGCTCCGCGTCTTCGGCCTGGAGCCGGCGCTGCGCGCGCGCCTGGATGATGCGATGCCGGTGATGGCGACGTGCGCCGGACTCATCGTGCTCAGCCGCGCGGTTCTCGACGGCCGCAGCGACCAGCTCACACTGGGAACATTCGACGTCGTGACGCGGCGCAATGGGTTCGGACGTCAGGTCGACTCCTTCGAGGCCGACCTCGAGGTCGAGCCGCTCGGTGTCGTGCCGCTGCGCGGTGTGTTCATCCGCGCGCCGCAGATCGTGGACGTGGGGCGTGATGTCACCGTCATCGCCGAGCTCGACGGCATGCCGGTGGCGGTGGAGCAGGGTCCGCATCTGGGCTTGTGCTTCCACCCCGAGATGACCGACGACATCCGGCTGCACCGGTACTTCGTCGAGCGCGTCGACGAGCTTCGCGAGCGGAGCGTGGCATGAACATCCGGCCGGCGTCGTTCCGTGACATGGGGCGCATCGAGCTGCTGTACCGCAAGGCCGTGGAGGACGAGGACTCGCCCGCGCAGGTGTCGCAGGACAGCCCCGTGCCCCAGGCGACGCTGCTGCGCATCTGGTCGGCGCTGACCAAGTCGATCACTTCGCTCGTGCCCATCACCGACACCAGCGATGCGCTGCTCGTCGCCGACGATCCGTCGGAGGGAGTGGTCGCGTTCATCCAGGCGCAGGCGCCGCCCGGCCGCACCAAGGCCTGGCAGATCCTGAACCTCTGCGCTTCCGCGACGGCCGCGGGTCACTTCGCACGCCAGCAGCTGATCGCTGCGCTGTGCAACGCCGGCCTCGAGCGCGGCGTGCATCGCTTCCACGTGCGCCTGCCGCAGGGACATGCGCTGCTCCCCGTGTTCCTGCAGGAGCACTTCACGCAGTTCGCCACCGAGCAGATCCTGTACCGCGACGACGGGCACGGCGAACCGCCGGCGGGCGGCGACGCGCTGCTGCGCCTCGCCAAACGCGAGGACATCCCCGCGATCCACCTGCTCTATCTGCGCACCACGCCGTCGCAGGTGGTGGAGATCGAAGCACCAACCCTAAACGCGTGGCTCGCGGGATTCGCCCAGGGCGACGTGGCCCGCCTGGGGCGCGACGACGCGCGTCACTTCGTGCTCGAGCGTCCCGGAGTCGTTGCGTGGGCGGAGGTGCGCCAGCCGTCGGCGACGCGGCCCGCGCAGCTGGTGCTCATGTGCGACGGGCACGACGCCGAGCTGCGCGACGCCTTCATCGACGCGGTGCTGGCCGAGCTGCCCTCGGGCCCGGCGGCGTGCGTGCTGCGTCACTACGACTCCGAGCTGATCCGATCGCTGCAACAGCGAGGCTTCGCCGTCTACGGCGCGCAGCTGCTGCTGGTGCGTGAGTTGGGCCAGCGCGTGCGGCTGCGTGACACAGCGCGTGACAAGCAGAAGAAACCGATCCTCGTGCGCGCAGGTGTCGCTCAGAGCGTGCCTGCAGTCGAATCACCGGTCTCGCTCCACGTCCTTGTCAGCCGGCCACCGAGGAAAAAGAGATCGTCGCGAACATGATGCCCTTTGGTCCCTCGTGGGAAGAGGAGCTCGACCTGCTCCTCCAAGCGCTTCCACCCCGCATCGCCGACGCTGCACAGCGACGCTCGCTGGGCCGCGGCGACCTGCTCGAGATCGTGCTCGACCTCGGCCGCGAACCCGAGGCGCGCTTCACCGATGCCGAGGTGGTGCTCGACTCATCGCAGGTGAGTCACGCCGACCTCGACTATGTGGCGCAGCACGTCGCCGATTTCGGCGACGACAACCGCGCCGGTATCGAACGGACGCTGCATCGCATCAGCGCCATTCGCAACCGCGCGGGCGACATCGTCGGGCTCACCTGCCGCGTCGGCCGTGCCGTCACCGGCACGATCGACATCATCAAGGACATCGTTGTCAGCGGACAGTCCATCCTGCTGCTCGGGCCTCCCGGCATCGGCAAGACGACGATGCTGCGCGAATGCGCGCGGGTGCTCAGCGACGAGATGGGCAAGCGCGTGGTCATTGTCGACACCTCGAACGAGATAGCCGGCGACGGCGACATCCCGCATCCCGGTATCGGCCGGGCACGGCGCATGCAGGTGCGCACGCCGGCGCTGCAGCACGCGGTGATGATCGAGGCGGTGGAGAACCACATGCCCCAGTGCATCGTCATCGACGAGATCGGCATCGAGCTCGAGGCGATGGCGGCGCGCACCATCGCCGAGCGCGGCGTGCAGCTGGTGGCCACCGCGCACGGCACCAACCTCGACAACCTGCTGGTCAACCCCACGCTGAACGACCTGGTGGGCGGCATCCAGACGGTGACGCTGTCCGACGAGGAGGCGCGCCGCCGCGGCACGCAGAAGTCGGTGCTGGAGCGCAAATCGCCGCCGACGTTCGACGTCCTCGTCGAGATCCAGGAGCGCGACCGCGTGGCGGTGCATCAGCCCGTGGCCGAGACGGTTGACGAGGCGCTCCGTGGCCGCGTGCGCCCGCCGCAGCTGCGCCTGCGCGGCGAGGCGGGACAGGTCGTGAGCCGCATCGACACGAGCCCACGCGTGTTGCAACCGTCGCAGTTCGAGACGGCGCCGTTCCCTGGCACCGGCACGGGCACGGCGCGCCGCCGCGGGCGTGAGCGTCGCCGCCGTTTTGACGTGGACGATTACCTGTCGACGCAGCGGCGCGATCGCGACCGCGGCGGCGACGGCGACGCGCTCCCCGTCGTGCGAGCCGGCCATCCGCTCTCGATCTTTCCCTACGGCGTGTCGCGCACGTACCTCGAGCAATCGCTGCGCGAGATGCGCGTCCCGGCGCGCATCCAGCAACACGTCGAAGAGGCAGACGTCGTGCTGACTCTGAAGAACTACTACCGCCGTGGTGACTCCCCGGTGCGCACCGCGGAGTCGAGCGGGATCCCGATCCAGGTGCTCCGGAGCAACACGGTGGCGCAGATCAAGGGAGCGCTGGCGAAGGTGTTCGACCTGGAGGAGCCCGACCCCACCGAGATCGCGCTGCAGGAGGCGCGCGAGGGGATCGACCGCGCGCAGCAGACGGGCGCCGAGGTGGAGCTGGCGCCGCAGAACTCGTTCGTGCGCCGGCTGCAGCATCAGCTCGTCGAGCAGCACGACATGTCGGCGCGCAGCACCGGCGACGAACCCAACCGGCGGCTGGTCATACTGCGGCCCGAGGAGTGAGCGGCTACTTCATTTCGCTCGAAGGGCTCGACGGCGCCGGCAAGAGCACGCAGGTCGCGGCGCTCGCGGCGTGGCTGCGCAAGCAGCGGCTCGACGTGGTGACCGTGCGTCCCAACGGGACACTGCTCGGCGAGCTGCTGCACAGCTTCGTGCTGCAGCACCAGCGCGGTCCGGCGCTGCAACCATGGTCGGAGGCGCTGCTGTTCTTCGCCGAGCGCGTGCAGCTGCTGCACGAGGTGATCGTCCCCGCGCTGGACCGTGGTGCGCTCGTGCTCGCCGATCGCTACACGGACTCGACGATCGCCTACCAGGGTGGTGGTCGCGGCCTGCCCGTCGAACCACTGCTCGAGCTGCACCGCCAGGCGTGCGGCGACATCTGGCCCGACCTCACGCTGTATTTGCGCATCCCGATCGAGGTGGCCGTCACCCGGCAACACGCGCAGCAGCTGCCGCTCGACCGGATCGAGGGCGCGCCGGAGAACTTCCACGCTGCCGTGGCCGCAGCCTTCGAGGACATCGCGGCGCTGAGCGAGCACCGCGTGGTGGCAATCGACGCCACCATGCCGGCTCTGGAGGTGGCGCAGACCATCGCCGACACGGTGGCAGCGCGGCTGCCCGAGTCACTGGGGCTGCTCGCGGGCGCGCGCCGTTAGGCGAAATGGATCTCGACGCGCTACGGAGCGTCTATGTGTTCGCGGGCCTCCCTCAGGAGCAGCTTGCAACGCTGATCCGCGCGAGCACCGAGGTCGCCTTTGCGACGGGCGACGTGTTGTGGCACGAGGGGACGCCTGCAGAGTACTGGTGGGTGCTGCTCGAGGGCCGGATCGAGCTGATGCGCCGCACGCCTCACAGCGAGCCGACGGTTGCCGCGCTGCTGGAACACCCCGGCGATTGGGGAGGTGGCTTCCGCGCCTGGTCACCGGCTGGGGGCTACTTCACCAGCGGCCGGGGGGCGATTCCCGGGCGGGTACTTCGGGTTCCCTCAGCCGCGCTGCGCGACCTCACCCTCGCACTCTTCCCGCTCGGCGCGCACCTGCTCGACGGGATGTTTCAGACGATCATCAACTTCGAGGCGACATCCCGTCAGCAGCAGGCGATGGCTGCGCTCGGCCAGCTCGCCGCGGGGCTCGCGCACGAGCTCAACAATCCCGCGTCGGCAGCAACTCGCTCCGTCGAAGCCCTGCAGACCACCACGGCAGACCTGCTGCAATCGACCCGCGCGCTGGCGCGGGAGTCGATGAGCGCAGAGCAGTTCGCGGTTCTGGATGACCTGCGCCTCGACATCGGCCTGCCGATTGCGGCGGGCGATTCCGTGCGGCTTGCAGCGCGAGAGGATGAGCTCACGTCATGGCTCGAGGAGCGTGGCGTCGACTCCGCATGGCGAGTGGCGCCATCGCTGGCTGCCGCGGGCGCCGACATCGCGTGGTGCGAGCGCGCTGCCGCGGTGTTACCGCGATCGCTGCTCACGCTCGGGCTGGACTGGGTGGCGAACGCGCTCACGATGGAGTCGCTGATCACCGAGGTCAAGGAATCGACCGGCCGCATCTCGGCGCTCGTCAACGACATGCGTTCGTACACGCAGTTGGACAGGGCGCCGCACCAGATCATCGACGTCACCGAGGGACTCGACAGCACGGTTGTGATGCTGAAGGACCGGCTGCGCGGGGTGACCGTTGTCCGCGACTACGAGCGCGACCTGCCGAGCATCGAGGCAATTCCGGGAGAGTTGAACCAGGTATGGACCAACCTCATCGTCAATGCAATCGATGCCATGGGCGGCAGCGGCACGCTGCGCCTCTCGGCCCGCGCGGGCACCGACGACGTGATCGTCGACGTGACTGACACGGGGCCCGGAATGCCGTCGGAGGTGCGGGATCGCGCCTTCGATCCCTTCTTCACGACCAAGGACGTCGGCAAGGGGACCGGCCTTGGCCTTGACATCGCGCGCCGCATCGTGGTCGACCGGCACCACGGCAGCATCGACATCGATTCGCGCCCCGGCGCCACGGTGTTCCGCGTGCAGCTACCGCGCCAGTTCCAGCGTGGCAGCACCTAAGCGACGGGCTCGACCACCACTTCATCGGCGCTCACCACACGCTCCACCCGGCTTCCGCTGAGGTGGATCCGCACGCCGGCGATGCCTGCGGAGCCCGGCTCCCAGCCGGCCGCGACCAGGCCACGCGCCTCGCCCCAGGTCTTCGCCTGCTGCTGGCGGCGGCCGTCACTGAACGCGATCGTCCCCGGCCGCTGGGCGAACCCAAGACCCACCTCGCCGCCGCTCTTGAGAAACACCTTCACTGCTGTAAGCGCGGTGGCAGCGTCGAAGAGATCGTCCGGGGCGGCGAGCGCGTCGGCGAGGCTCGGCATCGTGCCGGACTTGGCCATATCGCGGACGCTCGCGCGCTGCGCGATGTGCGCGGCGCGTTCACGCCGCCGCCGCTCCGTGGACAGCTCCGCCAGCCGGGCCCGGATCTCGCGCAGCTGCTGGTCCCACGGCGACATCGCCGCCACCGTGGCTCGTTCGGCGGAGCGCAGGTCGCGTTCGACGCCCTCGAGGTCGGGCTCGGCCAGCGACTGCAGCGTCGCAGCGTCGACCGCGTCGGGGAGCGGCGGCAGCTCCGTCGTTAAGTGCCCTCGGGTGCCTGCAGAACGGCGAAGATCGCGCCCTGCGGGTCGTGCAGGATCGACCAGCGCCCGACATTCGGCGCCTCAGCCGGCCCCATCAGGACGGTGGCGCCGAGCTCCTTCGCCTTCTCCGTCATCGCGTCGGTATCGGTGACGAGGAAATACGGCTGCCAGTACGACGGCACCTCCGCGGGCACATCGGCCGGCGTCTCGAGCCCACCGCCGAACGCGTCGGCGTCGCCAAGCTTGAACGTGAAGTACTCGGGCAGTCCGGGCTGAGCCTGACCGTCGGGCGCATCGAACTTCACGGCCGTCCAGCCGAAGACGTCGGCATAGAACTTCCTCGCAGCCGGGAAGTTGCGCGCGGTCAGCTCCACCCAGCAGACCGATCCCGGGACGCCCTCGACCTCCCACCCGGCGTGCCCCATCGGCTGCCACAGGCCGATGGCCGCTCCGGATGGGTCGCCGATGATCGCCATGCGCCCCTGGCCCATGACCTCCATCGGCTCCATGAGTACGGTGGCGCCGGCGTCGCGGCTGCGCGTCACGGCGTCGTCGGCGTTCTCGACCAGGATGTAGATCGTCCAGGCGCTGGGTTGCTCCGGGTTCTGCACAGGCCCGATGCCACCGACCTCCTTGCCGTCGAGCACGGCCATCGCGTACCCGCCGGCGGCCGGGTCCGGGATGACAGTCGCTTCCCAGCCGAAGAGCTTCGAGTAGAAGTCACGCGACGCCGCGGCGTCGGTGCTGCTGAGATCGAGCCACCCCGGCTTGTTCATGGTCACCGTCTGGGTTTCAGCCATGACAACGCTCCTCATTACCGTCCACCGCTGCAGGGGCAGCGAGCAGCGACGCTAGCACAGCCACTCGCGCCCTCCGGCACCTTCGCCGGGCGTTAACCTGCTACTCCGCGAGGAACGTCAACAGCGCGTCGTTGACCTCATCGGGGTGTGTCCATGCGATGTTGTGCGGGCCGCCGTCGACCGCGACCAGACGCGCGCCCCTGATCAGCGCCGGCAGGCGTTTCGCCGTCGCCTCGAATGGAAGGATCCGGTCGGCAGTGCCGTGCACCACGAGCGTGGGCACGTCGATCTTCGGCAGGTCGCTGCGGAAGTCGGTGAGCCATGTGTCGACGCACGCGTAGCTGGCGTACGGCGACGCGGTGCACGCGAGGTTGAAGCTTGCCTGCCATGCCTGTTCGGTGATGCGCTCGGGCATCAGCACGTCCGTGTTGTAGAAGTTGTCGAAGAAGTTCTTGAACCACAGGTAGCGGTCCTTGAGGACCAGTGCCTTGATGCCGTCGAAGACCGAAGCGTCGACGCCCTCTGGGTTGTCCGCAGTCTTCAGCAGGAAGGGCGGGATCGCGCCCATGAGCACGGCTTTGCGCACGCGCGCTGATCCGTGGGTGCCGAGGTAGCGCGTCACCTCACCGGTGCCCATGGAAAACCCGCAGAGGACGACATTGTCGAGATGCAGGTGGTCGAGCAGCGCGTCGAGGTCGGCGGTGAACGTGTCGTAGTCGTAGCCCACGGTGGGGTGACTCGACGCGCCGAAGCCGCGGCGGTCGTACGTGATGACGCGGTAGCCGGCGGGCAGCAGCGCACGCTCCTGCTTCTCCCAGGACTCCCCATTGAGCGGATAACCGTGGATCAGGACGATCGGCTGACCGCTGCCGTGATCCTCGTAGTGGATCCGAATCGGGGTGCTGTTCTCGACCCCGACCGTGACGTACGACATTGCGTCGATGCCCTCAACCGGTGCAACAGCTGCCATCGCGACACTCCTCGTCTTCGGACGTCCCGCTCCGCCCAGGATGCGAGTCTATGCTCGCGGGACGCCGGAAGCCTGGGGCGTCTTCAGCGGTCGCTGGCCCGTCACGTAGAGGGTGCGGCCAAATCGCGGCATAAGGATTGCTGGCATCGGAGCTAGGTGCGCGTCGGCCACCAAGCTCTGGAACTGGCGCGATACGGAGATTCGCGATGCCTTGGCCCCGAAGGTTAGGTGAGCTCCAATACTTCGGAGCGCGCGGACGCATCACTAAGCTCAGAGAGGGGGGATCCGGATGGTCCCACCAGGCATATGAGCAGTCCCGTGAGCGCTTCGGGAGTGTCAGCCGCGTCGCCAATTAATGGGGCCCTGACGCTGAGTCGTCGAGCACCTGGGTTAACGAAGCCGAGATGGATGATGGGAAGCGCACCGGGACCACGACGGAAGAGACCTCCGCATCGCACAGTTCGAGCGAGAGAACAGCGATTTGCACCCGAGCCAAGGAGATCCTCAAGTCGGCGTCAGCTTTCTCCGCGCGGGAGCTCGACCCGCGGCAACCGCGATGAGCAAGTACGTCGACCAACAACGGACCGCTACTGGTCGCGCGATGTGCACGGCTCAGCGGGGCACCGGGGGAAGGCTATGGTCCCCGTCAATCAGAGCTGTGGACTTTCCGTGCTCAACTCTGTGCACTATTTGGTGCGCGCTTAGAGCCGTGGGCTGCCCCGCGCGCACCGACCGAGCCGCGGACGGTATAACGCTCCTGAACTTGGCGACGAATGTGGCGGATGCGGAGGGCGAGGGCTTGTTGTGTGATCGCTTGACATCTCTCATCGAAAGGCCCTAGCACTCGCGCATATCGCTTGGAGGCCACCGCCACGCTGATCGACCCGAATCGCTCCAAGAGCGCCAGTATCCGCGGTGTCCATGAACCCTCTCCCGGTGTGGATTCACTTCGGGCTGCCGCCGCCAATGCCGTCGAGCGCCTGGCTCGGCGGCTCCCTGTCGAATCGTTGCCGGAGGACGACCCGAACTGGAATGAGACGTTCGTCGGCGCAGTTCGGTCGCTAAAAGAAGAATTTCGCGGCAGTCCCGACCTTGGTCCGCTCCTGTCGATCGCGTCCGAGCAGCTGTACGGGCGCGACATCCATTGGGCGCTGGAATTGATCCAGAACGCCGAAGACGCAGGAGCGCGGCGAATACTCTTTCTATTTGAGCCTGATGAGGTCCGCGTACACAACGATGGTCAGGCATTCTCGGCCCCAGACGTATGGGCAATCTGCTCGGCCGGGCATAGTCCCAAGAAGAACAAGATCGGATTCTTCGGGATCGGTTTCAAGTCCGTGTTTAAGCTGACTGATTCGCCGCAGATTGAGTCAGGCTCGTACGCCTTTCGTATTGAGGACAAGATCTATCCCGATCCGCTTCCGCTCCCGCCGCGCCGGCCTCGTGGCGCTCATTTCACGCTGCATGTACGACCCTCGGAGCGTGGTCGATTGGCGTCGATCATCGAGGACTTAACCAGGCCTGAATTCCTGCACCTGTTGTTGACGCTCGACAGCCTGGAATCTATCGTCATTATTGATCGAGTCACCGGACGCGGCCGCGGCCAGTTCTATCGGCGCTCAGGCGTTTCAAACCGGACGCGCGGCTGGGACGAGTGTCGCATCGGCGGATCGTGGCCTGGCTGTGAGCAACAGGCTTGGCGACGATATCGGTACTCGACGTCTGCGGTCCCGCGCGGATTGGCACGCCAAGGCCGGGAAGTTCAGGCGGGCGAGACGTCGACAATCGTTCTCGCACGGCCCATTGATCGCTCGGTCGGCCCCACGAAGCTGCACTGTTTTCTGCCCCTAGATGTCACATCGGAACTGCGTTGGCTTGTGCAAGCCGATTTCGACCCAACACCTGGACGCGAACGACTCCGTGAGAATGACTGGAATCGCTGGCTGTTGACTGAGATCGGCAATGTCATCGCCAAGGCGATAGAAGCTGAATCCCGTTCCGGTCAACCCCCGTGGCCACTCATCCCTCTCGCGTCAGAGGTTGCTCCCGGCTCCCTCCAGCACCGTGCGTTTGACGTAGCGATGAGCCAGCTTCGCGACCGTCGATTCGTTCGCACGGTCGCGGGTTGGCGGGTACCCTCTGCCGCTGTGTGGGCTCCAGACGAGGCGTTCCGTGAAGTCATCCGAGAAACGGACCTGCATTTGGCGACAGGCACGGCTGTCTCGTATGTCGCTCCCGCAACTGCACCAGCCACTGGGTCAAGTGACGAGCGCAGGATGCATTCGGTCGTTGGCACCCTGGGAGGTCGCGCAGTGGCGCTCCCAGACCTGCTCGCTCTGCTCAGGCTCGATGACCTCCGTTTCGGTCGTCGCGACGGACGGTGGTGGCTTCGAGCGCTGGACCTAGTTGCGACCACGGCGACTCAAGAGGAGCGCGCGTCCATCGCATCGACGGCATGCATACCAATCGAGCATGGCGGTCGGATCCGGCCTTCTCCACGTATTGCGCTCACTGGCTACCTGCTTGGGTACTCACGCTCCGCAACTCTCACCGACTTGCGGCGGTACTTCAATGAGTCTGAGATCCACCTTGTCGATCCGTTCCTCGATCCAGCCCCGGGTGTGCTTGCGGCTCGGCGCCGCGGACGGGACCAAGGCGATATGCGCGTGCGGGTCCGCGATATGTTGTCGCAGGAGCCCTTCCGAGTAGCGCTTCAGGCTGGCCCATACCACGTCGTCACAGACCTGGTCGTTCCCCGGATGGCCGCCTTAGCGAAGCTTGATCACATCGATGAATCGCAGCGGGAACAGCTCTTTCGGATGGTCGAGTTCATCAGGCATCGATGGCGAGGCTTCGTGAACGACTATCGCCGGGCACATCGCGCTCAAGACGAAGCCATGATCGCGCGCCAGTTGGGCGACAGTCTCCGCGTCGCTGCCGTCGTTGGTCAAGGGCGATCGCGACGACTTGTCGCTCGACCGCTCACAAGAACATATTTGAGCTCGGCCATGCTCAGCCAGGACGGCATGGAAGCCGTGACAAACGGAAAGCCTGACCGAGCGATTGTCGACGAGATCCACACTCACGCGATCCCGGTGCCGAGAGGTCGAGGTATCCAGCGGGGGGCTCGAGCGCAGATGTCCCCTCCCGAGTTCTTGCGATTCCTGGGGGGCTTGGTTGGTCCCTACATCAGCCCGCGAATCGGCGAAGCCGTCGGTGACGGACGCCGCGTGACGAGGATCGCACGCGGGACGATGCCGTGGATTGTCTGGCCTTCAAGCGCGATGACCCGACCCACCGGTGTCATCGACGATTGGGTTTCCGACGACCTCACGTGGTTGGTAGATCGGTGGCCATCACTGTCGACGCGTCAACGCGGGCGACGAGCTCGAGCCCTGTGGACTGTACTCCAGGCGGATTGGGGCCGAATCGCGCCGACCAGCAAGACCACGCCGGCGCATTTCTATTACAACTGGATCCCTGACCCGCCTCAGGTAGCGTCGTCGTGGGTGGGACTGCTCGAGTCGATCGCTTGGGTCGGCGCGCTGGACCGATCCTTGCAGAAGCCCAAGGATCTCGTTCGCAGTAGTCCTGCAACGAAGCTCGCCTTGGCGAGCGAAGCCGCATCGGTCCTAGGTTGGCCTAGTCAGCCAGACGCGATGCTCGATGACATCGGCATCGCCGAACGACCCGCGCCGCACCGCCTTATCTCAACCTTGCAGCGGCTCCGCGATACAGCTCCAGAACTCACAGTCGATCAGCGTCGGCGCGCAGCCGGGGCTTGTTACGAGCTCATAGCTGGCGAACTTACAGCACTGCCGAACTCCGCGCGTGCCGATCTGGTTCGTCTGCTTATCCGGCCTAAGTTCCACGGGAATGGCCGCGTCGGCCTCATCTTCGCCCCGCCCCCGGGTGATTTTATCGGCAACGAATGGTGGTCACCGGTTCGTACGGTGCGAGCGGACGTGTCTGCTGTCGCCGGCCCGTTCGTTGGGCAGCTCGCCGGACGTTATCCGAGATCCGCCACACTTTGGGACGCGTTGGGCGTGCGAGCGGACCTCGATCCGCAGATGATGGCGGACATCATTCGCTACGAAATGGCGGCTAGCCCAGTTGATGAGATCGCACGCCACTTCTATGGGGAATTGGTCGTGAGACTAGAGTCTGTCGTGTCGCATGGGAGCGCCGGACCCGCAGGCGTGCCGGCACTGACAGACCGCGGCTGGCTTGATGCCGACCAGGCTTGGTGGACTGCCCGGCCGGAGATTCGGTCCGCCCTCCAGACTCACCTTGCGTGGTGGTTGCCCGGCACGTACGACGCCTCCGTCGTGGGAACCGCAGCCCGTTGGCTCGCCGTCAGGGAGTTGACACCGGGAGAGGTCCTTGAGGAACAGTGGCTGGTCGTGGCCGGAGGAGACCTCAGCGCGGATCTCAGAGGTCGATGGCTGGCTGCCGTCCGCGCATGGCCAGAGTTGCTTCGGTCCGAAGGGGGCTGGGATCGCGCCGTGATTGCCAATCTCGCCGCAGGGGCGGCGGGTCTTCAGCCGGCAACTGCACTGAAGATTGAAGGCCGATTGGTCCTTCGCCTCCCCGACCAGGGAAACATTCGACTGCACACCGAGCCGCGGGTGCTGCTTCGAGACGGAGTACTTGTCGGGGTGGAATCAGCTGACGTATTCGGTCACACAGCCGCAGAAATACTCGGTTCCCTCGTTCAGCGGCGACAACTCGCCGCGACGAACGCGCTGGCGGCGCTGCTTGGAGAAGCTTTCCGATCGCCCGAGGCTTTCGCTAAGCGGATCGAGCGCTACGAGACCAGCGTAGGCGTGCTCTCAGTCGAAGCGGGCTTCGGTGGAGCGGAGGGCGATCATGACGATGCAGACGATGTTGAGGCTGCTATTGATGCGATCCGACAGGCAACACGGCCAGCCCCAGGCTCCTCACGGACGTCCACGGAAACTAGGCGACCATCACATGTGGAGCGTACGTTTGCCGACCCTTCCTCCTTCGAGTTGTTGTCGATCGAGAGCACCGAGCATGACGCTCTGGGGTCTCAGGCGGTGCGGGAGCTCCCAAGGACTGCGCGTCGCCGGAAGCCGCGCCCGGAGTCCGACCGACCGAGTCAAGCCCGCGATGACGCTACTCCAATCCCTCCGAACACTGCTGTCGAGGATGCCGCTCGTCCATACGTCGAGATGTTCGAGGCAACGCGCGGCGGCTTCGTCGTGCACCGACAGGGGCCCTTGGTGGGAGCCGATTTCGTGGCGAGCGATGGCCGCTACATCGAACTGAAAGCGTCCGGAGGACTCGCAGCGGACGCTTTCATCCTGGAGACGAGTGAGTGGGAGGTTGCGCTAGATCCCAAGCTCGGTGCCGACTACTGGGTCTACGTCGTTGAGCACCTCACCGACGGCGGGATTCCCGAATTAACGGCAGTCTTCAATCCGGTGCGCGACCCACAGCTTCGTCAAGCGCCGGTGGGGAAGATGCGAGTGTCTGGCTGGCGGGCGGCCAGCAAGCGAGATCACGCGACGTTCGGCCGTCGCCAGACTCACGGTAATCTCAACGCCGGGTAGCGATGGTCAAGCCGCCTCGCGACTCCCATCTGGATCGTGGTGGCCGTGAAGCAGCGTACCTTGGCATGCTCGTCGGTAACACGAAGCGACCAGCCCACGCACCTTGGCCAACCGCTACCGCGCGACTCCAGAGGCGCTAGCGCCCACCGCGTGTCCAACAACTGGGTCGACTTGAGCTTCTACCACCGGCCCTCCAGAACATGTCTAGCGTCTCGGTGCCGTACGCCGCCGCTGGAGCGAAGCTGCCTTCGACCGCAGCCATCTGTTCGGGCGCGGCAGATTCGACGCGGTTTGCAAGGGGCACGCAGGTGTCGTACGCGGGCGTCCTAGTTGCCGCCGCGGTCAGCGCGGCCGTCTGCGCATACAGCTGTGATGACTCGGCCTGTGCAAGGGTGGCATCCGGTTCGACCTGGTTGGGTGTGAGGAGCGCAATGAGCGCTGCCCGATACCGGGCGGGGTTCTCAAGGACGAGCGGACCGGCAAGCATGCGGTCCGCTCGCGAGATCCTCCTCCTGGCGTGAAGGAGTCCCAGTATTGCCCGGGAGGTTCAGAGGACATTTTCCCGGCCTCGCGGTACCAAACGCGCCTGAGGTGATTCGAAACCATCCCGGCCATGCTTAGCGACGCTGCCTTCCGTCGGGGCCGCCCCGCACGCGATAGCGAAGCAACCCGCCGGACGGGGCTGGATAGGCGCCATGGTTGCCGTAATTGTGCTGTACGGCTTCGATGAGCGCCTTCAGCCGCCCACTGGGCTTGAACCACTCGCGCGACCCCTCGACCAGATCGCCAGCGAACTGAGCGTGGTAAGCACGCTCATCGTGTTTCGTTCTCGCACTGCAACAGCAAGGAGCAAGAGCTGTTGTGAATTTCCGGTCTTCAGCGTCGTCATGCGGTCGTACGGATCCGTCGCATATCCAATCTTCACGCGATCGTTCCCTACGTCGTAAATGAAATAGACGCCCGGCTCTCGCTGCCATTCCAGACCAGTCATTCCGACTCTCCTGAGCCAATCATCCATTCGCGCGGCGTTGCGCGCTCACACACGCAACGTTCGGGGTGCGACACCCTCACGCTACGATAGCCCAGTCACTTGCATGCATTGGACCCTGTGGCCCGACCCCTGACGTCGGTCCACCTGATACGAGAGTTCTCGTAGGCCCACAAGGGCAAGCAGAAACCACTTGTAAAGGGCGCAAGCACACAACACAACAGATCGTGCGCAGACTCAGGGAGGCGTGACCGGCTGCTGGCCGACGCTCGTGTCATTTGCGGGTGTGACGACGACGCTGGAGATCAGCGAGCAGACTTTTCACTTGGCGCAACTAATACGGCGGCATGAAGGCGGACGACGCCGATTGGTTGCGCAAGCTGTCGCGACCAGGCGCTCGACCTTGAGGTACTGCGCGAGGTAGCACGGGCCAACTTGTGAGCCCGACCCGCCGGCGTGAGCCGTGGTCCGCGCGGGAGAACTCAACCTCTCCGAGCGGCGTGCGTCTCGGGCTGTGGAGTGGCATCGATCGGCTCTGGCGGGATCCACGCCTACCCGCTTCTCAATGCAATCCACCCTTGCCAGATAGCGAGTGCGGCGAGGAGGAGCCATGTGAGATCGAAAACGCCTAGCACGGGCTCCCAATTGCCGGTGCCAATCGTAGCCAAGACATCTCGAACGAGGGGAAATAGCGCGACGAGTGCTGAAACCGTAACGACTGCAAGACCGATAGCAATAGTACGAATGGTTCTCACGCGCTTAGGCCTTGCCCCACCCTCGTGGTTCCGTTCGTCAGCGAGCGCCTGTGCTTGGACAGCGGTAAATAGCGTGTCGAGCGCCAACAGCAAACCTAGCAGACTACCGGCCTGCCCGATCTGGTCAGCGAGAGAATTCACCGCCTTGATGGACGCGTCGCTGGTTGCTCCAGCCCAAGCGCGGCGAGAACGTCAATAGACTCACCCTGGATGGTGGCGCTACGAGGAATCGTCAGTGTTCGCCGTGACGAGCTGATGTCACCAAGACTTGCGATGCCAAGTCGAACGACTTCACTCCAGGCGGTATCGAGAGTGCCCGACTCAGTAAATCGCAGCGTCCAGCTTAGTCCAGCATCGTCGCTGCCGCTGGGTTCTACCAGCGCATCGCTACGCATGCGCGCCACGAACTTCTCACGCAGAGCCTCCTCGTACGTGGCGAGCATTGTCGTCAGGATCGTTCGTGCTGCTGTCGCTGTCACGCGGAACAGAATTTCCACCTCCCGTTGGGACAAGAGGCGCCCCGCGCGCTCGCAGATGAAACGCAGCTGGTCAGCCTTACTAGTTGTCATGCTCGTCGGAACAGCGCCCGAGCCATTAATCAACTCAAATGCATGGTCGATAGCGCCGGCGATGGCGGCATCGACGAGGGCTTCGCCAGCCGGGGGAGCGAACCCGCCAAGCTTGCCAAGTCGTGCGATCGCTCTCGATCGTTGAACTTCGTCAATGTCCATTCGGACGGGATGTTTCCAGAGTGCTCGTTCAGGGTCAACAGGTCGTCTCTCGGTAGGTGTTCGTCGGGGCCAGGTGGCCGAGCGGCCGTGCACGTCATGAGAAACGCGTTGGCCACCGTTCGGAAGGCTGCGCACCGGATGTCGGCCGCCACGATTCGCACCCTCTTTGCCCACCCGATCGCGTCACAGCCAAAAGCCGCCGTTGGTCGCGTGTGCAGGCTCTTCGAGAAGCGTTTCGCCAAGCTCGTGACGTGCCCCGGGGCAGCCCAGGACGACGTGCTCGCGTATTACGGGTTCCCGGTCGGGCACCGCCGCGTGATCTGGTCCACGAACTCCCGGAGCGGCTTAACTAGGAGGTCAGCCGACGCTGCGACGTGGTCGGCATGTTTCCAACCGCCACTCGTTGCTGCGCTTGGTCCGTGCCGTGCTCAAGGAGCAGCACGATGAATGTGCCGTTCGTCGCCGCTACTTCAGCGGCGGGTCAGTGGCCAAGCTGACGCAACGGTCGACGGAGGTGGTGGTGGAAACACTCCCGGCGCTGGAGAACGCGTAACACCCCGCACTTGCTGGGTCCGCACGGCCGGAGTTGCACCAGCTCAAGCGACCTGGCCAGGTTGGTCGACGCCGGTTGAGCTCGCAAGCGTGATCTTCGAGTACCTGGAGATCTTCCACAACCGCCAGCGCCACGATATGTCACTGGTTTTGCTGACGCCAGTCGAGTTCGAGGCTCAGCATCAGCCTACGACGGCAGCGTGAGTCCAAGAATGTGACTCCACTAAAGTCGGGACGAGCCTGGAAAATCCTCCCAAGTGCCTCCACATCGCGGAAGGTGTGCACGTCACGCAGCGACGAAGACCTCGTGCCGATGCCAAGCCAGCAAACCGGAATCGGGGAGGTCGACGCGCTCCGCCGGCAGGAGCAGGCGACGGCCTTCCAGTGCGTAGTACTCTCTCCCGTTGTCGAACTCCTCGCGCAGCCGGCGACTCACCTGGACCCTATGTTGTGGGTCGACCGCCAGATACCCGCGATCGAACAACGTGTGAAGGTCGCTCCGAAGAAGCAACCCGTTGTTCACGCTGTGCTCACCACCCCGAGCGAACGGCCGGATGTGAGCCGCGTCGAGCACATAGAGGACCCGGTCTCCGGTGACGGCACATTGACGGTGGTAGGCGTCAGTCACGGCAGCGCGGAACGATCCCTGTCCGAGGCGGTGGCGCACCAGAGTTGGTGCTCCGTACCGGCCGGTCGCCTCATCAAGCAGCACAACGGACTCACCTGCCAAGCGCTCGCTGACGCTTGTTAGCAGGCTCTGGCCCGTCGCCTCGGCGAGGTCGTAACCGCGGCCCTGCACGATGTTCCGGGCCCAATCTGCGGGTTGGGGAATCCATTCGGTCTCTGGGAAGAAAAACGGTTGCTCGAGGAGCACGCAGCCGATCGGGTGTTTGCTCCGCTGCAGCGCCGACACGCCCTTGAGGCTATCAACGTAGCGTGCCACCCTGACGACCATTTCCTCCTCGCTGCTTGCGCCATTCTTGAGCCCAAAGAATTCCCAGGCCAAATGGAGCGGAAGCGTTGTGTGGCGTGCGAAGAAACCACCACCAATGATGACGTTGTAGGGCGCGTGCAGCTTGAAGAGGAACATCTCGCCAACCCCGATTGCGCCGAATCTCCGACCACCGCTGGGCTGCCAGAAGTTCACCTCGTCGACATCGGGGATCTGCCGCAGCTTCCGATACCAGTCGTAGTCGGTGACGGCGACGAACACGCGCCCCATTGTCACCCGGCCTTCTGGAACTCTTCATAGCGTTCCTCAAGTCGGGCCGCGGTTGGCTGCAGCTCCGGTGAACGCGGCGTCCAGATCCGCGACCCGTGGACCTCTTGCAAGCCGTGGACGAGCATCGGGCCATCCGTCTCACTAAGGACCTCCTGCCTGACTTCGACAACGCGATCCGGCCGGATCCCGATGATGTTCGCGTCGAATGCCGCGTGATGGAGTTTGCAAAGCGCCAGGCCGTTGCTCACTACCGGCTCTCCGCGTGGCCGGCCGTCCGCAATGATGTGGGCCGCGTCGAGCAACGGTGCGTGTCGTAACCGACACAGTGCGCAGCACCGCCGATACGCAGTCAGTACTCGCTCACGAAACCCAGCCTGGTGGAGGCGCTGCAAGACGAGGCGCTCTGCATATGCCCTCCTCGCGTCTTCTTCCATGAGCTGCGCCTCAGGAAGCCGTTCGACAGCGCCCGGCTCGAAAGCAACCGTAAACGCCAACTGCTCGGGACGATCTCCCACGATATACACCGGCCACGTCGCGAGGTAGGAACCGGGAACGATGCCGTGGAAGTAGATCAGCGGCGTCTGCGTTTTGATCGCGGATCGCAGCCCCACGTTCTCGTGATGGCTTGGATCGATGCCGCGATAGCGATAGACGAGGTGGCCGTACCCGAACTCGTCGTCGTATGGGGCATCGTGATGCAGCACCGGTGGAGCCGTGGTGATGCTGAGTGGGATCGTTCCGGGGAGCGCCGCCGGCTTGAAGATCCCCTGCGGGCCGACGAGCGGAACCCGCTGACCGCCAAACTCAAAGCCAGCTTGCAGGAGGGACCGTGGAAGTACAGGCGGCCACGGCTGATCGCGGATCCGCGCCTGGTCGGCGAGGAATGCAAAGGCGGCGGAGCGCACCGGCTCGTCAGCGAATTGAGCGGCCATCCCGAAGTATGCGCAACTATGCCACCGAAGCTGGTCAAGCGTCATGGATGACGCGACGGCAAACGGGCCCCTCCCGAACGCCTACGACGGATTCCCGGCGCCTCATTCGTGATGGGTTAGAGGGGCCAATCGACGAACATGGGTGTGATGAGGCGCCGCGGCCTTATCACACAGCCTCCTCTAGCTGAATCTAGCCGAGCCCAGAGAGTGCGTCGAGCGTCTCGACGAGCAGGCCCGTGGACAACCGAGGAGCTCAGCTAACCGACGCCGTGGTGGCACTTGTGGCCTCGACCAACGCCAAAGTAGCCAAGCCCCATCAAACTTGCGAGCCCGTTATCGCAGCATCCCGCTGCGATGTAATGGCCAACGCGGTGCGATGTAATGGCCAACGCGGTATGGATACGGAGAGCTCCGTGTGGAGGACTACAACTTTGAGGCGGATTCCTTGGGTCTAGCATCAACGATGACTGGAGCTATCGGACGTCCCATTTGCTCGGATAACACCCGACACGTTTCAGTAACTCTGGATAGGCGATCGCCTTCGAAATCGCCGTTGAAGAATCCAACACACAAATAGTACCCGCACTCGATGCGTTCACTTTTCAGATACTGAGGTAGTTGCTTTCCGGCTCCCTTGTCGAAATGACTGCTTGATATCAACTTAGCTTCCGTGAGAGCGCGCTTCTTCCAGCCTCGAGCGAACTTGAAATCGACCGCGCCGCGACCGATATTCGCCTCACGCGATAGGTCAACATCAGCGGCTTCGCAGTAGGGAGCCAGAACACTTCCTGCAACCGCCTGGACAATCTTCTCAGCTCGAGGCTTCGTCAAAGCGTCATTCCATAGCACGCGCCACAAATCCGTTTCCTCTACGGCATGCCGAAAGCGATCCAGCAGATCACCTACCCAAATGCAGAAGTCAGCCTCCGGTGGATCTCCATCTGGCGCCAAGCCAGGATCGAATGCGAGCCGACCGGCCTCGTGCCAACCAACTAGTAGGTCGGGATCGTCTTCAACATTGTATGGAGCGTGCTCGACATCCTCCGCCACGTGCTGCAGATAGCTAAGCGCCAGGGGCGGCCGTAGATGCGCAAGCTCGCGGGCGCGCCTCTCCCGCTCGCTTCGGCTTAGATGCTCGGCGAGGTCGTAGTTGAGGTCGTCGCGGAGAATTTGGCTGGCACTCGTCTCAGCCCAATTCCAGAAGCCCAGAGCCGTTACGGTTGGGATGTTCTTGAGGAAGCGATGCGGCGTTAAGAGGATACCTGCGTTGGTGACCGGGCTTAGCGGCAGAAGACACAGTCCGTCCTCCCACCGCGTGCTCGCAGCGCTCCACCTGACGTGTCGGGTCGGTATCGGCGATAACTGAATCCCCAACTCTTTCGCAATCGACTGTGTGTAGCCGATGAACTGCGCCTTGAGGATGTTACAGAGGATATCGCTGATCCGATCGGGGCCCAGCCCCTGCGCAAAGAGCGTGAACAGCTCTACAAACTCGACCTGACTGATGCCGCTTCCGGCGACGACGCCCAACGCCCCTGCCATGACATGCGCGAATTCCCTTCCCGTGCCTGACCCAACCGGTGTCCCCATAGCGAGGCCGAGCGCGAACTCCTTGGGTTCCGGGAACGTGAGAAGTCTTTCCGCCTTGCGCCAATGCACGGACTGGCGCCTATCGGGCGCACGGCGGACCAGCCCCAGCGCGGTCGCAAAGAACTCGACAACGATGTCATGTGAGCTGGCCCAAAAAGGATCAGCATCTTCGTAGACAAGAAACGGGTCCACATATAGTGGAGTGTCCTCAGTGAGTACTGGGTCGTACCACTCCACGCCGGCGGCAGCGACGCCGAAGTACTCGCTAAATCGCATTCTTCTCTCTCCCGGTGCACGCCTAGCGGCTCAGCAGCGATCCGCGCCGCGTAACCGGACGAAGGCGCTCCGATGGGGCGGTCTCTCTATGTAAGGGAAGCAAACGGGCAACATTTAAGCCATTCCCGAGCTATCTCCGTCGCCATTGCGCTTCTTCTCACTCTCGAATGCTTTCTCGTGTGACTCAACCGCACGTTTCAACCAATCGGGCCACGATTCGCTGGCCTGTTGCGCTCGCGTTCCTACTCGAGTTACCGCTTCGCCACCCGCGTCCGGGGTCGACAGAGTCTCATGTGGTCCGTTCTGCATTGATAGCCTCCTCTAAGGCCTTGATTATTGTGGGTAGTCTCTTTCCCAAAACTTGCTCGCGCACCACAACTCCTGACCACTGTCCAGCACGCTCTGCCTCTACAACCTCAAACTGCGTTAGCTTCGATCCCAGCAACCCAGTGCGTGGCTCGGCAACGCCTTCGCGCCAGGTGACCTGAGTCCCAGCCACCTTTCGGGCCGGCATTCGAAAGACTTCGATGTAGCGTTTGGGGGCTATCCCGCGGTACGTCTCGAAGGTCACGGGGTTGCCCTGAAATATAACGTCTATCGGGCGCTCATGACCTATAACTAGTGCGTCGCGATGGAGTTCAGCCGCTCGGCTCTTCACGTATGGCTGTATGAAGAGCACGCGTCTAATGCCCGCCCCGATAATGTGCTTAGCGCAGTCGTGGCAGGGGAAGGTTGTAGTGGCTAACGTGCCCTCGCGAATTGACACCCCTCGGCGAGCCGCGTCGATGACCGCGGCCATCTCCGCATGCATCTCACGATAGAACTCGAGGAGATCAAACACCCGAAGCTTCTTGCGATCAAGCGACGCGAAAACTGAATCAACCGGATCCTTGAGTAGTTCTTCAATTGAGGCCAGCAGCTCGCGGACCATTGCGTCCTTCGTTGTCTCGCTCAGATCCTCTGCCTGTCGAAATTGCCTGCCATCATCAGTCGCCTTCGCATTGGAGTCTTCAGCCCAATATTGACCACCTCCGGCCTTAGGTACTTCGTTTGCCCCAATGGCGACGATGGCGCCGTCTTCGACCGAGATCGCCGCCCCCACCTGCCTGGAAAGCGATGCCGAACGCATTGCAGCTCCGTACGCGACAAACATGAGTTGTTCATCGCGCTGTGGCGTCATAAATGGGTCAGCAAAGACAAGGCGAAGAAACCTTTGCAACTGTGCCTGTAAGTCGTCTCTGTCGACGTCTATGAAGTAGTCGCCGAGCGGGAAGGCTTCCCCGACGTTCTGACCGAATTCGTCGATGGTGACACCGCCCTCGTCGCGTTCCACAAGGTCGGCCGCTTCTTGAGTCTCCACTCTCCCGACGGTGCCTCCGCGCTGCCTCGCGAGTTCGTCGGCTATTTGCTGAATACGGCTCTCTCGCTTCGTAAACACTGATAACAGCCAGCAGCGTCCACCGTATACGACATTGAGTAGGTCCGCTTCCTGAGGAGTTTTGATTGAGTTCAGAATCCAGGCAGTGTCTCGCGGCTCCTTCGTCCAATCGCCGTGCGAATCGATGATGCTAGTTAGGGCCATGAGAATTGCGGCGTCTTTCCGGTTCGCTCGACGTCTTATGGCATCGCCCGCCGACATCAGGACCTCATAGTCGTTCAGGCCTCGTGGTCGAGTGATTCCACCCAGGTGATCAAAGCCAGGAAGCGACCTAAAAAGGTCACTTACCAGCAGGATCTTCGCCTTGTATCGGTATCGCTGCAACTCATTCTCAAGAGCTGTGCTGACTCCACCCAGGTCCGCGCCAGCAGGTCCGATTACTCCGAAGATTAGTTCTGGCGAGTAGTTAGGCGGAAGCGGGGTCATGGCAAGAAAAGTGACGTCTCCAAAGCTGGATGCTAGGCACCGCTAGGATAAGCGAACACCCGTTCGTGTAGCAACGCTTCTTTTGTGGTCGCGCAGGTCCTGGGCGCCCGCCTGGGTGTGGATGGCCTGGTTGGCGGGCCGGCTTGCCAGGGCCACTGTTGCGCGGCGCAAACAGCCCCCAGTGGAGGGAGTCTGGTCTCCCTGCGACCGCCCCGCTATGGATTCTCGCCTCGGAGGGTCGACTAATGGAAAAGAAGCGAATTCTTCCTATAGCGGGAGGCGGTGCGGATTTACGGTCGAGGCCGGAGTAGAGCTCCGCCAGCTCACGCAGCAATGTCGAGCGCCAGCCGATAGGCCCACCCACGACTACGTGATGGTTCCACCCAGTGCCGTGTCATCGCGGATGCTGACCGCTTGTCCGGCGCGAGCGGACAGGGCCCGCCGAGCCAAGGTCTGTGACATGGACTCGTCCTCGTTCCGAGCCTCCTGGGCCTTTTCAGCGGCGTCCGTTTAGCGGATTGAACAACCTGGTGCGTTTCTCCCAGACATCGACGACAGCAGCTTTGCCGGCGCCGTCAGGACGGCCCAGCGGCGGTACGGCCGTGCTCATCCTCCACTCGCTCAGTCGATCCCCAGATCGCAAGCTTGCGATGGTCCCTCCCGATACCACGCTTCGAGCCCACTAACGCCGAGTCCGCACGGGCCACAAGCTCAGGGCCAGGCCCGATGGCGCTGACGCAGGGACGATCGTTTGCGGTATGACCGACCGCGTGGCCCGGACGCGAGGATCGTAGGAGGCTGACGCATGGCCCAAGTGCTGCACGACGTGGTGCGTGAGGAGCGGGAGGGTGGAACGAGCACGCTCACCATCGACCATCCCCCGGCCAACGCGATCAGCAGCGCCGTGGTCGGTGGCCTGGCTGAGGGGCTGGAGCGCGCCGAGGCGGACGACACCTGCCGCGCGCTGGTGATCACCGGTGCCGGCCCGAAGTTCTTCTCCGCCGGGGCGGACATCACCGAGTTCGGCTCCGGCGACGACAGCCTCGGGGGCGCCGTCGACCTGACCCTGCGCCTGGAGCGCTCCCGGCTGCCGATCATCGCCGCGGTCAACGGGGTCGCGTTCGGCGGCGGCTGCGAGCTCAGCCTCGCCTGCGACGTTCGCATCGCCACGCGCAGCGCGCGCTTCGGTCAGCCCGAGATCAAACTCGGGATCATGCCCGGCTGGGGCGGCACCCAGCGGCTGCCGCGCCTGATCGGGCGGGCGCGGGCCAGCGAGCTCCTGCTCACCGGAGATCCCATCGACGCCGACTCGGCGCTGCAGCTCGGCCTCGTGGCCGAGGTGGTCGAGGACGGCGGCCTGACCGAGGCCGCGGCGCGCTGGGCCGAGCTTCTGGGATCGCGTGCGCCGCGCGCGCTGGCCGCGATCAAGCGCGTCATGAACGACGGCCTGCATCTGCCCATCGCCGATGCGCTCGCACTGGAGCAGCGCGAGTTCGCCGAGCTGTTCGGCACCGAGGACGCGGCCGAGGGCATCAGCGCGTTCCTGCAGAAGCGCCAGCCGATGTGGAAGGGCCGTTGACCGCACTCCTTAGTCCCATCGCGCTCGTGCTGATCGCGGGCGCCGCGACCGCCGCAGCGGGCTTGCGCTGGAACAAGCTGCTGGGGTTGATGCGCCGCTCGCAGCGGCGCGATGCTCGATTCGATCGCATCGCCGATCGCATGCGCGCGGTCGGCGTCTACGTGCTGGCGCAGGCTCGCCTGTTGCGCTGGCCTTACGCGGGCATCCTGCACGCGTTCATCTTCTGGGGCTTCGTGGTGCTGCTCACCGCGATCGTGCAGGGCATCATCGAGGCGCTGTGGCAGGGATTCCGCTTCGATCTGCTGCCCGGCAGCGGCGCCATCGCGTTCCTGCAGGACCTGTTCTTCCTGGTGGTCGAAGCGGGCGTCGTCATGGCGCTGGTCAACCGGCTGTTCATCAATCCCATCCGGTTCCGCGGCAGCCATCGCCGCGACGCGCTCCTGATCCTCGCGTGGATCGGCACCCTGCTGCTGGCGATGGAGCTCAACTACGCGACGCGCATCGCCGAGCGGTCGCCCGAGGCGGTTGCCCAGTGGCGCCCGGTGGCGTCGGCTTTCTCCAGCATCTTCCGGCCGCTGGGCGCGAACAGCGAGGCGCTCGTGGTGTTCCACGGCATCTTCTTCTGGCTGCACCTGACGCTGGTGTTCGGCTTCCTCGTGTACCTCGGATACAGCAAGCACCTGCACATCATCACCGCGGTCTTCAACGTGTTCTTCCGCAGCGAGAAGCCCAAGGGAGCGCTGCCGACACTCGACATCGACGCGGTGATGACCGCCCCCGACGAGGCCGACCAGCACTTCGGTCCCGCGGCCATCGAGCACTTCTCGTGGAAGGACATGCTCGACCTGTACACGTGCACCGAGTGCGGTCGCTGCCAGACGCACTGCCCGGCATGGAACACGGGCAAGCCGCTGTCACCCAAGACGCTGATCACCGACCTGCGTGATCACGCGTACGAGAACCTCGCCGGCGGGTACGCGGCGACGACGCACGACGCGCACGAGGACGAGGGCATGTGGGTCACCGGCGACCACGAGGAAGGCGCGCAGCACGACCTGCCCGGTGAGTTCCAGCCCTCGTGGCTCGCACCCGATCAGGTGGCGCAGGCGGTGGAGAGCAACGGCGGCACGCGTCCGCTATTCGGCGGCACCATGAGCGACGAGACGCTGTGGGCCTGCACGATGTGCGGCGCGTGCATGGACCAGTGCCCGGTGCTCATCGAGCACGTGCCCAAGATCGTCGAGATGCGCCGTCACCTGGTGCTCGACGAGTCGCGCATGCCGCGTCAGGCGGAGACGGCGTTGCGCAACATCGAGAACGTCTCCAATCCGTACGGCCTGTCGCATCAGACACGTGCCGACTGGGCAAAGGACCTCGACGTTCAGTTCCTGCACGAGAAGCCCGACGCCGAATACCTGTACTGGGTGGGCTGCGCGTCGTCATTCGACGAGCGCGCGCGCACCATCGCCGAGGCGATGGTGAAGATCCTGCGCGCTGCCGGGGTTGACTTCGCCATCCTCGGCACCGAGGAGCGCTGCACCGGCGAGGTGGCGCGGCGCATCGGCAACGAGTACCTGTTCCAGGAGCGCGCGCGGGCGAACGTCGAGGTGCTGGAGCAGCACCACGTGCGCAAGATCATCGCGTCGTGCCCGCACTGCTTCAACACGCTGCTCAATGAGTATCCGGACTTCGGCGGCCATTACGAGGTGCAGCACCACACGCAGGTGATCGATGCGCTGCTGAAGTCGGGGCGTCTGCGGCTGGACGAGTCGAAGGCGCAGCAGGAGACGATCACGTACCACGACTCCTGCTACATCGGGCGCTGGAACGACATCTTCGCGCCGCCGCGAGACATCCTCGAACGCATCCCCGGGCTGCGCATCGTGGAGATGGCGCGCAGTCGCAGCGAGGGCATGTGCTGCGGCGCGGGCGGCGGGCGCATGTGGATGGAGGAGGAGCAGCCGCGCGTCAACCACGCCCGAGTGCAGCAGGCGGTGGACACCGAGGCATCGAAGGTGGCGACCGCGTGCCCGTACTGCCTGGCGATGTTCGACGAGGGCATCTCCAGCAAGGACCTCGGCGAGAAGATCGCGGTGGACGACGTCGCGGTGTACGTGGCGCGTTCGCTCGCGGATTCCGAGGACGACAAAGCAGTAGCAGAGGTCCGCGAGGCACACTGACCACGGGCGCCGGCCGCCTGAATGGGCCGCACGCCGAAACAAAGGAGGTCCAGCGGTGGTGGATGTCGTGGTGTACGAGCCCTACAGCCCGGAGTGGGCGCAGGCGTTCAAGGATGAGATCAACAAGTCCTCGGTCTACAAGCAGGCGGCCGCCGGCTGGGAGGGAACCGTGGGGCTTGTGGTGCTTGCCGAGCCGGACAAGAACGTGCCCAACGACAACGGCATCTTTCTCGACCTCTGGCACGGAGAGGCGCGCGACGTCAAGGCCGTCGGCCGCGAGGAAGCCGAGAAGGCAGCGTTCGTCATCACCGCCTCGTACTCGCGCTGGAAGAAGGTGGCGACGAAGCAGCTCGACGCCGTCAAGGGAATCATGCTCGGGCAGCTGAAGCTGCGTGGCAACTTCCCCACGATCGTGCGCTACACCAAGGCGTCCCAGGAACTCGTGGAGTGCACGACACGTGTTCCGGTCAAATGGCCCGATGAGTAGGCCGGAGGGCTCGCACGAGTCCTGACGAGCGGCTGCTCATCGTCGGCGCGGGCACCATGGGTGCGCAGATCGCGCTGCAGGCGGCGCTGCACGGCGTCGACGTCTCACTGGTCGACGTCAGCCGGGCTCAGCTGCAGCGAGCGTCGGCTGGCAATCGCCAGTGGCTCGAGCGCCGCGTGGAACGCGGCAAGCTCGACTCCGAACACGCGGAGGCCGCGTTCGAGCGAGTCGGCAGCACGTCGGACCTGTCAGCGGCTGCGGCGGGCGCCGCATGGGCGATCGAGGCCGTGGTCGAGGACGAGAGCACCAAACGCGTGGTGTTCGCCGAGCTGGATCGCGCGCTGCCCGCGGGCGCCGGCATCGCCACCAACTCGAGCAACATCGTGGTGTCCCGGCTTGCGAGCGAGACGCAACGCGCCGAACTGTGCTGCAACATGCACTTCTTCCACCCGGTGCTGGTCATGGACATGTGCGAGGTGGGGCGCGGCCCCGCAACCAGCGATGACACGGTGCAGCGCGCGCTCGCGTGGGCGCGGCGCATCGGGCGCACCGCGATCGTCGTCGAACGCGAGCTCGACGGGCTGATCGTGAACAGAATCCTCGGCGCCGCGTCGCGCGAGGCGTTCACGCTGCTCGCCGCTGAGGTGGCAACGGCGGAGGACATCGACACCGCGGTGCGCACCGGGCTCAACTGGCCCATGGGACCATTCGAGCTCGCCGATTTCTCCGGGCTGGACACCGTGCTCGGCGTCCGCCGGGATCGCATGCAGCGCGAGCGCGAACCGGGCGACGAGGCGACGGTCGAGGTGCTGGACCGCCTAGTTGCGGCCGGACGCCTCGGCCGCAAGAGCGGGCGTGGTTTCTACGACTACGCCACCGATCCCCCCACTCCGCTCGCGCTCCCCGACGCGCTCTCTCACTGAGCCTGGCTGCGGCGGCCCGAGGGTCTCCCGGACGCTGAGCAGCCCTGCCAGCGCGGTGAGCACCACGGCGATGGGTGTCACGGGAACGGTCAGCACGTGGAACGGCCAGACGGTGGGGAGCACCGCCACGGCTGCGAACGCGAGTGCTGCCACAAGCGGCGCGGTGACGCGATGCCGCTGCACGACCAGCCAGCTCGCGCCCCCGATGACGGCGAGAAAGCCGATTGCCGGCGCGGCGATGAAGGCCGCGGCCACGACTGCCGCGGCGACGAGACCGGCGCCGAGGGCGCGCCCCTCGAGCGCGGCGGCATCGCGACCCACCATGAGCACGACGAGCGGGAACAGCAGGACGTCGTCGTTGGGGTGGGCGTATGGCGTCAGCGCAAGCCAGACCGCGAGCCCGGCAAGCGGGATCAACGCGCGTGCGTGCTCTCCCATCTCGCGACGCCGTCCGCGCACCGCGATCCATGCTGCCAGCGCGAACACCGCCGCCACTCCAATGGCTGCGACCGCCACTGCAATGGTTCTGCCTCCCGGCAGGTGCAGGAGCATGCCCGGAACGCCGGCGAGGTCCGGCTGCACGTCGGCCACCCGCGACCCGAATCCAAGGAGGTGTCCGACGAATCCCGACGAATTCGGGACGAGCAGGAATCCGATCAGCGTGCCGCTCAGGATCACGGCGGCCGCCGACGCCGCGAACCGCCACGCCTGACGCGGATCGTCCAGCCACACGACGAACAGCAGCAGCGGCAGTGGCCAGAGCAGGTGCGGTTTCAACAGCACCGCGGCCATGCACAGCCCCGCGGCCACGGGTCGATGCCGGCGCATCAGCAGGAGCGCGGCGATGGTTGCGCCGAGCAGCACCGCGTCGAACTGACCCGAGAACAGGCCGAGCAGCACGGGCCACGACGCCAGGCCGCCGAGGAGCCAGAGCGCGGGTCGGCGCCAGCCCCACGCACGCATCCATGCGAAGAGCGACGCCATGACGATGACGATCCCGGCGGCGCTGAACGCGGCGTAGCTCGCCCAGTACGGCAGCCACGTGACAGCGCGCAGCACGAGCGCGATGATCGGGAGATCGGTGAAGTCGTCGAGCGACGGCTGCACGTTCTGATAGTGCTGCGCCGCCTGTTCGGCGGCGTGGATCGTCGTCGCGTCGTAGGGGTTGCCGCCGTGCTGCACCACGGTCGCAGCGGCGTAGAACACGCGCCAGTCGTCGGCGATGCCATACGGCTGCGGCGGGAACATGTGCTCCAGCGCGAACACCGCGAACCCGATCGTGAACACGAGAAGGCCGCCCAGGAGCAGCCTGCGCAGAGCCACGGGACGATCGTATTGAGCGGCGCTCGCGCGGGGATTCGCCGGGCCGGATCGTTGCAGCCCCGTCAAACAGCGGCTGCCTATACTCGGTCGAGGATGGCCTCGTTCAACGGTATTGATCACATCGGCATCGCTGTCGCGGATCTGGACGCCGCGGTGGCGGCGTACGCGGAGCTCACCGATTCAGCCCCGTCTCACCGAGATCGGGTCGAGAGTGACGGCATCGAGGCCGTGATGTTCCAGGTGGGCGAATCGCGAATCGAGCTCCTCGGCAGCACACGTCCCGACTCCAAGATCGCCAACTTTGTCGCCAAGCGGGGCGGCGGTCTGCACCACGTCGCGTATGCCGTCGATGACGTGCAGCAGAGTCTCGATCGCTTCGCCGGACTCGGGTTGCGCCTGCTCGACACGTGCCCGCGTCACGGCGCCGCGGGCCGTCTGGTCGCTTTCCTGCATCCGTCCGCCGGTGCCGGGGTGCTCACCGAGCTGTGCCAGCCGGATCCTGAGGCGCCGTCGCCGAGCTCGTGACCGACGAGGCCGCATCGGAGACCGATTCGTGGCTGCCTCTTGAGCCGTACTACACGGCGGACGCGACTCCCGCGTGGCCGCCGCCGGGCACGTATCCGTTCACGCGCGGGATCCGCGAAGACGGTTACAGCAAGCGGCTGTGGACCATGCGCCAGTACGCGGGTTTCGGCAGCGCAGAGCAGACCAACGAGCGCTTTCACTATCTGCTGCGTGCGGGCCAGACCGGGCTGTCCGTGGCGTTCGACCTGCCCACGCAGATGGGGTACGACAGCGACGATGCGCACGCACGCGGCGAGGTGGGCAAGGTGGGCGTCGCGATCGACTCGATCGACGACATGGAGCTGCTGACACGCGGCATTCCTCAGGATCGCGTGACCACGTCTATGACGATCAACGCGCCGGCGTCCGTGCTGCTGCTGCTGTACGAGCTGGCCGCTGAAGCGAAGGGCATCGCGCCGGATGCGCTCGGGGGCACCATCCAGAACGACATCCTCAAGGAGTACGCCGCGCGCGGCACGTACATCTTCCCACCGGCGCCGTCGATGCGCCTGGTCACCGACACGTTCGCGTACTGCGCGCAGCGGCTGCCGCGATGGAACACGATCAGCATCAGCGGCTATCACATGCGCGAAGCCGGCGCCACGGCGCAGCAGGAGCTCGCGTTCACGATCGCCAACGGCATCGCGTACGTGCAGGCGGCGATCGATGCCGGCCTGCGCGTCGATGACTTCGCTCCGCGCCTCAGCTTCTTCTTCAATGTCAGCAACGACTTCTTCGAGGAGGTGGCGAAGTTCCGCGCCGCGCGCGCGCTGTGGGCGGACGTCATGCGGGAGCGCTTCGGCGCTGCGAGCGAGCGCAGCCAGACGCTGCGCTTTCACGCGCAGACCAGCGGCGCATCGCTCACCGCGCAACAGCCGCTGAACAATGCGGTGCGCGTTGCGCTGCAGGCGCTCGCGGCCGTGTGCGGTGGCGTGCAGTCGCTGCACACCAACAGCTACGACGAGGCGCTGGCGCTGCCGTCGCAGCAGGCCGCAGAGATCGCGCTGCGCACGCAGCAGATCATCGGATTCGAGTCGGGCGCGCCGCGCGTCGTCGATCCCATGGGTGGTTCGTATCTGGTCGAGTCGCTGACGCAGCGGCTGGTCGACGAGAGCCGCGATCTCATCCGCCGCGTCGACGAGCTCGGAGGCGCGGTGCAGGCGATCGAGGCGGGCTTCTACCAGCAGCAGATACAGGATTCGGCGTATCGACACCAGCGGCTCGTCGAATCGGGCGACCGCGTCATCGTGGGCGTCAACCGGTTCGCCGAGACGTCACAGGCCGACGTCGAGATCCTGCGCGTGAGCGCGGACCTCGAGGCAGAGCAGATCGCGCGGGTGTGCCGTCTGCGCGAGGAGCGAGACGCAACGCCGGTGCAGCGCGCGCTCGACGATCTGCGACGGGGCGCCGCAGGTGACGACAATCTGCTCCCGCTCATGCGCACTGCGCTCGCCGCGCGCGCCACCGTTGGTGAGGTGTGCAACGCGCTTCGCGATGTGTTCGGGGTCTACCAACCTTCGGTTGCCCTGTAGAAACGGGTCGCGGGTGAGGTAGCCTGTTCTTCGATGCCACGCAACACGCGGAAGCCCGTGCCTCCCGCAGGCGCGACCGACGCCGCCAAGCTCGCAGCCGACGAACTCGAGGAACGCACGCCGGACGCCAACAATGGCGCGCGGACGGGCGGCAGCGCCAGCGAACACGCGGTCAACGTGTTGCGAAAGCGGCGCTACGACGCGATTCGTCGTGGCGGAGCTGCAGAACGTTCGCAGCACGCCAAGGGCAAGCTCACCGCGCGCGAGCGCATCGACCGGTTGCTCGACCCCGGATCGTTCACCGAGCTCGATCTCTTTGCGATGCATCGCTCCACCAATTTCGGCATGGAGGAGCGTCGCATCCGTGGCGACGGTGTCGTGACCGGGTGGGGAACGATCGAGGGCCGCCAGGTGTTCGTCTTCAGCCACGACGCGTCGGTGTTCGGCGGCTCGCTCGGCGAGGTGTTCGCCGAGAAGGTGGTGAAGATCATGGACCTCGCCGAGCAGACGGGCTGTCCATGCATCGGGATCAACGACTCCGGGGGCGCGCGCATCCAGGAGGGCGTCGTCTCGCTTGCCGGTTATGCCGAGATCTTCTTTCGCAACGTCACGTCGAGCGGCGTGATACCGCAGCTGTCGCTCGTCGTTGGGCCGTGCACCGGTGGCGCCGTGTACTCACCGGCGATGACCGACTTCGTCTTCATGGTGCGGCGCATCGGGTACATGTTCATCACCGGCCCCGACGTCATCAAGGTGACCACCGGCGAGCAGGTCAGCTTCGAGGACCTGGGCGGTTCCGACGTGCACAACCAGCGAAGTGGCGTCGCACACTTCATCGCCGACACGGAGGACGACGCGTTCGGTCAAATGCGCGAGCTGCTCTCGTACCTGCCGGCGAGCAACCGCGAGCGGCCGCCGCATCGCGAGACGAACGACTCGCCGCATCGTGCCGACCCCGAGCTGCAGCAGGTGATCCCGGACAACCCCAACCAGCCGTACGACATGCGCGAGGTGGTGACGCGCGTCGTCGATGAGGCGAGGTTCCTCGAGGTGATGCCGTTCCACGCGCAGAACATCATCTGCGGGTTCGCCCGTCTCGACGGTGACACGGTCGGAGTCGTCGGCAACCAGCCACGCGTGCTCGCCGGTGCGCTGGACATCGACGCATCCACCAAGGCGGCGCGCTTCGTGCGCTTCTGCGACGCTTTCAACATCCCGCTGGTGACGTTCGTCGACGTGCCCGGATTCCTGCCGGGCACCGACCAGGAGTACCGCGGCATCATTCGCCACGGCGCCAAGCTGCTGTACGCGTACTGCGAGGCGACGGTGCCCAAGCTGACGGTGATCACACGCAAGGCGTACGGCGGCGCGTACGACGTCATGTGCTCGAAGCACATCCGCGCGGACTACAACGTGGTGTGGCCGACCGCGGAGATCGCGGTCATGGGCCCGCAGGGCGCCGTCAGCGTCATCTTCAAGAAGGAGATAGCTGACGCAGACAACCCGGCGAGGCGCCGGGAGGAGCTGATCGAGGGGTACCGCGAGCAGTTCGCCAACCCGTACTACGCGGCCGAGCGGGGCTACATCGACGATGTGATCGAGCCGCGCAACACGCGCTGGTCGCTGATCAACGCGCTGCGCATGGCCCGCAGCAAGCAGGTCGAGCGGCCGAAGCGTAAGCACGGAAACATTCCGCTCTAAGGCGCACGCCGCTATGCCGCCTCTTCGCGTTGCGGGACGCGCGAACGAGCCGCGAAGGGCAGCGTGAGCGGTCGCTGCGACAGACCCAGCGTCGTGGCGGCGCGCGTTGTGCGGAGCAAACGCACCACGACCAGTGAGCTGATGAGCGTGAACAGCACCAGCGCGGCGAATGCCATGAGCGCGCTCACGCCTCGCACCGCCATGCGCTCCTCGAGCAGGTAGGTCCCGAGAAAGAACAGCGGCACCGGGTGCACGATGTACACGGCGAGCGACTGCTCGCTGACAGAAGTGACGGCGCGCGTCAGCAACCGCGAGCGACGCAGCAGCGGCGGGACCACCGTAGCGATCGTGGCAACGGCGCTCAGCACGAGCAGCGGCAGCGCCGGGTTGAGGAACGCACCGGTTCCGGTGAGGTACGTGGCCGCGTACGGCGACCCCGGATAGCGCACGAGCAGAAGGGCCGCGCCGGACACGACCGTTGCCGCGGCGGCACCGATCGTCAGCTGCAACCGCCACACGTTGAGCGCGCGGCGCAGCCCGCCGGGTCGCCGCAACGAGGTTCCCATCGCGAGACCGACGGCGAAGTAGCCGACCCAGAACGGGAAGATCTCCGCTGCGTAGTTGAGGACCAGCTGCGACTGCCACCCGGGGAGAACGGCATACAGGCGCATGACGCAGAGGCCGATCTGCACTAGCATCGCGGCCGCGGCCAGTGCCCAGCGGTGATTGCGCGGCCAGACCACGAACAGCAGATACAGCTGGGGCACGAGCAGCAAGAACCAGAGGTGCCCCCCACCCTGAACTACGAACCCGCCGATATCGGGGACGGTGAGGCGAAGCGTGCCCGTCAACACGCTGAACGCGACGAACACCGGCGCCCAGGCCACCCATGGCAGCAGCGTCCGCGCCAGGCGACGGCGGGCGAACCCGGTGCCGAGTCGCCGGCCCGTGTGGCTGTAGGCGATCACCACGCCGGTGAGTAGCACGAACGCCGGCACCGAATACCTGGTGATCACGTCGATGGAGTGGAAGGTCGCCGACGGCCCCCACGCCGCCGCGTGAACGCCGATCACGCCGAGCATCGCAACCGCGCGCACGGCGTCGGCGCCGAGCAGGCGCGCGCGGATAGGGCGCACCCCCGCGCCCGCCGTCACTGACGCTTGAGCCTGGGCACCCAGCGGAGGGCCGAGCCGCGGCGGCGTGTTCCCTCCTTGGCCGGCGCGGGCTCAGGGTGATACTCGTCCCAGATGGGATCGTCTCGGCCCTGGGCGTGATGGATCGCAGGCACGGCGACCCGCAGAACGAGCACCTGGAGTGCCGCCGCAACCGGCACGGCGAGCAGCGCGCCGATGACGCCCGCCAGCGCACCACCGATGAGCAGCGCCAGCACCACCACGAGGGCGGGCAGCGCCACAACCCGGTTCATAACCAACGGCACTACTGTATTTGCATCGACCATTTGGATTACCAGCATAACTGCTAGCACCACTATCGGGTATGCGGGGCCGATGGTGAACGCGAGCAGCGTCGGCGGAATCACCCCGGCCACCGCCCCGACCACCGGGATGAGCGCGATCAGACCGGAGAAGACGCCGAGCAGGATCGGACTCGGCAGTCCCAGGATCCAGCTGGCGAGCCCCGTTGCCACGCCGACTGCGATGCCGTTGATGATCGTCGCCCGCACGAATCCGCCCATGCGGAACCCGATCTCGCGGATCACGTCGCGCGCCAGCTCCTGATGGCGCACCGGGATCAGGTCGACCACGAACGCTTTGAGCCGGTCTGTGCTCACGAGCCACATGAAGCCGATGACCAGCACCAGGGCGAAGTTGATCACCACCGAGAAGGTCGTCGCGCCGATTGTGATCAGCACCTGCTGCGCGGTGCCCAGCGCTCCCGAGACGAACGAGTTGATGTTCGCGCTGAAGTGAAACTGCTGCTCCAGGCCGTTGAAGAAGTCGAGGAAGTGCCGCTGGTACGTCGGGAAGTTGTTGGCGAGGTTCTGCGCCTCCGAGACGAGTGGCTGGACGAGCAGCGCGGCCAGCCCGACGATCGCGCCGAGGATGACGATGTAGATCAATACGATCGCCAGCGGTTCGGGGACCCGGCGTTCTCCAAGCAGCTTCACCAGCGGCCGGATGCCCTCCGCGAAGACGATCGCCACCAGGATGACCAGCAGGATGCTGATGAGGTGGCTGAGTAGGAAGACCAGCGCGACGATGCTAAGGACGATCAGCGCTGCGACAACCAGCGTGCGGACGCCGATCGCCGAGCGGTCGGTCGACCGTCGCCGCCGCCGCTCCATGAACCCGGACGGCTCGGACTCGCTGCTGTCGCCGGCGCCGGGCCCGGTAGCGCTCACCTCTGCAGAGTAAGGTGCCGCCGATGAGGCTGCTCGAATACCAGGCCAAGCAGCGCTTCGCGGCCGCCGGGATCGCTGTTCCCCAGGGGCGGCTGGCGCGCACCCCGGCAGAGGCGGCGCAGGCTGCTCGCGAGCTCGGCACCGTGGCGATCAAGGCGCAGGTGCCGATCGGCGGCCGGGGCAAGGCCGGCGGCATCGCCGTGGTCCACACCCCCGACGAGGCGGAGCGCGAGGCGGCCCGGATCCTTGCGATGAGCATCCGCGGGTACCCGGTCCGCAGCGTGTGGTGCGAGACGGGCCTGGACATCGCCAACGAGCTCTACCTCGGCATCACGCTCGACCGCGACCGGCGGCGCATGGCGGTGATCTTCTCCGCCGCGGGCGGCATGGAGATCGAGCAGGTTGCGACCGAAACCCCGGAGCGCATCGCCAAGCTCTGGCCCGATCCGTTTGCCGGACCGCTGCCGTTCGAGCTCCGCCGGCTGGCGTTCTCCGGGCTCACCGGCGCGGGGGACCTCGCACGGCGGGCCGGCCAGTTGGCAACGCAGCTGGCGGTCATCGGAGAGAAGCTCTACGCGCTCGCCATCTCGCTCGACGCCGTCACGTGTGAGATCAACCCGCTGGCGCTCACGGCCGGCGGGCTGCTGGTGGCCGCAGACGGCAAATTGGAAGTCGACGAGAACGCCGAGTTCCGGCACCGCGACCTGGTCGAGGAGCTGCGCGAGGACGACCCGGCTGACAACGCGGCCGGTGGCGACGACCCGCTGGAGGTGGAGGCACGGCTGCGGGGGCTCACCTACGTCCACCTCGGCGGCACGGTCGGCGTCATCGGCAACGGCGCCGGGCTGACGATGAACACGGTCGACCTCGTCAAGCAGCACGGCGGCGAGCCGGCCAACTTCCTCGACATCGGCGGCGGCGCCGGCGCCGACAAGGTGCGCAATGCGCTCGAGATGGTGCTGCTCGACCCCAAGGTGCGCGGTGTGTTCATCAACGTCTTCGGCGGCATCACCCGCGGTGACGAGGTGGCGCGCGGCGTCATCGCCGCCCGCGACGAGCTGCACCTGACCAAGCCGCTGGTCGTGCGCATGACCGGCACCATGGAGGAGGAGGGGCGCGCGCTGCTGCGTGAAGCAGGCATCGTGCCGGCCACGAGCGCGACCGAGGCGGCGCGGACCATCGTGGAGCTCACGAAGGCATGAGCGTGCTGCTCGACCGTGAGAGCCGCGTCCTGGTGCAGGGCATCACGGGACGCGAGGGCCGGTTTCACACAGCGCAGATGCGCGAGTTCGGTACGAACGTCGTCGCCGGTGTCTCTCCCGGAAAGGGTGGCAGCGACGTCGACGGCGTGCCCGTGTTCGACACCGTCGCCACCGCTGTGGCGGCGACCGGCGCGAACGTCGCCGGGGTGTTTGTGCCACCCGCATTCGCCGCCGACGCGATCATGGAGGCGTCCTCGGCGTTGCCGCTCGTCATCTGCATCACAGAGGGCATCCCCGTGCTCGACATGGTGCGCGCACGCGAGTTCGTCTCCGTGCACGGTGCGCGGCTGGTCGGACCGAACTGCCCCGGCGTCGTGACGCCGGATGAGTGCAAGGTGGGGATCATTCCGAACCACATCAACCGGCCTGGCCCGGTCGGCATCGTCGGGCGCAGTGGCACGCTCACCTACGAGGTCATCCAGGGGCTCGGGCAGGCGGGGATGGGGCAGACGACATCGGTCGGCATCGGTGGCGACCCGGTGCTCGGCCTCGGCTTCACCGACGTGTTGCGACTCTTCGGGGACGATCCTGAGACCCACGCCGTGGTGCTGATCGGCGAGATCGGCGGATCCGACGAGGAGGCGGCGGCAGCGTGGATGCGGGAGTCGAGCTTTGATCGCCCGGTCGTCGCGTTCATCTCCGGACGCACCGCGCCGGAGGGCAAGCGCATGGGGCACGCGGGCGCGATCATCAGCGGAAACACCGGCACCGCGCAGAGCAAGATCGACGCGCTGCGCGCGGCGGGGGCACGCATCGCCGACACGCTCGAGGACGTCGTGCGTCTCACCGCAGAGGGCCTCGCGAAGAGGTAGCGCTCCCGTAAGGGAAGATCGTCCGGCTCGCGTCCGTCTCGACGGCGAACACTCGGGGCGTGATAGCGAGCACTCCGCGCGGCTCGAGCCGATCCGCTCACGCCGAGCTTGCGCTCGTCGCCGCGCTTGCAATGCTGTGGTGCGCGGCGTGGGTGGTGCTCACCGTCGCCTCGGTGGTCGCCGGTGGCCACCCCACCGTCGGCCTGTTGCGCTACGCCGACCCCGCACGCATCGTGGCGCTCGTGCGGTCCGGCGGCGGCATCGCCGCATGGGACCTGGTGGGAGCCGGCGCGCACACGCACGCGGCGGTGTTCTTCACCGCGTTCGCCGTGTTGTGCGCGGTGCCGCCGGCCGGCGCCGTGTTGGTGATACGACTCCTCGTTCCGCGCTCACCGCGGCGCATCCGCGCGATCTCACGGTGGGCACGCGCCCGCGACATGCGCGGTCTCCGTGCACGCTCCGCGCGCCCTGGTCGCTTCGTGCTCGGTCGCGCGTGGCGCCGTCTCGTCCTCACCGAACGCGAGACCAGCGTGCTCGTCGTCGGACCCACGCGGTCGGGGAAGACGACGTGCCTGGTGGTGCCGAACCTGCTCGACTGGCGTGGGCCCGCGGTCGTTACCAGCACCAAGGGCGAGCTGCTCGCGCTGACCGCGGCACGCCGGCAACGCGTCGGACCCGTGTATGTGTACGACCCCACCGGGGAATTGGGCGAGCGCGCGCCGTCGGTCACGTGGTCGCCCCTTGCCGGGTGTGAGGACCTCGACCGCGCATGGCTTGTGGCTGCATGGCTCTGCGCCGGGCTGCAGCAGGGCTCCAGCCGTGGCGACAACGACTGGGCGCACTGGGCGGAGTCGGGCAAGCTGCTCATCGCACCGCTGCTGTTCGCTGCGGCCAACGCGGGATGCACCGTCGTCGACGTGCACACCTGGATCCACGGCTTCGACCTCGCGACACCGATGGCATTGCTGGAGGATCTGCAGAGCGACGACTCGCGGCCGCACCACGCGGATGCAGCGCGCGCGCTGTCGATGGTCGCGTCGGTGGATCAGCGCCCGGAACGTGAGCGCGGCACCGTGTTCTCCACGGTGATGCGCATCTTCAACGTGTTCAACGAGCGGGCAGCCGCGGCATCGGCCGAGTCGAGCAGGTTCGATCCGCGAGCCTTCCTCGAACGTGGCGGCACCCTCTACCTCTGCACGCCGCGACTCGCGCCGGAGCGCATCGCCGGCCTCTTCGTCGGCATTCTGATGACCGTCGTGACCGAGGCATACACCATCGCGGAGGAGTCACCGCGGGGCAGGCTCGATCACGCGCTCGGTCTGTTTCTCGACGAGCTCGCCAACGTCGTCCCCATCGAGGACCTTCCCGGTCTCGCGTCACAGGGCGCAGGTCGCGGCGTGCTGCTGCTGTCGATCGTGCAGGACCTGTCGCAACTGCGTGCGCGCTATGGTGCGGATCGCGCGCACTCGATCCTCAACAACCACCCGGCGAAGCTGATTCTTCCGGGCATCACCGATCCCGAGACCGTCGACCTGCTCTCCCGGCTCGTCGGCCGTCACGCGGTCACCGACGTGCAGGTCAGCAGAGCCGATGGTCGCGTCAGCCGCGCGTACTCGGTGCGCAACGACAACATCGCGCCACCCGATGCGCTGCGCCAGCTGGACTCGTCGAGCGCTGTCGCGCTGTACCGCGGCCGGCCACCGATGCTGCTGCAGTTGCGCCCGTGGTACCGCAGCAAGCGGTATAGGCGTTACGCGGCACAGCGATACATCGCTGCAGCGGAGCAGGTGCGCGCCGCGCACCGTCGCTGATGCCCCCTGGAGGAATCGAACCTCCCTCAACCGGTTAAAAGCCGGCTGCTCTACCGATGAGCTAAGGGGGCGGTGTCGGGATTTACCCGATGCACCGATAGTATGTCCGTGCTTCGGCGCCGCCGGCAGTCGTGCCGCGGCTGAGGCTGGGATCCGCTACGAGACGCTGCTCGTCGCTCCGTTGAGGTAGGCGACGGTGCCCGACGGCGACTGTGCGGTCGATGACCCGGAGAGCGCGATGCCTCGCGCGGCGTCGGACCCCGGCCAGTAGCGGGCGCCGGGCAGGAGTGGCGCGCCGCCGAACGGGTGCACGCCGCCCCAGCTGTCGAGGATGTATCCACTCGTATCGGTGAGGAGCGCGATGCTGCGGGCCAGGTCCCATCCGGGCCACATGGGCGCTGCACTCGCCGACGCAGAGCCGAACGGATTCACGCCACCATATGCGTCGAGCACGTAGCCACCCGTCCCATTCGACGTCAGCACGACTCCGCGGGCGACGTCGGTCGACCAGGTGGTCGTCGTCGCGATCGCGGGTGCGCCGCCGAACGGCCACAGCGCGCCGTGCGCGTCCAGCACGTAGCCGCTCACGCCATCAGCCCGGAGCACCACTCCGCGTGCGAGATCGTGGCCCTGCCAGTACCCGGTGATGACCACGTTCGGCGCCCCGCCGTACGGGTGCAGGCCGCCGAAGCCGTCGAGCACGTAACCGCTCGTCCCGTTGGCGCGAAGAGCGACGCCGCGCGCGATGTCCCACTCCGGCCAGCGCGGTTTCGCCGACGCAGCCGAGAGAGCGGGCGCTCCGGCAAACGGCGTGAGGCCTCCGTAGCCATCCAGCAGGTAGCCGCTGCTCGTCCCGGGTTTGTACGCGAGTGCACGGACAGGCGGTGTGACGCGAAACGCTGCGGGGGTCGACCGGCCGTCGACCGTCACACCGGCGTCCATCAACGGTTGAAAGGCGATGCCGCGGGCGACGTCGCGACCGGAAAAGTACGGATTTGCTGGGAAGTCGACGGCCGGCGCACCGCCGAACGGGTGCACGCCGCCCCAGCCGTCGAGCGTCCAGCCGGAGTTCGCCGGCACATGTGGATTGCTGTTGTCGGTCACCAGCGTCACGGCACGGGCGATGTCCCACGACGGCCAGTACGCGGTGGCGCCGACCGACGGCGCGCCGCCGAATGGATTGAGGCCGCCGAGTCCGTCGAGAACGTAGCCGCTCACGCCGTCCGGCCGGAGTACGACGGCACGCGCGATGTCCCAGCCCGGCCAGTACGCGCTGATCGCCACCGAGGGCGCGCCGCCGAAGGGATGCAGGCCGCCGAGACCATCGAGAACGTACCCGCTCACACCGTCGGATCGAAGCACGACGGCGCGGGCGATGTCCCACCCGGGCCAGTACGCGCTGATGGCGACATCCGGCGCGCTGCCAAAGGGATGCAGGACCCCGAAGGCGTCGAGGACGTATCCGCCGGACGCGTCGGCGCGCATTGCCATCCCGCGTGCGATGTCCCAGTCGGGCCAGTACGCGCTGACGCTCAGCGGCGGTGCACCGCCGAACGGGAGCACGCCACCCCAACCGTCGAGCGCGTATCCCGATACACCGTCGCTGCGCAGCGCGACACCGCGCGTCGGCCGCGGACTGCCGAGCCAACCGCGCAGCGGAAGACCAAACTGAGCTGTCGGATCGATGGTGGTGCCGGAGTAGGGAAGACCATATTCGGCGGCGTAGCTGTTCTGGCTGACGACCCAGACCCGCTGCGCCACCGTGTCGACTCGCTCGACCACCGCAACGTGGCCGGTGGTGTCACTCGGCGTTGCGTCCCACACCATGATGTCGCCTGGACTCGGCAGCGATCCTGAGCCGTTGGGCGTCGCCACGAGCGGGACAGCAAGCCTGGGGCCGGCGTCGAACATGCTGTAACCGTCGCCGGTCCAGCCTGCCGCCGACCACGCTCTCTCGCTGCCCTCACCCCACTCGAGGTCGGCAACACGCATCGCCAGTTCGGTGCACTGGTACTGCGTTCCGTAGCTGTCCCTGCCGTCGGTCGGCTCCTCGCTGCGCCAGCACGACGAGCCGTCCCAGTTGCTGGACACATCGAACGTCGCGCCACCCGACGACGGCGGATGTCCCAGGCCGCCGGCCCACGACGCGCCACTGATCATCACCGTCCCGTACGGATGACTCGAGCACAGGTTGTTGTCGATGATGCCCGGCGCCACGGCGCCGGCGATGGCCAGCGGCGCCCCAGCGGTGACGAGTGAGTGTGCGGTGTCGGCGTGCGCGGTGATACCGGTGGGCGCAAGGACGGTGACCACCGCGCCGGCGAGTGCGAGCGCAGCCAGTTTGTGCCAACTGCGACCTGTACCGCCGTGCTGCGCCACACCATGCTCCTGCGATTATCGATACCGCCCGTTGCATGGTCGGTGTGAACCGCCTGAACGAAATGATGGCGTCGTAACAACGTCGTTGCGGATGGTGGGCTACGTGTTGAGGGTCCGCACGGCGTCCAGAAAGCTGGTGGCCGTGCGCTGCCACGTGAAGGTGGACGCGCGTAACCGGCCGGCGGCGCTCAGCGATGCGCGCAGGCCGGCGTCGGTCAACAACGTCTCGATGCCGCGCGTGATGTCGTCCTCCTGCAGGGGATCGACGTACAACCCGGCGCCGCCGGCGACCTCGGGCATGGCTGCACGATTGGAGACGAGCACCGGCGTGGCGCACGCCATCGCCTGCAGCGGTACCAGTCCGAACCCCTCGTACAGCGACGGATGCGCCAGCATCGCCGCGCCGCTGAGCAGCGCCGGGAGATCCGTGTCGCTGATGCGGCCCGGAAGCCGCTCGACTCTGTATCCGCGCGATTGCGCGTTCGCGATCTCGCGCTCGATCTCCTCCGCTCTCCAGCTGGTGCTGCCGGCGAGCACCAGGGGGTGCTGCTGCTGCAGCTCGCGATCGACAGCGCCGTAGGCGCGCACAAGCCGTGCCAGGTTCTTGCGCGGCTCGATGTTGCCGAAATACAGCACGTACCCCGGAGACAGCCCGAGGCGGCGCAGCGTCGCGTGCACCTCGTCGGCACGGCGCGGGAAGAAGATCGTGGTGTCGACGCCGAGCGGCATCACCGCAATGCGCGCCGGATCGAGATCGAGGCATGCGCTCAGCTCGGTGCGCGAGAACTCCGAGGGCACGAGCACCATCGACGTGCGGTGCGCCCATCGCCGTGCGTTGTGACGCAGCCTGGCGCCGGTGCGCTCCTCGACGGTCGCAGGGTGGCGGAGAAATGCGACGTCGTGAATGATCGTCAACGATCTCGAGCGCAGCAACGGCCAGTTGCCGTAGTTCGTGAAGAGGTATGTGCCGCGGCCGAACAACACGTCCAGTGGTGGCAACACCGGCACTGCCGCCCACCGCTCGTAGCCACGGAGCGGCAGCGGTATCGTGAGTCGCGACACAGAGCCGAGTCCCACGCGCTGCAGTCGTGCAGCACCGCGCAGCGGTACGATCAGCACGACGTGCACATGCTGTTGCGCTTCGGTGTCGCGCACCAGCGCGGTGATCAACCCCTGGGCCGCGTGGCCGACGCCACTTTGATGTGTCGCGCAGATGACGTTTGCTTCGACGCAGAGCCGCAAGGGCGTATCCGCCATGTGCGATCACATGGTAGTGGGCATGGCAGGCGCGTCGTGTCGCGTTCCGCGGCGTCTTTCGCAATCGATGACCGCGCTGCGACGAGCCTGTAGCGACGCGGATGGCGGGTGCAGGGGGTCCATAGGCTCAGGGTCGTATGGGGGCGTTTTCGTGGAGTGCCGCAGTCCTGTCGGCCTACGTGTTCGCAACCGGCGCTGGTGGCAGCACGCCGGCCCCTGCAGCGCCGCCGACGCTGACCGCGAGCTGGTCCGCCACCGTCCACGTCGCGCCCGGTAAGTCGAGCCCGCCGTCGGGGATCTCGTCGGAGCCGTTCGGCGGAGGAACGGTCGCCGACCTCTTCGGTGACGGGCGCAAGCAGGTCGTGGCCGGCTTCCCCGACGGCAGCGTGTGGGCGTTCGATGGCGTCACCGGCGCGGTGCTCCCGGGCTGGCCCCAGTACATCGGTGGCCCCATCCACAGCACTCCAACAGTCGCCGACCTCACCGGCGACGGGCGTGACGAGGTGATCGCCACCTCCGAGGCGGGCTACATCTATGTCTTCAACGGCGACGGATCGGTGTTCCCGGGATGGCCGCAGCACACCGACCCACCTGGACCCGGCGTGAATCCCGGTGTGTTCGGTGGTGTCGCCGTGGGTGACCTCTTTGGTGACGGCCACAAGGAGCTGGTGGCGGCTGCGTGGGACCAGCATCTCTGGGCGTGGGATCGCTACGGCAACGTGCTGTCGGGCTTTCCGCTCCACGTCTGGGACACGGCGTTCGATACACCCACGCTGGTCGACCTCGAGCATCACGGGCAGCTCGACATCGTGGTCGGCTTCGATTCCTCCGGACCGCTGTACGAGCCGTACCCGACGGGCGGCGTGTACTGGGCCTTCCGACCGACCGGGTGCGTGGCCAACAGCTACGCGAACCAATCGAACTGCGTCATCCCGGGCTGGCCCCACACGATCGACCAGGTTCCCTGGTCCTCGAGCGCCGCTGTGGACCTCGACGGCCACAACGTCGCCATCTATGCGGGCACCGGCAATCTCTACAGCGGGCCCGCGGGCGACCAGGTGCATGGGTTCACCGGTGCGGGGTCCTCGTTCGGCGGCTGGCCCGCGTCAACGGGGGCGATGAACATTGCGTCACCCGCGCTCGGCGATCTCTTCGGCAACGGGAGCCGCGACGTCGTCGAGGCGAGCGAGGACGGCTCGCTCTACGCGTGGGACTGGACCGGCAACGCACTCGCCGGCTGGCCGGCGCATCCTGGCGTGGGCAGCCTGGAGTCGAATCCGGCAATCGGCCCGATCGGCAGTGGCTCGAGCAACGGCGTCTGGATCATCGCCGGGGCGACGCTGCGGGCCTACAACAACGCGGGACAGGTGGCGCTGACGGCAGGGCCGCTGGACGTCGGCGGCTTCGCGGCGCCGACGTTCGCGGACCTGGGCGCCGGCAAGGTGAGCGTCATCACGCTCAGCCAGGCGAACAGCGCGCGCACCGCCTGGACAGTGCGGGCGTTCCCCATCCCGGGAACGACGAAGATCTTGCCCGGATCGTGGACCGGCTTCCACGGGAACGCCCAGCTGAGCGGTCAGATGGCGCCGAGCGCGACGATGGGCGCGCTGTCCCCGCTGCAGGCGACGACCGGGATCACCCTCACCTGGAGTCTCGACCCGTCGAGCGTCCCCGCCAGCTCGTACATCGTCTGGGTCAGGGACCAGGCTGCGGGCGGCTGGATTCGCTACGGCACGACGAACCAGACGAGCATGCCCTTCAACGGCGTGCCCGGGCACTCGTATGCCTTCACCGTGCAGGCGGCCACCCGGGCTGCGACCCAGGATGCGGGGTTCTCGACCAACACGGCGACGACGACCATCGCGTCGGCGGCGCTGTACAGCACTCCCTTCAAGGGCTTGTACGCCGTTTCAGCGACGGGCATCCTCGATCCCGGGTCGTCCGCGCCGATGTACGGCGCCACGGAATGGCCCAACTGGGACATCGTCCGCGGCATCGCGGTCGCCGCCGGTGGCGCGGGCGGATACACGCTCGACGCCTTCGGCGGGGTGCACCCATTCGGCACCGCGCCGCCGGTTGCCGCGACCGCCTATTGGCCCGGCTGGGACATCGCTCGCGGCATCGCGGTGCGCCCCGACGGCCAGAGCGGCTACGTCCTCGACGGTCTCGGTGGCCTGCATCCGTTCGGCGTGCCGGGTGACATGCCTCCGAGCGTGCAGGTGACCGCGTACTGGCAGGGATGGAACATCGCGCGCGACGTGCAGCTTCGGTCGGATGGCGTCAGCGGCTACGTCTTGGACGGTCTCGGGGGAGTGCACGCGTTCGGCGTGAGCGGCGACATCCCGGCGAACGCCGCCGTGACCGCGTACTGGCCCGGCTGGGACATCGCCCACCGGTTCGCCCTCGATCCGGCCGGAACCGGCGGCTATGTGATGGACGGCCTCGGCGGGCCGCATCCCTTCGGCGTGCCCGGCAGCGCGCCGCCGCAGCTCACCCCGCAGCAGATCACCGGCTACTGGCCCGCCTGGGACATCGCCCGCGGCATCGTGTTCGTGCCGGGGTCAAGCACCCAGGGGTGGGTCGTTGACTACTACGGCGGGTTCCACTCGTTCGCGGGGGCTCCGCCGGTGTTCTCTCCGAACTACGGGGGCGACACCAGCGTCCGCGGGCTGTCGGGCGCCTGATCCGATTCCCCGAGCGGGCGGTCCTCCAGTGTGCTGGCGACGACCCGCTGCAGCTCGTTGACCTGATGCACGATCGGCTCCAGCTGCCAGCGCGTGAGACGCTGGATCAACCGCTTGAGCGGAGTCGCGCCGGGCCGGGGTGACTCGGGGGCGGGCAGCTGCAGTGGCGGGAGCCGGCGCAGCCGTGCGCTCACGCCGGTGAGGGCCGTGCCGTTTGTGGAGGTGGGCGGCGCAGCGCCGTTTCGGTCACTCGGGAACAGAGCGCGGCGCTCGGCGGCCGCGCGGCTCCGCACCTCGTCTTCGACGATGGCGCGCGTGGCCGTTTCGGGGTCCGGCCAGGGGATGCGCGGCGCCGGACTCGTGTCGAGGGCGACGCCGCGCTCCGCAACGATGTGCCGCATGGCGGCTGCCAGCTCGGCGTCGTCGTCGAACAGGGTGGTGTTCGGCCGCGCTTGGTCGGCGAGGCCGCCAACCCTTGCGGCGAGGACGGGCCGGCCGTACAGTGCGGCGCGCTCCATCACGCTCGATGACCAGATGTGGCGATACGGCAGCACGATGACGTCCGCGGCGACGATCCAGGTATCGAACTCCTCATCGCCGATGAAGCCCACGTGCAGATGCACGTCGCTGGTCGCGTCGGCGAGCCGCTGCAGCTCCTCCAGGTGAGCGACATACGCCGGTTCCTCGACGCGCACGGAACCGACGACATCGAGTCGTGCCCCCCTCGATCCGGCGGCGCCACTCGCGATGAACGCCCGGATCGCCCGGTCGAAGCCCTTGTGCGGCTGGATGAAACCGATCGACAGAAACATGAGCTGGTCGCGCGGCAGCGCGAGCCGAGCACGCGCGTCATCACGGCTGTCGCCACTGCGCACGGCGAAGTCGCTGCCGTGACGCTCCACCTCGATGCGTGCGAGCGGGAGGCCGTACGCTCGATGGAACAGTGTCCGCTCGGTGCCGGTGTGCACCGTTATCCGGGACGCGGCGCGCCACATCGCGCGCGTCGCCAGCCACGCCGGCCCGCGATGCGCCCGCGCGTAATCAGCTTCGTGGACTCGAATCTCGACGTGCGCTGCGCTGCGCCACACGAGCGTGAGGGCCGCGGCGATGCGCTCGCGTTCCGCTGCGCTGCTCGAGCGCGGGAAGAAGATGTCCGGGTGGTACTGCACGAGGACCGTGTCGAAACGGCGAACGTACGGGATCAGCCGCAGCACTCCGTTGATGGTGTTGAGCGGCAGGTGGTGGTGTGCCGCGGACGGGTACGGAGACAGCACCTCAACGTGATTGCCCGCGTGACGCAGGCGGGCCACCGACTGCACCGTGTACGCGGCAATGCCGTCACGCACCGGCGGATATGGCGCGATGACCAGGATGCGGGTCACGCAATCGCCTCATCGGGCCGTTGGGCCGGCACCGAGCCGGTCGCGGGAAACCAGCTGAGGATTGTGTCCTCCTGCCGCTGCAACACCGCGTCGGGCGCGTAATGCGCCAGGACGTATGCGCGTCCGCGGCCGGCCAGTGCCGCTGCGCTCTGCGGTGACTCTGCGGCGAACGCGAGACACTGACCGAGCTCAACGTCGTCGTCGTACGTCAGCCCCGCTCCGGACCGATCACAGTGCCAGCGAACAACCTCACTGGCGCCGTTGGCGATGACCAGCGTTCCCGCCAGCCAGGCCTCCATGATGGTTCGCGAGAAGCTCTCATGCGGTGAGGGCTGAATGTATGCATCGGCCGCCGCGAAGGCGTCGTCGCGGTCCTCGTCGTCGAGGAATCCCAGATCGATCACCCGGTCGCGGATCGACTCCGGTGGATGCACGATGCCGGTGCCCATCGTCACCAGCGAGAAGGGAAGCGAATGCCGTTGCACGGCGCGGGCGAATGCGTCGAGCATCAGCTCCCAGCCCTTACCACCCTCGCGGCGCCCTGCGAACAGCACGAAGCGGTCGCGGATGCCGTGTCGCTCGCGAAAGCGTTCCGGCTGATAGGTCGCAGGCACGCGCACGCCCGAGCCCACGACCTCATGGCGGCCGGGGACGGTGAACAGACGATGCGCGAGCGCATGCTCGGGGTCGGAGAGAAACCACGCGCCTGCGCATCCGGAGAACACCGGCTGGAAGATGTCGAGCCGGGCATAGGCCTCATCGTGCAGACAGGGCATCAAGATGCTGCGTTCGGGAGCCACCTGCGCGCCCGCGAACGTCGTCCAGAACATGTACGGAGCGAACACGAGCGCGCGATAGTCCTGAGCGTGGTCGACGAGATGATGGAACAGCTCGGGGACTCGCAGGTCGTCGTTCACCCAGCACTGCTGGTCCTCGACGCTCACCGTGTCGCCAGCGAGGATGGCCGCTTCGATGCGCGCGCGGTCCCTGCGAGCGGTTGACACCACCGCGGGAAATCGCCGCACCGTGAGATCTCCGACTCGCTCCGTCCCCGGCGCGTATTCGTTTGCCCACGTGAAGTGGTCTCGCGCGCAGGTGGTGAGGACCTCGACATCCCAGCCCCGGCGTGCAAAGCCCTGCGCCACCTCGCGCAGCACGGCTTCGGCGCCGCCCACGACGCGTTCGCCGAACCGCGGGGCCACGAAGCCGATGCGGCCGTAGGGGCGAGATTCGTTCACCACTGGTTCCTCTGGATTGTGCACCGCTGACGCGGAAAGTCTCTATGATGCCCGCGAGTACAGAGAGCAGGATGCGGATTCTCGTTTGCGGGGCGCAAAAGCCGTTCATGCGCGGTGGCGCCGAGATGCACATGGAGAACCTCGTGACCGCGCTCGGCAGGGCCCGGCATGAGGCGGAGCTTGTCAGACTGCCGGTCGCGTGGGACAGAGTGCGGATCTTTGACGCTGCGCTTGCGTGGCGTCTGCTCCCACTTGACGCCGACCTCGTCATCTGCACGAACTTTCCCTCGTACTTCGCGACGCATCCCGACAAGGTTGTGTGGCTCTTTCACCAACATCGGGCGCTCTATGACGCGGCCGATTCGTCGTGGTCGGACATCGGCACCGACGACGACTCGCTCGAGGCGCAGCAGGTGATGACGGACTGGGACACGCGAGCCCTCGAGGAGGCGGAGCGCGTGTTCACCACCTCGCACGTCGTCAGCGAGCGGCTGCTGCGTTTCAACGGGCTCGGCTCGACACCCCTGTACCATCCGCCACCCCTGTCCGATCGACTGCACTCCGGGCCCTTTGGCGACTACGTGTTCGCCCCGATGCGCCTCGAGCGCAACAAGCGCCCGCAGCTGCTGGTCGAGGCGCTGGCGCGGTGTCCCTCGGGCGTCCGCGGCGTGCTCACCGGTCCCGGGTCGCTGGAACCCGCGATCCGCGCCGCCGCCGAGCGCCTGCGGCTTGGACCCCGGCTGGAGATCACCGGCTTTCTCGACGACGAGGATCTCATCGCTCGATTTGCCGGCGCGCTCGCCGTCGTCTACCTGCCTCACGAGGAGGACTACGGCTACGTGACGCTGCAGGCGTTCCTCTCCGGCAAGCCGGTGATCACCGCTCGCGACTCCGGCGGTGTCCTCGAGTGGGTCGAGGACGGCGTGACCGGCCTGGTGACCGACGGGAGCCCTGACCACGTTGCCGAGGCGATCGCGCGTCTGGACGCGGATCGCGATCTGGCGCGCCGCCTGGGCGAGGCGGGACGGCGGCGCGCCAACGGACTCAACTGGGACGACGTCGTCGACGCGCTCCTGGGAGCTTCGCGGGCAGCGGGCCGGCTGGCCGGATGAGCTCCCCGCAGCTGCCGCTGCTCGGCGTGCTCGCGGCGCCCGATCCCCCTCCGAATTTCGCCTGGCTGCTGCGCGAGCTCGGCCGCTGGGCGACACCGCTGTTCGTCGAGCCTGAGAGTGTCCCGGCTGCCTACATCGCCTCCTCACCACGCGCGCTCGGCCTGGCGGCGGCGCTGAGTTCGGGCAAGCCCGTTGCCATGTGGATCGACGACGAGGATCCCGACAGTGCCGTGGGGGTGCCCGCGACGCTGCTCCTCACGGGCGACGCCGACCTTGCCCGCGACCGCAGCGCCGTCCTGATCCCCCCGGACGGCGGCATCGATGTCGACGCGATCCCTCCGGTGGCCCCGTTTGTCCGGGCGCGAATCCGCCGCCGCGAGGGCCTGCCCGAGCGCATGGTCGTCGATCTGCGCACGGACAGCATCCCCGCCGGCGGGCTGGCGCCGGCGCTGACCGTCTGTTCTGCATGCATTGCGATCGGCGAGGGGCTCACGCAGGCGCTGGCGTGGGCCGCGCCGACCGTCACCGACAGCCTCTCGGCCGAGCGCATCGGGGCGCGCCCGGGTGTCGACGTCGAGGTCGGGTTCGACGACCAGCTCGCCGACCTCGCGCTGCACGTCGCGGGCGATATGCCTCGGGCCGCCGCGCTCAGCCGCTCGGGGCGGCGGTTGATCGAGTCGAGTCGCGGTCGCCGCAACGTCGGCGCCCGGGTCGCGACCGCGCTCGGCCTGCTCGGCTCGCCCGAATTGCTTTCGCTGATGCGCGTCGAGTCAGCGCTCGACGCATTGAACACCCCGGAATCGGCGATGGTCCGTCGACGTGCTCGCCTCGCGCTCAAACCGTTTGTGGTCGCGTCCTGAATGCGAAGACGGCCCGCGTATCTCGACCCCGAGGCGTTCGAACGCCTGCGGCAACGCATGGCGGTCACCCGTCCCACCGACGCCGCGCCCGATGTGGTCCCGGCGCGCCGGCCGCTGCCCCCACTGGGTGCTGCCAAGACGCAGCTGAAGCGTGTAATCCGGCGCGGCATCGCGTGGTACGTCGACGGCGCAGCTGAGGCAGCAGCGCACACCGCGGTGGCGAGTGCCGAGCAGGAGCTCGGGGCCTCGCTGCGCGACTCGGAGCGACAGGTGCGCGAGCTGACGATCAACCAGGAGCTGCACAAGGCCGAGATGCGGTCGCTGCTCGCCGTTCTCAACGACCTCGGCGACGCGATAGCGCCCACCGCTGGGCTCTCGGGGGCGAGCGTGCGCATGGGCGAGCTGCGCCAGCGCATCAACGACATCGACCGGCGGACGCGGCGGATCATGCAATCCACGCCGGAGCCTCCGAGTGCGACGGCTCCGGCCGCGGCGGCGGCTGCCCCGATGCCTGCGGGATCGAGCGGGTTCGATTACGCCGGCTTCGAGCGGCGGTTCCGCGGCGACTCGGACACGATCACCGGCGCGCAGCGCGAACGCTATCTCAGCGTGTTGCGCAATCACGCCCCGGTCATTGATGTCGGATGCGGCCGGGGTGAGCTCGTGGCTCTGCTCGCGGCGGAAGGAATCGACGCCGAAGGTGTCGACCTGAGTGCGGACGCAGTTGCCGAAGCGACAGCGCTCGGCCGCAACGTTCGCCTGGCAGACGCGGTGGACACTCTGCGCATGGCTCCGCCGAACACGTACGGTGCAGTCGTCTCCATGCAGGTGGTGGAGCATCTCCAGCTCGAGCAGCTGCTCGAGCTGCTCGAGCTCGCCGTCTCGCGGCTCAAGCCCGGCGGCGTCTTCATCGCCGAGACACCGAATCCTTCGTCGCTCATCGTGCTCGGCAACTCGTATGTGCTCGACCCCACGCACGTGCGCCCGCTGCACCCGCTGCTGTTGATCTTTCTCTGCGAGCGAGCCGGCTTTCGCGACGTCGAGATTCGGTACTTCGCGCCGGCGTCCGCATACCATCTGCCGCTGCTGCCGGACGGCGACGTTCCCGAGTGGGCGACGAACATCAATGTCGCGCTGTCGCGGCTCAACGACGTGTTGTTCGGTCCGCAGGACTACGCGGTGATCGCTCATGCGCCGGCTGCTCCCGAATAGCCTGCCTGGTACACTTGGCCCGCCATGAGTGTGCTCGCACGAGTGGGCGCGCGCCCACCGGTGGCGGACCGCTTCTCGGATTTCGCCCGCAACGCCGCGCTGATTCGAGAGCTCGCCTGGACGCAGTTCAAGCTCAAGTACACGGGGTCCGTGCTGGGCTATCTCTGGTCGCTGCTGAAGCCGGCGATGCTGTTCAGCATCATGTACGCAATCTTCGTGGTGCTGTTCAAACAGCGTGCGCACGAGTTTGCCGTGCAACTTCTGGTCGGCATCGTCATCTTCACGTTCTTCACCGAGTGCACGGGCACCGCGATGAGCTCGATCGCCGGCAACCCCGGTCTCATCCAGAAGGCGTTTTTCCCGCGCTGGGTACTGGTGGTGGCCTCGTCGATGACCGCCGCGATGACGTTCGTCATCAACCTCACGCTCATCGTCGTCGTGGCTGCACCGTTGGGGCATCTCCAGCTCGGGCTTCGCTCACTGTTTGCGATTCCGCTCGTGCTCGAGCTCTACGTGCTCTCGCTCGGACTCTCGCTCTTGCTCGCTTCGCTGTTCGTGTTCTATCGCGATCTGGGACACATCTGGGAGATCCTCACGCAGGTCATCTTCTACGCGTCGGGGATCGTGTACCCCATCACGCTGGTCCCGGTGCGCTTCCACGGCCTGTTCTTCATCAACCCGGTCGCACAGATCATCGAGGACGTGCGCCACGTCATCGTCGTGCCCGACGCAGCGTCCAGCATCGCGTCGGTCCACGCTCTCGCCGCCGTGCCGGTTGCATTGTCGATCGGGCTATTGGTCCTGGGCCTCTTCACGTTCCGCTGGCTATCACCGACGTTCGCCGAAAGCCTGTGAGCGACCTCGCCCTCTCCGCCAGCCACGTGACCAAGCGGTTTCGCATACCGCTCGACAAGAGCGCCACCCTCAAGCACCGCGTGGTGCACATGCGCAGCACCTCGCGATATCGCCCGCTTCTGGCGGTCGACGACGTGAGCTTCGACGTGCACGAGGGCGAGTTCATGGGCATCATCGGGCGCAACGGCTCCGGCAAGTCGACGCTGCTGAAGATGCTGGCACGCATCTACCGTCCGACCACCGGAAAAGTGGTAATCAACGGCAAGCTGTCGCCCTTTCTCGAGCTCGGCGTGGGCTTCAATCCCGAGCTCACGGCGCGCGAGAACGTGCTCCTCAACGGCGCGATCCTCGGCCTCGCGCGACGCGACCTCTCGGCTCGCATGGAGGAGATGCTGCACTTCGCCGAGCTCGATCAGTTCGCCGACACGAAGCTGAAGAACTTCTCATCGGGCATGCATGTACGCCTCGCGTTCACTGTCGCCATCCAGGCGAACGCGGCCATTCTTCTGATGGACGAGGTGCTCGCCGTCGGTGATGCGCGGTTTCAGGCGAAATGCCTTGACGTCTTCAACGACTACCGCCGCCAGGGACGCACCATCGTCCTGGTGACGCATGACCTCAGCTCGGTCGAGCTCTACGCTGACCGCGCGATCATGCTCGAGCACGGCAAGGTGGTCGAGGACGGGCACGCCGCCGACGTGACCGCTCGGTATCACCGGCTGATCGGCCAGCTGCAGGACGACGAGCGGCGTGAGTCCGGTGGCAGCCTGGTCGACCTGAGCGATGTCCGCCCCAGCGACAGCCGTTGGGGCAGCGGCGATATTCGCGTGCAGAGCGTGCGGTTTCTCGGCGCCGACGGCGAACCGCACGTCAGCTTCACCACCGGTGAGCCGATGACGATCCAGATCACCGCCGAGGCCAACCGCGACGTGTCTGACACCATTGTCGGCATCGGCCTGCATCGCGCCGACGGTTCGATCATCGGCGGCATCAACACGAAGCTGGCGAACGTCGTGGTGCCGCAGCTGCGGGCGGGCCAGGGCGCGGTGTTCCGGTTCAAGCTCGACGCACTGCGGTTCCTCACGGGGACCTACCGCGCCACCATCGGACTGCACAACGAGTCCGGCTCCACCGTTTACGACTGGCTGGACCAATCCTTCGAGTTCCGCGTCAACGATGACCTGGGACGGCCCGGCCAGTACGATTTGGGTCTCGACTGGGAGGTGTTCGCGACCCAGGCGCCGCGGGCCGACGACGCGGTCATCGGCAGCGCACAGCCGGCCTGAATCAGATGGCGCCGGCTGCCACGGCGCTCTCGATCCACGGCACCACCTCGTCGAGCATCTCATCGAGCGTGGTGGTGGCCTCGAACCCCAGGACACGCTCCGCCTTGTCCACCGCGGGGACGCGGCGCTGCACGTCGTACTCGAACGGTGGATCCGACACGTAGCGAAACGGCACCGCGTCACCCCGGACCCGCCGCCAGATCTGTTCGGCCAACTCGAGCACCGTCGTCGAGTCGCGCGTCGAGAGGTTGAAGTCCTCGTTGAGCGCCGCAGGACTCTCCATCGCGGTGACGATGCCCTTGGCCAGGTCGCCGCCGTACGTGTAGTGACGCACCTGGCTGCCGTCGCCGAGGAGGTGCAGCGGATCCTGCCCCTTCAACACCTTTTGCACCAGGTCGGGCACGACGTGGCTCATCGCCAGCTTCACGTTGCCGCTCAGGATCTCGACCTCGCCGAGCGCCCGTCCCTCGCCCACGCCGACGCAGTTGAAGGGGCGCACGATCGTGAACGGCACCTCGTACTGACGGTGCGCCGCGCGCGCGAAGAACTCGACCGCAAGCTTCTGAAAGCCGTACGACGATTTCGGCGGCGGGACCTCGAGCTCCTGGCCTTCGTACGAGGGCCAGCGGTCGGCGGACTCGAAGACCATCGACGAGCTGAGGTAGGTGACCTTCTGCAGCCTGCCGTTCCGATGGGCGTCGATGGCTGCGTCACACGTCGACGCGATCACTCGTTCGTTGGTTGCGAGGAGGTCATACGCGTACGTGTGGAAGTACGAGATCCCGCCGATCATCGCAGCACCGGCGATGAGGTGATCGCAGCCGGCGAGCGCGTCGCGCATCAGCGCTGTGTCCTGGACATCGCCGCGGATGAGGCGGTAGTTGCTGTGCTGGTCGTAGGAGCGGGACACCGGACCGTACTTCGACTCGTTGTCGATGCCGATCACACTGTGGCCGCGGGCCAGCAGCTCCTCGACGACGTACCCGCCGATGAACCCGGACGATCCCGTGACAAGGACTGTGCTCACTCTGACGCCGCCTCCAGAGAACTGTCCGGCTGCGTGCCGCGGCGCGCGTCCGTCCTGCCCATCCCCAGTGCATACAAGTACCAGCGCAGGTAGCGGGGCATCCACGCGCGCACCTTGAAGTTGGACACACCGCCCGTACGGTCCAGCCAGATGGTGGGCAGCTCGGCAACCGGGAGCCGGAGCCGGCGTGCCTTGGCGACCATCTCGAGTCCCATCTCGAACCCCGCATCCGACTCGATGCCGACCTTGCGCACGAACGCTCGCGAATACGCCTTGAACGAGTTGGTGGCGTCGTGCGTCCCGACTCTGCCGAACACCCGCAGTGAGACGCCTGCGGTGCGCGAGATGCGTCCCTTGAGCCACGGGCCGCCCACCTGCTGCCCCCCGCGCATGTAGCGTGAGGCGCACGCCACCACGACGCCACGTTCGACGAGCCGCGTGAGGGGGTCGATCTGCATCGGATCGTCACTGCCGTCCGCCATCGTGACCACAACCACATCCGCGATGGCGTTGTCGATGCCGAAGCGGATGGCGTTCGCCGGGCCGCGCCCGTACGTGTTGTGCACGGCGCGCAAGCGCGGCTCGCGTTGCGCAACATGGTGCAGCGTCGGCAGCGTGGTGTCCTCGGGGCCGTCGTACACGCACAGCACCTCAGCCGGAAGCGACAGCGCCTCGAACAGTCGCTCGAGAAACGCAGTGACGCCGTCGCCCTCGTTGTGCACGGGAACGACCACCGAGACGCGCGGCTTCAAATGACGACGCCCTGTCCCAGAATGTTGAAGAGATCGACGACGGGAACGCCCGGCTGCAGCGCCGCGTACTCCGGGTGTGGCGTCGCGACGATGAGCAGGTCCGCCCGCGCGAGCACGTCGTCGAGCGGCGTCAGGTCGTCGTCCGACGACACGTAGGGATCCGTGCAGAGGACTTCGAGAGCCTTGAGTTTGAGCAGCCGCTTCAGCTTGTAGCTGAGGCTCGCCCGTGTGTCGTCCGAGCCGCCCTTGAACGCCATCCCGAGGATGCCGATCGTCATCGTCGACAGGTCGAAGCGCTGCTCCAGCTTACCCACGGCGTACAGCGGCAGTCCCTCGTTGATCATGACGCTGGCATGACCCAGCGTGAACGTGTTTTCCGAGAATGCAGCGATCTGCATCGTGTCCTTGAACAGGCAGGGGCCGGCGGAGAATCCGGGGCCGGGCATGTCCGCCGCACGCGGATACATGTGCGTGATCGCACCGCGGATGCGCTCGAAGTCGAGGCCGCGGTCGTTGGCGATCATGAACAGCTGGTTGGCCGCCGCGAACTTCACGTAACGCCAGGTGTTCGTGAAGAGCTTGGCCAGCTCCGCCTCCTCCGGCGACAGCTCGACGATGTGATCGGTGAGCTGGCGAAACAGCGCGCTCGCGCGATCGATCGCGTGCGGGCTGCGCGCGGCAACGATCTGGGGCAGCTGGTGCAGCTCCTCCAGCGCGTGGCCCTCAGCGATCCGTTCGGGGCAGAAACAGACCTCGACTGACGCGCTGGCATCGCGCAACTGCCGTTCGACCAGCGCTGTGACACCCGGGTACACCGTGCTGCGGAGCACGATGAGCTGACCGTCGACGAGATGTTCCGCGACGGACATCAGCGCGCGCGGCACCGCCTCGATGTCGGGGCTGAGATAGCGGTTGACCGGCGTGCCGACCACCACGACCACGTTCTCCGCACGCGCGATCGACGCGGGATCGCTGGTGGCGGTCAGACGACCCTCGCGCAGCACGGTGGCGAGCGCCCCATCGGCTCCATTCTCGCGAAACGGCATCTGCCCGCCGTTGACCATCTGCACGACGTCGGCATTGGTGTCGAACAGCTCCACGCGAAGACCGCGGCAGGCGAACGCGATCCCGAGCGGCAGGCCGACGTGTCCGCAGCCACCCATGATCACGATGTCGTTGGGGAAAGTCATTGCGCCTCCTGCGCTCCGGCGATTGGCAGCGAATTATAGGAAAGGGTCGCGGCTATGGTGGCCCGCTCCAGACGCTGACGTCCTCCCCGTCCACCGGGGTACGGCCGGTGAGCCAGTCGATGAATTCCACCGCGAGCTCGCGCTGCTGCATGGGGCCGACGATGATGACGCTGACGTTGTCGGCGTGCATCGTGGCCAGAAGGCTCTCTCGCAGCGCCGCGGTCTCGGCGGGCAGATGGCCCTCGAGCTGGATCTGGTCGAACGCCAGACGTAGTGGCGTCGTCGGCAGAAACGCTGCGTTGCCATTCGCATCCGCGGTGATGGCGAGACCGTCGGTGAGCGCGAAGTGAAAGTCACTCTCAGCTTGCCACAGCATGACGACGGGTGAGACGGCGCCGTCATCGATATACGGTGCGACCAGCGCGACGGTTCCCGCCGGGAGTCGCGTCGCGCCACCGCCGGGTTGGAAGTACGCCGGGATCGATGTCGACGACGCCGGCAGCGGAAGCTGCGACACCATCGAGACGATGGCGGCGAGGCCGACAACCGACACCAGCGCGGTGCTCACGCTGCGCAGCGGATTGCGCAGCAGCGTGCGGTCCAGCGTGATCGCGAGCAGGAACGCGAGCCCGAACGCCGTGATGAGCGCAATGCGCGACGGGATGAGGTTCTCGAGCAGCGGCAGGCGGCTGAAGATCACGCCCGGCAGGCGGATGCCGGTGTCGACCCCGCCGATGTGCAGATGTGGCCCCAGGCTCAGGATTGCGGCCGCGGCGATGGTCAGGCCGGCGATCCTGACGAGTGGTTCGCGCCACCATCGGACCACCGCGTACAGAGCAATCAGCAGCAGCGGGATGCCGATGTACCCGACCGCCTCACTCGGACCGCTCCACGCGCCCACGTCCGCCGCGGTGACCGACTGCGGCCACGCCCACGTGACTCCCGTGGGAATGAGGAAGTTCTGCAGGTCGGTGACGTAAAAACCAGGGGGGTGGATGATGCCGTGGATGCGCCGCGGGCCTCTGAACTGGTAGATCAACAGCGGCGCCGTGAGCACGACCGCGGTGGCAATCGCGATCGCTCCAGACGCCACGACGCGGGGGATCGCGGGCCGGATGCTCGCGCCGAGTGCGAGGACGGTGGCGACGATCGCCAGCGCGAGGCCGATGGCGGCCAGGACCGCGAGCTCTTCGGCGAGGTACAGCTGCACCGCGAACAGCACGCCGAGCACGAGCCCCGTCCACACCCGGCTTCGTTCCCCGCGGAGGAGATCCTCGGCCGCCATGAAGATCAGCGGGAGAGGCCAGAACGAGATGAGGTTGAGCTGCTGCGCGTGCACGGCCACCCAGGGCCCGAGCGCGATGAGCAGCGCAGCCGGGGCGGCTGCCCACGGTGAGCGCACATGCCGGCGCAGCCAGAGATACGTGCACCACCCGTCGAGGGTGATGCTCAGGAGGATGAACACGTTGTATGCGGGAAGCGGCCCGAGGAGCGCGGTGAACGGCCAGATCAGCACGTCGCCGAGCAACGCGGGCGTCTCCCATGTCAGGTTGACGCCGTCGGGATAGTCGATCACACCCATGAAGAAGGGGTCCTTGCCGTGCGCGATTGCGTGCGGCACCCACGACATGAAGTCGATGAACTTGTAGACGTCTCCCTGCGGTCCCGGCCATGTGTGCGCCGGGTCATGCCAGACGCCTGCGGTGAGGGCGAAGGCGACACCGAGGTAGAGCGCTATCGGCAGCAGCGTCCTGACAAGTCGCATGAGCACGGGGCTCACGCGCCGCGCGTCGGCCATCGGCGTGGGAGTGTAGCTATGGATGCGGCATCCACGAGGGGAACTGCGGCGGGCCGAACAGCAGGTGCGGGTGCCGGAATATGGCCGCGTAGTCGGTCCAGTTGAGCCCGTTGCCGGCCACGCGGTATTGCCAGTACGCGACCATCAGCACGGTCGTTGCTCCCACCATGACACCGGTGACGGCGACGGCGGCGACGCGCACCCAGCGCGCGCGCAGTGATGCGAGCAGAAACGCGAGCGGCAGCGCGAGGAACGGCAGCACGTCGATGAAGCCACGCTGCCCGAATGACTGCGAATACGACCAGTCGTACCACGAGCTCACCAGGTACCAGAATGGGAGAAACGCAGCCGTGACGGGCAGCGCGATGTCGCGACGCTTGACCCAGGCCCACACGAGGCCGGCGAACGCGAGCGTGAGAACCGGCGCGTACGGCAGCAGCCCGTGCGGTTGCAACCAGAACAGCGACTCGAGCAGGTGCGGGTGCAGGAAGTCGAATGACTCGCCGGGATACGACCGGACGAACACATGACCGGTCGCGATGTACCACGCGACGCTCTGCGGCACGAACACCAGCACCGCAACGCCGGCCCCCGCTGCAACCTTGAGACGCTGCTCCCACAGCAACCGCCCGCGTGTGCGGAGCTGCTTCACCGACCCGACTCCGAGGAGCGGCACGGCGATGAGGAGCACCGCATTGGTCAGCCGGATGTCGAGCAGCAGTCCGGCGAGGGCGCCCATGAGCAGCGGAGCGGTCCACGACCGCGGCCGCTCGTACCAGCGGAACGCCTCCAGCATCAGCAGCGCGACCACGAAGAAGCTGAAGGCATGGTTGCCCAACGACTCCCACGTGGCGAAGTCGAAGAGGCTCGTGCCCAGCGTGATCGCGAGCAGCGTCGTGACGATCACCCATTCGGGGAACCAGCGCCGCAGCACAGCGCGAAGCGCAAACAGCCCCGCCGCCATGTAGACGAGTGCCGCGGCACCGACCGTGTAGACCTCGGCGTTCGTGTACCCGTCCGCCGCCGTGCCCGCGAACACCGCCACCGCGTGACCGATGCCGAAGAAGGGCAGCAGCAGCAGTGCTTCGCCGACCCCGTACTTGTCGAGCCAGTTGCCGGTCGCCTGCAGCGAGAAGCCGAACTGCGACGCCTGCTGATGGCCGAGCGCGGCGTACGCCGGCAGCAGGTGATCACGAATCAGAGAGTTGAAGCCCGCGTCGTGGAACAAGAACCACGCCGGGAGGTACGCGTAGTAGCCCTCGCCGTCACCGTGCACCGGGGTGTCGAACCGGTAGACCGTGTAGATCTGGTGGTAGGCGAGCAGGCCGAGGACGATGACGAGCACCGGCACCGCGGCAGAGGGGCTGAGGCGTACGCGCAGGCCAACCCGGCGCACCGGGACTGTGGCCTCGCCGGTAGCCATGAGGCGGAGTATGCCGCCCTCAGGAGCCCCTAGCTGGCCGCGACGGCCCGGGCTGTGTCCTGGCCAGGCCAGTATCCGGCCGGGGAGCCCGCCGGCGACGGCGCGCCGCCGTACTGATGAAGGCCGCCGAATCCATCGACCACCCAGCCCTGTGATCCGTTCCCGGGCACTGACACCACCGACCGTGCGATGTCCCAGCTCGACCAGTAGGCCGAGATGCTGACAGTGGTGGCATTGCCGAACGGATGCAGCCCGCCGAGACCGTCGAGCACATAGCCGCCGGCTCCATCCGGGTCAAGCGTGAATCCGCGCGCGATCGTCCAACCCGGCCAGTACGCCGAGATGCCCAGGGTGGGAGCGCCACCGAAGGCGTGCACGCCGCCCAGCCCGTCGAGCGTGTAGCCGCTCACGCCGTCCGACCGCAGGACCACGCCGCGTGCGATGTCCCAGCCGGCCCAGTATCCGGTGGTCCCGGTGACGTACGGCGGCATGTCGCCGCTGGCGCCGAACGGATGCAGGCCGCCCCAGGCGTCGAGCACGTAGCCACTCTTCCCGTCAGCGCGAAGCGCAATCCCACGAGCGATGTCCCACCCAGGCCAGAAGCCGGTGCCGGTGACGGGCGGCGCAGTGCCGAACGGGTGCACACCGCCCCAGGCGTCGACCACGTACCCGCCCTTCCCGTCAGAGCTCAGGGCCATGCCGCGCGCCATTCCCCACCCCGGCCACATGTCGGCCTGTACACCCAGCGCCGACGCCTGAGCCGGGAACACGCCGCCATACGCGTCCGCGACCACGAGGGATTTGAAGGGGGAGGCAACGACGTCGAACGTCGCGGGCGATGACGTGGAGCTCGCCGCCGCATATGCAGAGCCGCTGAACTGCGCGGTGACCGAGTAATGGCCCAACGGCAATGACGCCAGCGACACCGCCGCCAGTCCATTGCTGCCGACTGTTGACGTACCCAGCGTGCCACCGCCATACGTGAACGTGACGGTGCCGCCGCCGCAGCTCGCCCCGTAGACATACACGGTCAGGAGCGCGTTGGTCCCGTGGATGACGCTCTGTGGCGTGCCCTGGAATCCCGTTTGACTCGGCAGCGCGTTCACCGAGACCCAGGCGTTGTTGGTGCTCGCGACGTCCCAGTGGCCGGAGAGGTAGGTTCCCGGTGCGGGACACGGATTGAAGTAGTTGTCGCGATGGCAGTCGAGCAGTGCAGTGCCGATTGGCGAATTGGCGCAGTCACCGGTGGTGAATGCGTTCGCGCTGGGACCGCCGTCGTTGTAGCACATGACATCCTGGCCGTCGGTGCAGTGCCAGGCTCCGGTGGAGTCAGGTGCGCTCAGCTGCACGGCGCCCATGGCGTGGCCGTTTTCGTGCGCGAAGATCGACGCGCCTCCGGAGCCCGCGGTGTATCCGTAGTTGATCGAATATGCGTTGGTGGAGTTGATCGCGTTGCCCGACCCCGCCGAGTCGTCGCCGACCACGCTGCTCTGCCCTGCGTAGCCCGACGTGGGATTGCCGTCGGTCCACACCCAGTAGTGCGCGAGGTTGCTCGAGTGTCCCTGGCCCTCCATGTCACTCACGATCGTGGAGTAGTCACTGCCGTTGAGTGTCGTCGACAGACCGATGTCGTGGACGATGGGGTTGCCGAAGGAATCGCACTCCACGTACAGGTGCATGTCCGGACCGTTGTAGTAGCGAGAGTCGTAGTCGACGTAGCTCGAATCGACCTGCTGGAACATCGTCTGCACGTCGCTCGCGTGCCCGCCGATGTTGTCGGCCTGACCGGCGAAGTGCGCGTACCAGAGCTCGATGTGCGTATGCGTCGACGGGTTGACGCACGCCAGCGAACCGCTCGCGGGTGCGGGGTTTGCCGCGGCCGGCGGGGCAGCACTGGCGAACGCCGCAATGGTGTCGGGTGGTGCCACCGTCAGGGCGTGGCCGCTGCGCAACCGGACAACGAACTTACCGTGCGCCTGACACGTCGGGCCCTGCCACGCGACGCTGACAAAGTCCGTCCCGGTCTGGCATTCCGCCGGGATCGCCGGCGAGTCGTGCGCCGGGCTCGCAGGGGTGTTCGCATTCGCCGCCGCGTGCGCGCTGAGCGCCGTGCTCGACAGTCCCGATACGACGGCCGCCGCGACCGCAAGCAGTGATGCGCCGATGCTGATCGTGTCTCTGCGTTTCCGTGTGCGGGCGTCGCGGCCTGCGGGCATCAGGGTTCCTCACGTCGTGATCGATGGTTGGGATCCGCGAGGCCTTCCTCGACAACACCCGCGGCGATGGACCTAGCTTCGAGTCGCGGCGGCGCTCGCCCTCGATGGGCAACCGCTTCGTGACCGTGCAGCGGCACCGTCGTGGAGCGCAGTCCGACGACCTGTCGCGCCGATGTGGGACGCGTTGTTGCACGGCCGCCACGTCACGGCGACCACGTGCTGCTACCGCCGGGCCGAACGCTTCGGACCGCGCGTGCTGACGAGACGCGTAGAGTCGGGTCCGCATGCGCACCAGCGCCGGCGCCGCGCGCCATCAGCTCACTCGCCGGTCCGCCACAGCCGGGCTTGCGCAGGTCATCCCTCGCGTGCGAGACCGGATAGTTGCGCTCCGACGAGCCGACGTGCGCTCAGATGACGCGTTCATCGACGATGCCTACCAGCTGGTGCTTCACCGCCCCGCCGACGCCAGCGGGACCGCGTTCTACGGAGCGATGCTCGACGCCGGCGTCACGCGCGACGAGTTGCTGGTGCGCCTGGCGCTGTCAGAGGAGTCGATGAATCGCGCACTCGCCGGCGCGTTCGTCATACAGAACCTGCGCGAACTCCGGCCCGAGAGCTACGAGGACATCGGCGCCGCCGGCGGCACGACGCGCGTGTTCACCGTGCACGAGGCGAGCGACTTCGACTGGCTCGAGCAGTGCATCCTCGAATACGACTATTACGAGAAGCCAGGGATCTGGACTCTGGCGATCGACGATGACAAGCGAACGATGGCGGAGCTTCTGTCGTCATTCAACGCGCGCCGCGCGCTCGAGATCGGATGCTCGAGCGGCGCGGTGCTGGCGTGCCTCCATGACCGCGGAGTACGTGCCGAGGGTGTCGAGATCAGCGCGGCTGCGATTCGCCGCGCGCCGGCCACGGTTCGCTCGAACATTCACCGCGGCGATCTGCTCACCCTCGATCTGCAGCAGCCGTATGACCTCGTGTTCGGGCTCGACATCTTCGAGCACTTCAACCCCAACCGCCTCGACGCATACATCGGCCGGGTCGCGGAGCTGACCGCATCTGGCGGCTTCGTGTTTGCCAATGTGCCCACGTGGGGCGAGGACGCGGTGTACGGCACCATCTGGCAGCCACAGCTGCCGAGCTGGATCGAGGATGTCAGGGACAACCGGCTGTTCCGCCAGATCGAGGTGGACGCCGACGGCTACCCGCTGCACGGGCACCTCGTGTGGGCCGGCTCGAGGTGGTGGGAGGAACGCTTCGCTGCCGCGGGGCTGCGGCGGGAACCTGACGTCGAACGCGCGTTGCACGCGCGGTTCGACGACCGCCTGCGCGCGACGCCGGCGCGCATGGCCTTCTACGTGTTCTCCCGCGACGCGCCGGCCGGCAGTGCCCACGAGGTGGTCGAACGGATCCGGACGTGACCGCCGAGCGGGCGCGCGGGTTCCCGGCACGGTTTCCCGTTCGTGATGACGGCCTGCGGCCGCTGCGCTATCACTTCGTGTCAGCCGGGAGCCGCGCAGGATTGCGCGCGCTGTTCGGCCGCGGGCTCGATGTGTCCTCTCTGCTGCGCATGCCGACGCAGGGTCCGCTGCTGGTTGCGTGCAATCACCTGAGCAACATCGACCCGTTCATCTTCGGCGGGTACGGGCCGGGAACGATGTTCTGCATGGCAAAGAAGGAGCTGTTCTCAAACCCCGTTCAGGCGTGGGTGCTGGCCGGCTGCAACTGCTTTCCGGTCGACCGCGGCGCGGCTGACCGCTGGGCGCTGCGCATATCTCTCGACGTCCTTCGCAACGATGGTCGCCTTCTGCTGTTCGTCGAGGGCACCCGCGCGGCGAAGCCGGGAATGAAGCGCGCGGAGGCCGGCGTGGGATTCCTCGCGCGCCGCTCGGGGGTGCCGGTGCTGCCGATCGCGGTGTGGGGCTCGGAACTTGCGCTCAATCGCGATCGCCGGATCCCGCGCCGCGTCCCCATCACCCTGAAGGTGGGCGAGCCCTTCAGCCCGGAGGTGCCTTCCGGGCGCGGCGCGGACGCGGTCGTCGCCGACGCCATCGGGCGCCGCATCGCCGAGCTGCTGCCGCCCGAGTATCGCGGCTACTACGCCTAGCGGCCGCGGCCGCGAGAGGGTTTCGCCTTGCCTTTTGCGGTCGGCTTTGCCGAGCGCGCGGGAGCTCGAGCCGGAGCCTGCTTGGGTTTCGCCCGGGCCGGGGCTTTTGCCGGCGCCCGGGCGGGAGCCTTGGCCGTTTTGGCAGCCCGGCGCTTCGCTGCCGGCTTGGCGGCAGCGGCCTTTGCGGGTGCTCTCTTTGCAGCCGTGGGCTTGGCGGTCGCTCGGGCCGCCTTCGCTGCCGGTCGCTTGGGCGCAACCGCCTTCTTGGCGGCCGCCTTGGGCGCGGCCTTCTTAGCTGCTGGCTTGGCGGGCGCCTTGGCGGGTGCCTTCGCAGGCGCCTTTGCCTTGGTCGCTGCCTTTGCCGGCGCTTTGGCCGCTGACTTGGCGGTCGTTTTCGCCGGCGCTTTGGCCACCGCCTTCGCCGGCGCTCGTGCCGGTGCCTTGGCCGGCGGCGCCTTGGACACCGGCTTCGCCGTCGCCTTGGCCGGCGGCGCCTTGGGCGCCGGCTTCGCTGCCGCCTTGGCCGGAGGC
>JBOHUE010000156.1:0-3467 GCA_050734185.1 Candidatus Dormibacteria bacterium | reverse complement strand
CAGTGGCAGCATGCTCCGCGTCGCGGCGCTCGGTCTCCTCACGCTCGCGCAGCTCGCGCTCGCTCAGCTGCTGCAGGCCCTCGGCGATGGCGTCGCCGATGACGCTGACGATGAGGCGGCAGCTGCGGATGGCGTCGTCGTTCCCCGGGATCACCACCTGCACCTCGTCGGGATCGCAGTTCGTGTCCACAATGGCGGCAACGGGGATGCCGAGCTTGTTCGCCTCGCTCACCGCGATGTGTTCCTTCTTGCAGTCGATGATGAACAGCGCGCCGGGCAGCCGCTTCATGTCGGCCATGCCGGCAAAGTTGGCCTCGAGACGCTCGAGGTCGTCGCGGTTGTCGTTGGCCTCCTTCGAGCTCATGCGCTCGAAGTCGCCGCGCTCGTGCATCGTTCGGAGCTCCGCCAGCCGGCGCAGCCGCCTCTGGATGACGCTGAAGTTCGTGAGCATGCCGCCCATCCATCGGTGCACGACGTACGGCTGGTTTGTCCGGCCGCACACGTCCTGGATGACGTCCTGCGCCTGCTTCTTGGTGCCGACGAACATGATCTTCTGGCCGTTCGCGACGAGGTCGCGGACGTAGTCGCAGGCGTCGTCGAGCTTCTTCTGCGTCTGCTCGAGGTCGACGATGTGGACGCCGTTTCTGGCCGTGAAGATGTACGGCCTCATCTTGGGGTTCCACCGGCTGGTCTGATGGCCGAAGTGCACACCGGCCTCGAGCAGCTGGCGGAGGGTGACAGCGGGCATGCCGCTCCTCCTTGGATATGGGTTGTGTCGTCCGTGCGACGTCGTTCGCGATGGCGACCCGTATGGGCACCCGCCGATCGCGTGCTACCGCACGTGTGAGATGGGCGTCAGTGTACCAGCGCCCGTGGCCCGCCAATCCCCGTGTCCACGTTCATGCGAACCGGCGTCGCGGTCAGCGGCGCCGTGCGGTGATCAGCCACGCAGCCGCGTCGAACAGCACTCCGTCGGCGGTCGCGTGTTGCTCGAGGCTCGACCGCAGACGCTCGAACCCGCGGGCCGCCGCTCCCTCGTCGAGATCGGCAGTCAACCCGCGCACGATGCCCATGCGGCCGACGAACGCAAGCGCGCCGCCGATGTCGGCGCCCAGCCACATCGGCGCGGCGCACCCCATCACCTCCGATTTGTCGAACCCGGCTCCGCCGAGAATCCGGCGAGCGCGCTCAGCGTCGGCGAGACCGAACGGACCCGGCCGGCCAGGCTCAGGCTCCGGCAGAGACCGGCCGCTCGCAAATGCGTCGCGGACGGTTGACACCCACGCGTTACGGGGCAGCCCCTGCCACACGAGCAGCACGAGCCGGCCGCGTGGACCGATGGCCGCCGCAATGTTGGCGAAGGCGGCGACCTGGTCGTCGAAGAACATCGCGCCGAACCGGCTGATCGCGATGTCGAAGCTGTGTGGCGCAAAGCGGTGTACCTGCGCATCGGCCTGCTCGAACACGGCGTTCTCGAGGCCCTCGAGCTGAGCTCGCTCGCGAGCCCTCTCCAGCATGCGCGCCGAGAGGTCGACGCCAAGCGCTCGTCCGGTGTGCGCCCGACGCGCCGCCTCCCGTGTCGTGAAGCCGGTCCCGCACCCAATGTCGAGGACGGCGTCCGACGGCTCGATCGCGGCGGCAGCGAACAACGGCGCATCGAAGCGCGCCACTGCCTCGTTGTAATGCTCCTCGTCGCGGGTCCAGTCCTCCCCCTCCTCACCGTCCCAGACCCGCGTCATCTCAGCATTCGCCGCTCGATCTGCACTCGTCACTATGTCCTGCGCTCCCCTATACTCCCTTTGGGACGATTGCGTGCCACCGTACTCCCCAGGGGAGGATATGTCAACCGAATCGGAACTGACGGCCACGTCGTACGCGATCCTCGGGCTTCTGGCGATCAAGCCCTGGACGACGTACGAGCTGACGCAGCAGATGGACCGAGGCATGAGCCGCTTCTGGCCGCGGGCGGCGAGCAAGTTGTACGAGGAGCCGAAGAAGCTCGTCTCGCGCGGGTTCGCGCGAAAAGCCGAGGAAACCATGGGACGTCGCCGTCGCACCCTGTATTCGATCACTCCGAAGGGCCGCCGCGCCCTCGGCGCGTGGGCGGCGCGCCCGGGCGCCGGACCGCACCTCGAGTTCGAAGCGCTGCTCAAGGTCTTCTTTGCCGAGAACGGTTCCAAAGCGGACCTGCTCGCCTCGCTGGAAGCCGCGCGCACCTGGGCGGACGAGCGCGCTGCAGAGAACATCGCGATAGCGAAGGGCTACCTCGCGGGCGAGGGACCGTTTCCGGAACGATCGGCCCACACACTCCTTGTTGGGCGTTTCCTCGCCGACTTCGAAGACATGGTGCGCAACTGGGCCATCTGGGCCTCCGGGGTCGTCGACGCGTGGCCCGCCGACATCAGCGCCGCACCTGCCGACGGGACGACGTTGAAAAGGCTCGCCGAGCGCGCTCCCTGAGGGGCGCTCAGAGCACGAAGTGCCGCAGGTCCTGATTGCGGACGAGGCTGCCGAGGCGGCGTGACACGTAGTCCGCGTCGATGACGACGGTCGCGCCCTGGTGATCCTCGGCGCGGAAGGAGATCTCCTCCAGGACCTGCTCCATGATGGTGAACAGGCGGCGGGCGCCGATGTTCTCGTCCTCCTCGTTCACCAGATGCGCCTGGCGGGCGAGCTCGCGGATGCCGTCGGGGGAGAACTCGAGCTCCACACCCTCGGTGGCGAGGAGCGCAGCGTACTGCCGGGTCAGCGCGTTGCTCGGCTCGGTGAGGATTCGCACCAGGTCGTCCTCGCTCAGGGCCTTGAGCTCCACCCGGATCGGGAAGCGCCCCTGGAACTCGGGGATGAGGTCGCTGGGCCGGGCGGCCGTGAAGGCGCCGGCGGCGATGTAGAGCACGTGGTCGGTGCGCACCGGGCCGTACCGCGTATGCACGGTCGACCCCTCGAGAATCGGCAGCAGGTCACGCTGCACGCCCTCGCCGCTGACGTCCGGGCCGTGGTCGGAGCTGCGGCCGCAGATCTTGTCCACCTCGTCGATGAACACGATGCCGTCGTCCTCGATCAGGTGGATGGCGTCGTCGTAGACGCGGTCCATGTCGATGAGGCGATCGGTTTCCTCCTGCATCAGCACGGTCCGCGCGTCGGCGACCGGCATGCGCTTCTGCCGCTTGCGGATCGGCGCCATCTGCGAGAAGAAGTCGCTCAGCGAGTACCCGACCTCCTCGAGGCCCGTGCCCGCGAACCCTTCGAACGCCGGCGAGAACGGCTCCTCCACCTCGATTTCGACCGGACGGTCCTCGAGCTGGCCGGCAGTGAGCCGCGCCAGCATCCGGCGGCGGCGGGAGCGGCGGCGGCGCGCCACCGCGGCCTCATCGTCGGGCGCGGGCGGAAGCTGGGCGGCGTCGACGGGCGTGTCGGTCATCGTCAGACCTTTCTGGCGGCCGATAGCACCGGCCCGGGAGAAAACG
>JBOHUE010000155.1:0-4754 GCA_050734185.1 Candidatus Dormibacteria bacterium | reverse complement strand
CCCGCGGCAAGGCCGCGGCGCTGCGCGGCCTGCTCGAACGCGTGTCACCGGGCGGCGCGCGCTTCCTCGCCAAGCTGATCTCTGGGGACATGCGCATCGGCCTGCGCGAGGGGCTGGTGGAGGAGGCTATCGGCGTGGCGTTCGACGCCGATCCCAAGGCCGTGAGCCGCGCCGTCATGGTCGCGGGCGACCTCGGCGTCGCGGCGCAGCTGGCCGTGGCGGGCGATCTCGACGGTGCGCGGCCGGAGTGGTTCGTGCCAATGCGCTTCATGCTGGCCACGCCGGTGGCGGATGCCGACGAGGCGGTCGCGCGCATGGGCGACGATGCATGGGTTGAAGACAAGTACGACGGAATCAGGTGCCAGCTGCATCGTCGTGGCGATCGTGTGGCGCTGTACAGCCGCGACCTGCACGACATCACACGGCAGTTCCCGGAGATCACCCGCGCGGCCGCCGACCTCGGGCACGACGTCATCATGGATGGCGAGGCCCTCGCGTTCCATCGAGGCCGCGTGATGCCGTTCGCGGCGCTGCAGACGCGGCTCGGGCGGGTGCAGCCGGATGCGGCGGCGCTGTCGACTGCACCGGTCGTGTACGTCGCCTGGGACCTGCTCGTGATCGATGACGACGTGTTGCTGGACGCGCCGCTGCGCGAACGCCGGGCTCGCCTGGAAAGCCTGCACACACCGGACGCCATCGTTCTCGCGCATCTCGAGGAGGTTCACGGCGCCGCCGAGATCGACCGCCGCTTTGAGGACGCACGCGCGCGCAACAACGAGGGGCTGATGCTGAAGCGCCCCGACTCGTCCTATACGCCGGGGCGTCGCGGTCTCAGCTGGCTCAAGCTCAAGCGCCCACTCGACACCCTCGATGTCGTGGTCATCGGTGCGGAGTGGGGCCACGGCAAGCGCCGCGGCGTGCTCAGCGACGTCACCTTCGCGGTGCGCGTCGACGAAACCGACGAGCTCGTGCCGATCGGCAAGGCGTACACGGGACTCACGGACGCCGAGATCGCGGAGATGACGCAGCTGCTACTCGACATCACGACGCTTGACCGCGGCCACTATCGCAGCGTCGAGCCGATCATCGTGTTGGAGGTGGCGTTCGATGCAGTGCAAGCGTCGAAACGCCACCGCTCGGGGTATGCGCTGCGCTTCCCGCGGATCGCGCACTGGAGGCACGACAAGCCGGTGAGCGAGATCGACACGCTGAGCCGCGTGCGCGAGCTCGCAGCGGTGCGTGAGCGCGGGCGTGAGCAGCGCGTGGACCGGGCGCCAGGTTAAAGCCGCTGCTGCGCGGATCGAGGTCGTCGAGCACGTCCGCCGGGGCGCGACGTCCCGTGGCCCGCGGTCGAGCGGAGAAGCGCTTCGACTGCAGAACTCGTTTCGCTAAGGCTGCCTTGGGCAATCGCCACCCCCTCGGCGAGGAGGAGGTCATGCGCCGCCCAGACGCCGATGTTCAGAACGGCCGCGAACTCTCGGAGTGTGAGGCGCCCCTGACGATATGCATCGAGAGCGTCGTGCTTCGACAGTTCGCGAAGTGCAATGTCGACGAGTTGGCGGATCGCTGTCGATCTGTCCTCGCGCCGCTGGCTCGCGAAAGCGTCGATGCGCTCCAACAGATCGTCATCGAGTGTGGTGTTCACTCTGACCGAACGTCTCACGATAGCTGCTCACGGTACGCATCAGCCAGCTCGCTGGTTATCCGCCCGCTCGCTTCGAGTGCCGTCACCCCTTGGATGCCCTCCCGTCCCGACATGGATCCGCTTTCGACGGCGAGAAGGATCAGATCTGCGGTCCGAATCCACGCGATGCCGAGTGAGCGGGCTCTGCGCCCGAGGGCGAGGTCGTTCGCGATCAGCATTCCAATCGTGCGCGCTGCCTCCAGAATCCGAGCGTCGATGGGCGCCCGCCCGGCAGTCGGCGTTTGTTGCAGGTCGGCGACGGCGGCCGCGAGGGCAGTTGCGTCTGAATAGCCGCCTCGGCGACCCTCATCGACGATCTCCGCACGCACGACATCGAGCAGCACTGGTTCGACTGCGGCGGTACGAAGAACATCGAGCAATCCCGCCCGCGCCAGCGAGATCCAGCTCGAACTGTCAACAACCGCACGCATATGTGCATGATAGCACACGCAGTGTGCTGCCCTCGCAGCGTTCCTAGGCGGCCGGCGGCCTCTTCACGTCCGTCGGATCCGGCACTCGCTGCCACAGCGCATCCAGCCCGTGTACCGCGACGTAATCACGCTCGCTCTGGTAGGTGGGATAGATGCCGGCGATGGTGATGGGCCTGTCTGCGCCGACGTCGACCGTCAGGTCGTAGCGCGTCAGCACTCGTGATTCGGACACGAGGAACCCATCCATCTTCGACTCCTTCGATATCCGGGCGCCGAAGTTGATGGCGGTCCCGCGACTGAATGGGGACATCACGCGCATCTGATCGACGGTGTACGCGACCGCTTGCGCCCAACGCTCGTCCATCGAACGCACGCAGATGCACAGCTCCGGTTTGCCGGCTGTCCACTCGACGTGCTCGGCGAGCGACAGACCGTAGGTGAATGCCGTCATCTGACCGCGGCTCGGGTAGCCGCGGTACGCCACCGCCACCACGGCTGCCAGGCCCGCCGTGGCCTCGATCTGGAAGAAGACCGGCTCGACGCCACCCGCGAGGCGAGCAAGGTGCGCCAGAAACAGCTCGGGCGGAGATGTGCCCATCGGTGCGAGAACGACCCCAGGTGAAGGTGCCGGATGTTGTGGGCGGGGCTGGATTCGAACCAGCGACCTTGGGGTTATGAGCCCCTTGCTCTAACCGGCTGAGCTACCCGCCCGAGGATGCGATCGCAGGCGTCGATTCTGCGGCCTGGCGCGAGCAGGCGGCGCGTTCCACGGGGCGCTGTGTACGATCCTGGCGCGCATGGATCCGCGACTTTCGGAGTGGGTGGAGTGGCTCCAGACCACCAACTGGTCCACCATCGTGCTCGACCGGGATCGCACGCTCATGTGGGCGTCGGACTCGTTCAAGGACTTTCTCCGCGAGCGCGATGACAAGGCTCTGGGCGTCGGCAAGCACATCGTCGACGCGCTGACGAACAGGATCTGGCTGAGCATGATCACGCCGGAGAGCCTGCGCACTCTCATCGATACGGCGCTGCCGTTTCTCATCCCCGAGGATCCCGCGGAGCACGCGGCTCTCGTCGCGCGTCTCGAGGGGCCGCTCGGTCCGGCGGTCGGCGAGCTTACATCCAAGGAAGAGCCGGACGTGTGGACCGGGAGCTACGAGTACATGCCGGGGGGTGGTCTCGCGCCGCTCAAGACCAACTTCATGGTCGTGCGGATGCGTGAACCGGGGGGCGAGATCCTCGGCAGCTGTCTGATCTCGATGCTCGCGCTGCGGCCGATGCTGCTGGCGCTGCTCGCACGTGGCGACGAGGGCATGTACGAGCGGATGGCAAAGCTGGTGACTCCCGGGCGCCACCAGTCGGCGATCATCTTCGCCGACCTCCAGGGCTCCGGTGAGATCTCGCGAAGCATGCCGACGGTGCACTACTTCGACCTCATCAGCCGGCTGACGGGTGAGTTCGATGCCGCGGTCGCAACAAACGGCGGCATCGTCGGCAAGCACGCGGGCGACGGATGGACCGCGCTGTACCTGGTCGGTGACTCCGGCACACCCGGGGATGCCGCGGCAGGTGCGCTGCGCACCGCCAGGTCGCTGCAGGACGTCTCGGCGGAGCTGTCGCGCGAGGACCGGCACCTGCCGCAGCTTCGCATCAACGCCGGGCTGCACTGGGGCCCGAACCTGTACGTCGGCCAGCTGGTTCCCGGTGGCCGCCTCGACGTCACCGCCCTCGGCGACGAGATGAACGAGTGCGCGCGCCTGCAGGAGACCGCGCGCGACGGCACGATCCTCGCGTCCAAGAGCTTCATCGAAGTGCTCAGCGACGACATGTACCGCCACCTGGACGTCGACGGAGCCGATCTCGTGTACCAGCCGCTCAACTCCATCCCCACGGCCACGGAGAAGGCGATCCGCGACGCGGGCACGATTGCGGTCTGCCGTCTCTGATCCGCCACCATAGCTGGCATGACGGCGCCCCCACGTCCGGACAAGCAGCAGTACTTCCTGCTCATCGCGCTCGCGGCGCGCACGCGTGCCGACTGTCTGGGCCGTCGCGTGGGCGCGGTCATCACGCGGGAGGGGCGCGTGCTCAGCACCGGCTACAACGGCACGCCGTTCGGCACGCCCAACTGTTCAGAGGGCGGCTGCCTGCGTTGTTCGCGACGCGATGACGACCGGTTGCGCGGTGGCGCGTACGACGTATGCATCTGTGTGCACGCGGAGCAGAACGCCATCCTCACCGCCGCGCGTTTCGGGCAGCAGGTGCTCGGCGCCTCGCTCACCAGCACGATGCAGCCCTGCTTCGGCTGTCTGAAGGAGATGCTGCAGGCGGGCATCTCCGAGGTTCGCTATTTGCACGAGTGGGACCCAGGTGAGGCATACGGGGATCCCGCGCTGGTGTCGCAGTACGCGGCGCTGCGCTCCCGCTTCGACACCTTCGCGCAGGTTGGAGACCCTGCGACGGACACACCCGACCTGTTCGGAAACTTCCTCAGCGCACCGCTGCGGCGGTCCTAGAAGAGCGCGCTCGCCAGGTCTGTGCGCAGCTCGCCGACCCGTGAGTCGCCGTCGTGCTCGGCGAGGATGCCCACCGCCACGCGGCGGAGCCGCCCCTTGGTGGACGCGTCGCTGCCTCGC
>JBOHUE010000154.1:0-15775 GCA_050734185.1 Candidatus Dormibacteria bacterium | reverse complement strand
CGCGCAGCCGGCTGCAATCGAGGGACGACGAGGTCGGCGCGCTGACGCGCAGCTTCGACCACATGGCCGACCGCATCGAGGATCTCTTCAATGCGCAGCAGGAGTCGGAAGCGCAGGTTCGCCGCTTCATCGCCGACGCGTCGCATGAGCTGCGCACTCCGGTCACCGCCCTCAAGGGCTACATCGATGTGCTCCGCCGCGGCGCCGGCCGTGATCCTGTGGCGCTCGACTCATCGCTCGAAGCAATGGCGGTCGAGGCCGACCGCATGCGCCATCTCGTGCTCGACCTGCTCACCCTCGCGCGGATCGACGCGCGCCGCGCGCTGCAGCCGGAGGCCCTCGACGTCAACCAGGAGCTCGGCTCTGTGCTCGACGAGGGCGTCCCGGGCATGCCCGCTACGGTGGAACGCCGGTTCGCGCCGCCTGCGCTCGTGGTGAACGCCGACCGCATCGCGCTGCACACGATCGCTCGCAACCTTTTGGTCAATGCTTGCAAATACGCAAGCGGAGCACGACAGCGCTGGAGCACCAGCGTCGACGGCGAGCGCGTGCGCATCGACGTGCACGACGACGGGCCGGGGATCGCGCCGGCAGATCTGCCCCACGTGTTCGAGCGCTTCTACCGCGGCGAGAAGACGCGCGCCCGCGAGGAGGGCGGCAGCGGGCTCGGGCTGAGCATCGTGCAGGGACTGGCGCGCTCGATGGGCGGCGAGGTGGCGGTCTTCAGCGCAGAGGGCGCCGGCACCACGGTCAGCGTGTGGCTGCCGCGGCCTGGGCCTGCCTGAGATCGTCCATCCAGCGCGCTGCGTCGAACGCGGCCCCCGCCGACGTGTCGATCCGCAGCAGCGGTCCGTCGAGTGGCATCGGATCCCACGTGCCGGCGATCACCCGCTCGCGCATCTCCGGCAGCCGCTCGCTGTCGAGGTGACCGGGATGCCGGAGGCTCGCGCGCTCGCGCCAGCGCGCCTCGAGGACCTCGATCGGCGCCGTGACGTGGACCTGCAGAAGCGCCGCGTCGTGCGAGCGTTGCAGCCTTCCGATGCGGTCGCCGTCGGCGCGGTTGAATGTGCACTCGAGGATGAGGTCCGTTCGCCGGCGCAGCACCGCCTCTGCGGCGGCGAACAGCGTCAGCACGGCGGCTGCCCCCAGCGCCGTCGACTCCGCCACCGAGTGCACGCCGAGCGCAGTCATCAGGGGTTCCTTGAAGGCATCCTTGTGCAGCGTCACCGTGCCGCTGACGTCACCGATTCGCTGTGCGACGACGGATTTGCCCGAGCCGGGCGGGCCACACACCAGCATGAGCAGGGGCTGCGTTCCACGTGCGTGCCCTGCGGTTCGCAGCACGTCGCGCGCGACCTCGCGCGGCTCGCCGGTCACAGGTTGAACGGTGATTGAAACGACAGCGTGCTCAGCACGGTCAGCCGTCCCGTGATGAGCAGGATGCCGAACACCAGCAGGATGCCACCGGCGATCAGGTTGATCACGCCGAGGTGGCGGTTCACTGCGCGGATCGCTCCCTGCAGCCGGTCGGCGAGCACCGCAAGCAGCAGGAACGGGACGGCGAGGCCGATGCAGTACAGGATCATGAACGGCAGTCCGCCGAGCTCGCGATTCTGCGCGAGCGTGAGGATCGCGCCCAGCTGCGGGCCCAGACATGGAGTCCAGCCCGCGGCGAACGTCAGTCCGAGCAGAAACGCGCCCGCCGCCCCGTACGTCGGCGTGAGGTGCACGCGACGCTCGCGCATGAGGAATCCCACCTTGAACACGCCGAGCGTCTGCAGCGCCATCACGATGATCACCGCGCCGGCGATGCGGTTGACGAGGTCGAGGTTGCGCGAGAAGACCGTGACGTCGAGCACCTGGAACACGTAGAAGACGGCGATGAACACGACGCTGAAGCCGAGGACGAACGCCACACCGTTGATCAGCACCGGCACGTTGGTCTGCGCCTCGGTGGAACCACCGTCGGCGGTGGCCAGCGCCGGCCGTCCGGCGCGACCGCTGAGGTAGGCCGCGTACGCCGGCATCAGCGGGAAGACGCACGGCGACAGGAACGAGACCAATCCGGCAAGGAACGCCAGGGGGACCGAGGGTCCAGCGGCAAGAGCAACCACGCTCAGGGCGGGCCCTCGATGAACGAGCGCTCGCGCCAGCGAATGGCCGCGTATATCAGCACCAGCACGAAGATGATCTCGAACACGAGCGGCGTGGGCCAGTGGAAGGCGGCGCCCAGGAACGAGCCGAGACCGCCGGGCTGCGTCGTCCCCGCCTGCGCCGGCGCGGGCGTCGGCGTGGGCCGTGCCGTGGGCGCGGGGGAGACGACCGTCGGGACCGGGGCTCCCGGCGCCTCCGCCGTCAGCGCCGGTGGCGCCGGCAGGGTAGTGTCCTGCGCCGCGTACAGCGCGCCGCCGCCCTTCGGCGGTACCAGCGCCACGACGACACCGAGAGGGTTGCTGGGCGCGAGCGCGATGCGCTCAACGTTCACCGCGCTCGCGGGCAGGCCCGCGCCGAAGGCGCCGAAGCTCATACCGCCGTCGGTCGAGCGCAGCAGCGAGCCGCCGGTGCTGCCGCCCTGGTCCGCTCCGGCGTAGACCACGGCGGGGTCGAGGGGGTCGAACGTCGCCGTCGTCGCGGTCACCGCCGGCGGCACGCCGGTCGCGGCCGTCCACGTCGTCCCCGAGTCGCCGCTGCGGTACACGCCCTTGGTGGTCACAGCGAGCAAGGGCCGCTGGGGGACGCTCGCCGACGTCGGCCCCGCGGACAGCGCCGTCGCAGCGGCGCCCGCGGGCAGGCCCGACTGCAGCGGCTGCCACGTGGCGCCCGTGCCCCGGTACAGAAAGCCCGGGGCGAGGTGGCCGGAGTCGATACCGGCGATCACGGTGAACTGCGGGCTGTTGGTCGCCACCGCCAGGGAGGAGACCGAGTTTCCCTGCAGGCCCGCGAGGCTCCACGTCTTGCCGTCGCGGCTGAGGTACACGCCGTCGTCGGTGCCGGCGGCGAGGCCGTCAAGACCGAACGCCAGCGCGCGCACGTCCATGTTGTTGAGGCCCGTGGCCGAGGCGGCCCAGGTGGTGCCGCCGTCGCCGCTGGACCACACGCCCTCGGTGGCCGTGCCGGCGAACGTGGTCCCCGGGTTGCGCGCGTCGAATCCGACAACCCAAACACGAACGCCGGCGAGCGTCTGTTTCCATGTGGCCCCTGCGTCGCGGCTTGTGTAGACACCAGCGTCGCTCCCCACCAGGATCACCGCCGGCGTGGCCTGGTTGATCGCCACGCTCCACACCCGGCCGGTGCCGAGCGCCGGCAGCGCACCGAGCGGCTTGAAGTCGTTCGCTGCGCGGACGGGAACGGCGGTGGCCAGGGAGCCGGCGGCGAGCACGGCGGTGATCGCGATGAGATGCAGCGCGTGAACCGCTCGTTGTCGCCTCAGGGGCCTGGGAGGGAATCGAAGCATGGGGGCGACGTGGCTCAGGATAGCAGCGGGCGTTTAGGCCGCCACATGTCGCGGTGCACTACAGGGAGCGATGGCCACAACCTTCAAGGACTACTACGCCACGCTCGGTGTCCCCCGCACGGCCACCGAGAAGGAGATCCACTCCGCCTTCCGCAAGCTCGCCCGCAAGCACCATCCTGACGTCAACCCCGACGACAAGTCGGCCGAGGACCGCTTCAAGGAGGTGAACGAGGCCCACGAGGTCCTGGGCGATCCCGAGAAGCGCAAGAGGTACGACGAGCTGGGGCCGCGCTGGCAGGAGTACGAGCAGTGGGAGCGTGCCGGCCGGCCTGGGCCCAACCCGTTCGCCGCGCGCGGCGGTCCTGGAGGTCCCGGCGGCCAGCAGTTCGAGTACCGCACCGTGTCGCCCGACGAGCTCGAGGACATGTTCGGCGACTCGGCGCCCTTCAGCGATTTCTTCGAGACCTTCTTCGGCGGCGGTGGCGGCTTCAGGCGCGGCGGTGGCGCACAGACCTTTCGCCGGCGGACCATGCCGGCAGTGCGCGGCCAGGACGTCGAGGGGGACACCGAGGTCACGCTCGAGGAGGCGTTCGCGGGCACCACGCGGACGATCGAGCTGACCGGCGGCGATGGGCGCTCCCGTCGCGTCGAGATCAGCATCCCCGCGGGCATCCACGAGGGCGCGCGCGTGCGCGCGGCCGGGCAGGGCGGCGCCGGCGGAGGCGGGGGTGGCGCCGGCGACCTGTTCGTCCGCGTCCACATCCGGCCGCACGCGCACATCACCCGCCACGGTGCGAACCTGGAGACCACGGTGCCCGTGCCTCTGGAGGTCGCCATCGCCGGCGGCAGCGTCCCGGTGCGGACGCTCAAGGGCACGCCCGTCTCCCTGACGATCCCGGCCGCCACCCAGAACGGGGCCAAGCTGCGGCTTCGGGGCCTTGGCATGCCGCACGTCCGCGGTGAGGGTGCGGGCGACCTCATCGCCGAGGTCGACGTGCGCCTCCCGGCGCCGGTCCCCGAGGCCCTCGAGGAGTGGGCAAAAGGCGTCTCCCACCCTGACTGAATCGCGTGGTACAGTCACGGCGCTGTCTAGGTGGGGCCCGCATGTAGCGGCATTCATTTCTTGATCTCCCTATCCCTTCCCGACCCGGGGCAGGTAGCGGTCAACCCGCTCCCTGCCCTATTTTTTGTCCGGCGAGGCGCCGTCAGCGCGGCAGGTCGTGGTCCAGGCTGAAGTGGCGGCCCACCGTGCACAGCCACCCATCGTTCTCGGTCGGCAGGAACAGGAAGCGGCTGACGGTCCGCTGACCGCCCTCGGTGTTGACGTAGAGAATCTCGACGAGGAACGGCTCGCGCGCCGTGATCGTCTTCGCCAGCGGCGCGAACAGCTCGTCTGATTGCTCGCGGATGGCGCCCTGCCAGAACCCGACATCGTCCGGCGGGATGTACAGGTCGCGGGTCTGCCGCCGGAAGGAGTCGAGCGGCGCGGGACTGTCCTGCCGCATGTTCTCGAAGTCCGTCGACGGGCGCCACGCCTGCAGCACCGCCATCCCGGCGCCTGCGTTGCGCAGCCCGAGCGCGAGGTACACGACGTCGTCTGTGACTTCGGCGACACCGTGGCCACCATCCAGCCGGTGCACGCGCCGGTCGATCCACGTGATCTTCTGCGGGGGGTCATGCAGCCGTGACTGAAACAGCAGCGGGCGCAGGTTGAACGCCAGCGCGCGCTCCGCCGTTCGCGCAGCCATGTTGGCGGAGCGCACCGAGGCGAATGTCGCCAGGGCGAGCACGAGCGTGCCGAATGCCGTGGCCAGCGCCGAGATCGTGGCCCAGTCCATACCTCGCGCCTAGAGGTTCAGCTGCCGCACCAGCGTGTGGTCGCGGTCCGGACCCACCGAGACGATGTCAACGGAAGCGCCGCACAGCTCGCCGATGCGCGCCACGTAGTCGTGGCATGCCTGCGGCAGGTCGGCGAAGCTGCGGCAGTCGCGCGTCGAGGTGCGCCAGCCGGGCATCTCCTCGTACACCGGCTCGAGGTGCTTGAGATGAGAGATGTTGGCCATCGGATGATCCCAGTACTCGCCCTTGCTCATGTACCCGGTGCAGATTTTGATTGTGTCGAGCTCGTCCAGAACGTCGACCTTGGTGAGGACGATCGAGTTGATTCCGTTGGTGTTCACCGAGTAGCGGCCGACGGCGGCGTCGAACCAGCCGACGCGGCGGGCGCGCCCGGTGGTCGTGCCGTACTCGTTGCCGTGCTCCCGGATGAACTCCCCGAGTCCGTTGCTCAGCTCCGTCGGGAAGGGCCCGTACCCGACTCGCGTGGTGTACGCCTTGAACACCCCGAGCGTCGAGGTGACCCGTGACGGCGGGATGCCGCTGCCGGTGCACGCGCCGCCCGCGCTGGGCGCCGACGAGGTCACGTACGGATAGGTGCCCAGGTCTATGTCGAGCATCACACCCTGCGCGCCCTCGAGCAGCACGCGCTGGTTTTCGCCCAGAGCCGACTGGATGATCGGATAGATGTCGCGGATGTACGGCTCCATTCGCTCGGCGTAGCCGAGGTACTCCTCCAGGATCGCGGCCTCGTCGAAGGGCTCTGCGTCGTAGAGCTTGGTCAGCGTCTCGTTCTTGAGCCGGAGCACGAATCGCAGCTTCTTCTCGAGGAACGCCGGCTTCTGCAGGTCACCGATGCGAAAGCCGATGCGCCGGATCTTGTCCTCGTATGCAGGGCCGATGCCACGCCAGGTGGTGCCGAGGCGATCGTCGCCTCGCATCTCCTCGCCCAGCTTGTCGAGCACCGGGTGGTACGGCATCACCATGTGCGCGCGCTCGCTGAGCACCAGGTTGCGCGTGTCGACGCCCTCCGCCTGGTGGCGGTCGAGCTCCTGCAGGAACGCGCTCGGGTCGACCACGACGCCGTGGCCGATCACGCAGACGGTCTCGGGGTTGAGGATGCCGCTCGGGATCAGATGGAAGCGATGCTCGTTGCCATCGACAACGACCGTATGGCCGGCGTTGTTGCCCCCCTGGGAGCGCACGACCATATTGACCTTGTCGGCGAGCAGGTCGATGACCTTGCCCTTCCCTTCGTCTCCCCACTGGCCCCCAACCAGGATGGTCACGCTCATCGCGTTGCTGAAGATTACCGGAACGCATGGCCGGGTCAGCCGACGGGGGGACGTGCTATCAACTCGAGTGATGCCTCCCGCCCCGGCACGGTTGCGTTGATCGCGTCGCAGCTCGGGAGCTCGATGCGGAGCGCACGCGCGGCGCCGTGGTGGACGGCCGTCGCGACGCTCGTGCTCGGCATGCTCGCGCTGGGTGCGGCGCTCCTCGTGCCCAACGCGTTCAGCGACCCCAACGGCGTCGATCCGTACACGGCGCGCATCGGCGCGGCGTCGATCCTCATGGCGGCGCCCGCTCTGGTGCTGCCGCGCCTGCGTGCGTCTCGAGCGATGCTGCTGGCGCTGCTGTCGGTGGCGGCGACCTACGTCGTGTTGAGCGCGCTGCCGCAGCTCCTCGTCGACGTCTTCGGTGACGGACTTTTCGAGTCCGCCGTCGGCAACGGGGATGCGCAGGTGTTCTGGGCGTCGCTGGCGCAGGCCGTGCTCACGCTGCTGGTGGCGGTTGCGGCGCTGCGACTCGTGCCCAGCGAGTGGCGGCCGCGTCTGCGCTTGGCGGCGCGGCCGTGGGGGCTCGCCGTCGGTGTCGCCGGCTCGCTCGCGCTCCTCGGTGTCGCGCTGGCGCTGCCCGCGTCATGGCTCGGCCGCGTGGCAGTGCAGCCGGTTGCGACGCTGCGCGACCTTGCCTGGCTGGCGCCCGCCAACGCGCTGCAGGCCTTCGCGCAGGAGGTGCAGTTCCGCGGGCTGCTGCTCGGGGCGCTCGAGCGCGTCATGCCGCGTGGTTGGGCCAACCTGACGCAGGCAGCGGTGTTCGCGCTCGCGCATCTGGCGATCGCGTACGGCGGCCCGGAGGCGCCGTTCGTGCCCATCACCTTCGTTGTCGGCCTCGTCTTCGGCTTGCTGGTGCAGCGCACCGGCTCGATCTGGCCCGCGGTGACCATCCATGCCGTCGCGGACATCGCGCTGCAGTTCGCAATCGTCCCGGGCCTCTATGGCTTCTGACGTTCGGGCTCGCCACTTCCGCGCCGCGGCGTTGGGCGCCACCGCGGCTGCCCTCGCCGTGCTCGCCGGCGGCGTCGGCGCCGCGGCGGCATCCCCGTGGTGGACGCCCGTCGGTTTGCGCGGCACGGCCATTCGTGACGTCGGCGCGAGCGGGGAGACCATCGTCGTCCGCACCGCCTCCGGCGAGGTGCTGCGATCGACCGACAGGGGGGCGCACTTCGCGCCCGCGCCCGGTGCGCAGCTCCCGCAAGTTGCGGTCACATCCGGCAATTACATGTGGACGATCGCGGACGGGACGGTCGTGCGGCAGCGCGGCGCGAGCGCGCCGCAGCGGGATCCGGGGAGCCCGGACCTGGGACCGAACGCGCACCTCATCGCCGCCCCGGCAGCGCTGCCCGGAGTCGTCGTCGCCGTCGGGGGCGACGGCACCGTCTGGCGCCGCGGCCAGGACGGCGATTGGAAGCAAGCGTTGCTGCTGCTCAACCAGAGCCTCGTCCAGGGCGTGCCCCGGATCACCTCGCTGACGGCGTTCGCTCAGCCGCTGAGCAACGCGGTGTACCTGAGCACAGATGGCTACGCGGTGCTCATCAGCACCGACGGCGGCGACGATTGGATACGCGCGGGCCCCGGCCTCCCCGACACTGTGAACGCGCTGGCGGCGGACAGCGGGGCGAAATCCGTGTACGCCGCTACCACCGACGGGCTCTGGGTGCACACGCTGCAGGCCTTCCCCGCGCCGCCGCACTACACCGATCAGGCGCTCGTGTACCGCTGGCTGGGGATCGCCGCGGTGACGCTCGTGGCGGCGGTCGTCGCGGTGCTCGTGATGCTCCGTCTGACGCCGGCGCGCAGACCATGATCCATCCGGGAGGCGGCAGCCTCGCGCTCTTCGCGGTCTCGGCGTTCCTCGCCGCGGCGATCAACACGGTGGCAGGCGGCGGCTCGCTGCTGTCGTTCCCGGCTCTGCTGCTCGCGGGCTACCCGCCGCTGCTCGCCAACATCACCAACACCATCGGCCTCGTGCTCGGCTACGCCGGCGGCAGCACCGCGTATCGCGATGAGCTGCGCGGGCAGTGGCCGCGGGTTCGCGACCTCGGGCTGATCGCCGGCGTCGGCGCGATCCTCGGCGCGTTCTTGCTGACACGGACGCGCTCCTCGGTGTTCGAGGCGATCGTCCCCTGGCTGATCCTCGCCGGCGCCGCGTTGACGGCGGTGCAGCCGCTGGTGAGCGCGCGGCTTGCGCGTCCTCGCCGCGTGCATCCGGTGCTGGGGGTCGCCATCTTCGGCTCCGGCGTGTACGGCGCGTTCTTCGGGGCGGGTCAGGGGGTGCTGCTGCTCGGGGGCCTCGGCCTGTTCGTCGACGACAACGTGCAGCGGCTCAACGCGCTCAAGGGCGTGCTGCAGCTGATCATCAACCTGATCGCTGCGGTCTACTTCGCCGCGTTTGCCACCGTCGCGTGGGAGGCCGCGCTCGTGATGCTGCCCGCAGCGCTTGCCGGCGGCTACACCGGCGTCGCGTTGGCGCGCCGCATGCCCGCCACGCTGCTGCGCATCATCGTGGTGCTGGTCGGCGTCGCCGTCGCAATCCGGCTCCTCGTGTAGCGTTGCGCGCATGGCGAATCGTCTGGCGGGCGAGACGAGCCCGTACCTCCAACAGCACAAGGACAACCCCGTCGACTGGTATCCCTGGGGCGACGAGGCGTTCGAACGAGCACGAGCCGAGGACAAGCCGGTGCTTCTCTCGGTCGGCTACAGCGCGTGTCACTGGTGTCACGTGATGGCGCACGAGTCGTTCGAGAACCAGGAGATCGCGGCGGCGATGAACCGCGACTTCGTGAGCATCAAGGTCGACCGCGAGGAGCGCCCCGACGTCGACGGCATCTACATGCAGGCGGTGCAGGGCATGACCGGCCAGGGCGGCTGGCCCATGACCGTGTTCCTCACACCCGATGGCGTGCCGTTCTACGGCGGCACCTACTTCCCGCCGGTCGAGCGCATGGGCATGCCGGCGTTCCCGAGCGTCCTGAGTGCCGCGGCAGAGGCGTTCCGCACGCGTCGCGCCGAGATCGACACCGCCGGCGCGCGCATGCGGGACGCGCTCAAGCCGGCGCAGTTCCCCGAGGGCGAGGAGCTCTCGGCGGCCCAGCTCGACGCCGCCGCCATGTCGCTGGTGCAGCAGACCGATCGCCGCCACGGCGGCTTCGGCGACGCGCCCAAGTTTCCGCACCCGATGGCGCTCGACCTCATGCTCCGTCGCTATCGCGTCACCCAGGATCCGGTCCTCTGGGATGCGGCGGCGCTGACACTCGATGCGATGGCGCGTGGCGGTGACTTCGACCAGGTGGGCGGCGGCTTCCACCGCTACAGCGTCGATGCCCACTGGGGTGTGCCGCACTTCGAGAAGATGCTCTATGACAACGCGCAGCTGGCACCGGTGTACCTGCACGCGTATCAGCTCTCGGGGCGCGAGGACCTGCTCGAGGTGTGCACGCGCACCCTCGACTACCTCGCGCGTGAGCTTCGGCTCCCCGAGGGCGGTTTCGCCGCGTCACAGGACGCAGACTCACCTGCCGGCGGCGAGGGCGCGTTCTTCGTCTGGACGCCCGCGCAGCTGCATGCGGCGCTCGGCGAGCGCGACGGCGAGCTCGCCGCGCGCGTCTACGGGGTCACCGACTCCGGCAACTTCGAGCACCGCACCACGGTGCTCTCGGTGCCCGTGCCGCTCGAACAGCTCGCCACCGCGATGAACGTGCCGCACGAGGAGCTGCGTTCCCGTGTCGCCGGCGTCAACGAGCGCCTCTACGAGGCCCGGGCTGCGCGGCCGGCGCCGGGTCGCGACGGCAAGGTGATCACCGCATGGAACGCGCTGACGGTGCGCGCGTTCGCCGAGGCAGCGGCCGTGTTGCAGCGCGCCGACTACGCGGCGATCGCAACCGCGGCCGCCGACTTCCTGCTGGAGCGGCTCGTCGTCGACGGCCGCACGCAGCGCACCTGGAAGGACGGCACCGCGCACGTGGACGGCTTCCTCGAGGACACGGCTCTGCTCGCCGATGCGCTGCTGACGCTGTACGAGGCGAACGGCGAGCCGCGGTACTTCGATGCAGCGGGCCGCATGGTGGAGCAGATCGTGACGCGCTACCGCGGCTCCGACGGCACCTACTACGACACGTCGTCCGACTCGGAGACATTGATCGTGCGCCCGCGCACGATCGACGACAACCCGGTCACGTCGGGTCAATCAGCGGCCGCGTCCGCGTTCATTCGCCTGGCGATGTTCACCGGCGACGACCAGCTCCGTCAGTTCGCGCTCGAGATCATCGGGCCGCTGGCGCAGGTCGTACCGCGCGCGCCCCTCGCGCTCGCGAGCCTCGCCGCGGTCGAGGAGTTCGTGCTCGGCCCGGTGCGCGAGATAGCGGTTGCGGGTGAGCATTCGGCGGAGAGCACCCGCGCGATGGTGCGCACGGTGTGGCGCCGCTTCGATCCGCTGCGCGTGCTCGCCTGGGGTGACGCCGGCGGTGTGCCGCTCCTGGAGGATCGGCCCGCGCGCAACGGCGCCGCCACGGCGTACGTCTGCCGCAACTTCGTGTGCGACACGCCCGTTACGGACGTGGGCGCGCTCGACCAGCTGCTGAGCGTGCCCGCCTAGAACTGACCGCAGGCGACGCCGGTCGCCGCCGACTCCAGGTCGGGCAGCCCGTCGAACGCGGGGAACGTCCGGAGGTCGTCGCGCGGCCGGAAGTCGCCGGTCTCCGGATCCTCCTCGTACTCGAGACGCGGTCCCCTGGTGACGATGTCGGTGAGCGCATCGGCGAGCTGGTCCACGTGCTCCGGCGTCGTCCCCAACCCGAAGGATGCGCGCACTGCGCCAGGGATCGCGTGGTGCTCGCCGCGCCGCAGCCGCGTGCCGATGCGATCGCGCTCGTCGCCGCTGATGCCGAGCAGGTGGGTGATGTACGGGTGCGCGCAGAAGCATCCATGACGAACGCCGATTGCGTGCTCGGCGCTCAGCGCCGCTGCGACCAGCGTGTGGTCGAGGCCGTCGACGGTGAAGGTGCAGACGCCGAGGCGGTCGACGCCGTCGCCGTCCCACAGGTGGAGTGGATGCACCGAGGGCAAGGCCTGCAGCCGCTTCGCCAAACGCGAACCGAGCTCGCGCTCGTGCGCGGCGATGCTGTCGAGGCCGGTCTCCGTCAGCGCACTCGCCGCGGTCGCCAGCGCGATGGCACCGACGACATTGGGACTGCCGGCCTCGAGGCGATCGGGGAGCTCGGCCCACGCGACCTCGTCGAGCGTCACGTAGGTCACCGCGCCCCCGCCGGCGAGCATCGGCTCGGCGTCGCGCAACGCCGCCTGCGGCGCGATCAGCACGCCGGCGCCGAATGGCGCGTACATCTTGTGCCCGGACAGCGCCAGGCAGTCGATGCCGCTGGCGGCCATGTCGATGGCGCGGTGCGGCGCGAGCTGCGCCGCATCCACGACCACGAGCGCGTCGTGCTCGTGCGCCAGCCGCGCCACCTCGGCGATGGGGAACACCTCCCCGGTGACATTGCTCGCGCCCGTGATGGAGACGAGTCCGACGGGACGGGCGCGGTCCTCGAGCGCGGCGCGCACCGCCTCGAGCAGGGCCTCGGGCGAGGGGGGCGGCTGCAGCGCCACCACCGGCCCGAGGCGGCGCCAGGGCAGCATGTTGGCGTGGTGCTCCACCGCGGTGCTGAGCACGACGTGCCCCGGCGCCAGCCGCAGGCAGCAGGCCAGTACGTTGAGCGCCTCCGTCGTGTTTCGGACAAACACGACTTGATCTGACGGCCGCGCGCCGGCGAAGTCATGCATCGTCCGCCGCGCCGCCTCGTATGCGCGGGTCGACACCTGCGACAGAAAGCCCGCGCCGCGATGCACGCTGGAGTACCAGGGCAGAAACGCATGCACCGCATCGACCACCCGCTCCATCGCGGGGGTGCTGGCCGCGTAGTCGAGGTTGACGTAACCACGGCGCTCGCCCGTCGCGAGCGGTACCTCGAGGTGCTGGCCGTACAGCCGGGGGACGTCCATCGCTGCCGCAGATTGAAGCCGATGGGCGGCCGGCGCTGCATTCGGCACGGGAATGTGCATCCTGAGGCGCGTGATGCGTGACTGGCCGCCGCCGCCGCCGCCGCTGCCGCCTCCTCTCGGCGCCGCTGCCGTCGGTGGTGCGTTTCAGGTGGGGACGGCCCCTGCGCGGCGCGGGCGCCGGTGGCCGATTGTGGTGCTGAGCGTGCTGCTCGTCCTCATCGTGCTGGTCGCGGCGGCCGGTGGCGCAGCGCACTCCACCAGCGACGCCGCGGCGGCCGCCGCGCAGCTGGTCCACCAGAAGCAGTACGGCACCGCGGTCGCGATGTACCACGCCATCGCCAGCCGCACCGGACCGCTGTTCGCGTTCGACCGCAGCGACGTCAGCGGCGCCGAGCTGAATGCGCAGCGCACGACACTCGCGTGGGCCACGACGCTCCAGCAGCAGGGTCACGTCGACCAGGCGGTGGCGCTCACCCGGAGCGTGAGCGACCCCACTCTCGCGTCCAGCGTGCGCGAGGAGCAGGCCACCCTCCTCGTGGCTGCGGCTCGGGACGCGGCGGCTCACGGTGACTACACGACGGCGCTGAGCCGATTGAGTCAGGTGACCAACCCCTCGCTGTCGGGCACCGCGGCTGCCGCTCAGGTCCCGCAGCTGCAGACCGACGACCTGGTCGCCCAGGCGCGGGCGCTTCTGGCTGAGGGGGATGGGGTCCACGCCGTCACGGCCCTCGATGACGCGCGACAGCGCAGTCCCGGTGGTGCCGCTGCTGCGGCTCCGCTGCTGCCGCAGGCACTGCTGGTCGCCGCAACACAGGAGAACGGTGCCGCCTCGTACGCGGAAGCGGTCGTGACCCTGCAGCGGTTGATCAATGACTTCGGCGGATCGGGCGAGGCCAAGCAGGCGCGCAGCATGCTCGCCGCCAACCAGCCGGTGAGCGGCACGCTGGTCGACCACAGCGGCGCCCCGATCAGCGGCCAGGTACGCCTGAGCAGCCACTTCTTCAGCGAGCCCGGCGGCTACGTCACGAGCGGCCCCTTCTACTTCACCGACGCCGGCTCCCAGGGCAACTTCCGGTTCGACTCGATTCCAATCGGCGGGCCGTATGTGTTCGAGGTCTTCCACGGCGGCGGCTGGGTCACGCTGGTGGATCGCAACACGGGGCAGCCGGCCAACCCCGTGAACGTCGTCGCGCTCACGCCGGTCGACCTCGCCTTCATCACGTTGTCCTGACACTGTCCGCCGGTGCGGCGGTGCACTGCGCGTACGCTCGAACGCGCCATGCGGCGGGATGGCGGAGACGTTAGAGCGTGCGCGAGGCGGCGCGGTCAGGCGACGCTGGAGTTCGCCTTCGTCGCGCCCCTGTTCCTGGTCTGCTTTCTCGCATCGATCGACGCGGGGCTGTGGGCGGTGGAGAACGGCGCCGAGGTCGCCGCCGTGGAACAGGGTGCGCGCGTCGCTGCGGCGTCGGGAGCAGCACCCGTCGGCGCACCGGCGCCCGACGCGCGCGCCGTGACGGCCGCGGTCGAGCCGCGTTTGCGTCAGGCGCTGTTCGCGACCACCATCACAACATGGCCGGGGTCGACGTGCCCCGCGACGCCTGCTCAGGTGGAGTCCACGCTCGGCTCGCGAATCGTCGCGGTGTGCGTGGAGGAGCACGCGGCGCCGGCGTGCTCCTCAGCGCCTGGTTCGGCGGCGCCGTCGCCGCCTGAGTGCGGCGATCCGCCGACGGTCAGCGTGCGGCTCATCGGCCATGTCGCCTCGGTGGTGCCTCCCGGGTTCGGGCTCGGCGGGTCCGGCGGCGAGATCCCGGCGAACATCGGGGTAACAACGCACACGCTCCGGTTCGCTCCGTGAACCGTGCCCGCCGCAGGCGCCGGCGACGCAGTTCGGCTCAGGCAGTGCTGGAGACCGCCCTGGTCATCCCCATCATGCTGCTGCTCGTTTGCAACTTCATCGCGGTGATGCTGCAGGTCGCGGTGCAGCAGCAGCTCGACTCTGCGACCGCGCTTGCCGCCGAGTCACGCTTCCAGGCCACGCAGGGTGCGTACGACGCTGCCGGCGCCGAATGCTGCGCCGCGCAGCTGCGCACCTCGGCGCTGCCGACCGGCTGCCGCTTCGCCGCCGAGTCCTTCTACGGAACGATGCAGGGCTACGGGCCGCTGCTGCGCTGGCAGCAGGGGCCGCTGTGCCTGACCGGCGGCGACAGCGCTCGTGCCTCGACCGCGCTCGGCGGCGCCACGCCGTACGCCGGATCGCCGGAGGCCCACGTGTCCTGCGTTCTGGGCGCCACAACTGCTGACGGCACGACGTTCGCGGGGTACATCGATCACACGCTGAATCCGCCGCGTGGTCTCAGCGTTGTGATGTGCCAGGCGACGGCAACGCTTGACTTCTCCAGAACGCCGCTCGCCTGGGGCGTGTTCTGGAAGCCGACGCTGAGCGCGCACGCCGAGGCGCTGCCACCTCCGTTCCGGCAGTGACACAGCGCCACCGCGCGCTGCGCGGGCAGACGCTCATCATCTTCGCGCTCGCCTTCGCGCTGTTCCTGTTCGCGCTGATGTGCCTGGTCGCCGACACGGCGTTCCTGTTCCGCTGGTCGAGCGCGACACAGGCGGCCGCGCAGCTGGCGGCGCAATCGGGCGCCGACGCCGTCGATCCTCGCTACCTGTACACCACGGGGAAGTGCGCACCAACCGCTGCGGTGCCATGTGACTCGGCGATCGTCGACATCAGCGCGCAGGACCGGCACGGCTCGCTGTACGCGTTCCAGCGCGCGTGCATCGAGGCGGGCGACCGGTCGGCGACGATTCCGCGCAGCGGTGCCGACGCGCGCAACGCCGGCGTCAAGACGGCGGACGACGCGCAGTCGCCGGACGGGACGGCGTGCGCGTCCGACGGCTGTCGCGTGTTCGCCGTCGTGACCCGCACCGTGCCGCTGCCGATCCCGCTGCCGGGGTTCCCCTCGAGCGTTGACGTGCGCGGGCAGTTCTACGCGGCCCCGGTGGTCGGCGCCACGACGGCCGAGATGTCGTGCACCGGCGGCGCGTGGGTGCCGGCGCCGCCGCCCTGATCGGCCGGCCGCATCTCGACATCACAGCGCAGGCTCGTCGCGTTCGCTGGCGCGGCGGCGACGCGGGGTGCGCG